>NZ_BPQL01000111.1 GCF_022179225.1 Methylobacterium goesingense
GGCTACGCCTACGAGCGCGACGGCAAGGACGCCGACAAGGCCAACGCCTTCGTGGGCGAGGTCTACAAGAACGTCCCCGTCCTCGACACCGGCGCGCGTGGCTCCACCGTGACCTTCGCGCAGCGCGGCCTCGGCGACGTGCTGCCCACCTGGGAGAACGAGGCCTATCTCGTCTTCGAGGAATTCGGCCGCGACAAGTTCGATGTGGTCGTGCCGCCGACCTCGATCTACGCCGAGCCGCCGGTCGCCCTGGTCGACGCCAACGTCGACAAGAAGGGAACTCGCAAGCAGGCCGAGGCTTATCTCCAGTTCCTCTATTCCGACCGGGCACAGGCCATCTTCGCCAAGCACCATTACCGCCCGCTGAATCGCGCGGCGGCCAAGCCCGAGGATCTGGCGCAACTGCCCGAACTCAAGCTGTTCAAGATCGAGGACCTGCAGGGCGACTGGGACGAGATCCAGAAGAAGAACTTCGACAACGGGGGCCTGTTCGACAAGCTGAGCAAGGCGGGGCGCTGACGCGCCCTCCCGCGTTCCCCCTCCCCCGACCGGGAGGGGGCCGAGACCTGAGCAGGACACCAGCATGGCCCCGCCCATCCGCACCGATGCGCCCACGCGCGCCAAACGGCGCTTCCTCCGCCCGAGCGTGATCCCCGGTTTCGGGCTCGCCTTCGGCTACACCCTGACCTGCCTCGGCCTGATCGTGCTGTTGCCCCTCGCCGCCCTGGTGACGCGGGCCTCCGGGCTCGGCCTCTCGGGGATCTGGGAGGTCGCCACCGATCCGCGCGTGGCCAGTGCGCTCCGCGTCAGCTTCGGCGTGTCCCTGCTCGCCGCCCTCACCGCCTCGGTGTTCGGCTTCCTTATCGCCTGGGTACTGACGCGCTACCGCTTTCCCGGCCGCCGAATCGTCGACGCGGTGGTGGACCTGCCCTTCGCCCTGCCGACCGCCGTCGCGGGCATCGCGCTGGCCGCCCTCTATGCCCCCAACGGTCTCGTCGGGGCGCAGCTGGCGCGGATCGGCATCGAGGCCGCCTACACGCCGGTGGGCATCTACATCGCCATGGTGTTCATCGGCCTGCCCTTCGCGGTGCGCACCGTGCAGCCGCTCATCGCCGAGATCGACAAGGAGATCGAGGAGGCCTCCGCCACCCTCGGGGCGGGGCGCGTCCACACACTGGTGCGGGTGGTGCTGCCGCCGCTGATCCCGGCGGTGCTCACGGGCTTCGCCCTCGCCTTCGCCCGCGGCGTCGGCGAATACGGCTCGATCATCTTCATCGCCGGCAACCTGCCCTACGTCTCCGAGATCGCGCCGCTCCTCATCGTCATCAAGCTGTCCGAGTACGATTACGGCGGCGCCTGCGCGATCGCCACGATCATGCTCGGCATCTCGTTCCTCACCCTCCTCGCCATCAACCTGATCCAGGCCTGGAGCCGGCGGAGATTCGGCTATGTCTGAGACCTTCGCACCCGTCGCCCTCGCCGAGGCCCGGCCCGCCAGCGTCGTCACGGAAGGCCGCTGGATCCGCTGGCTGCTGATCGGGATCGCGATCCTGTTCCTCGCCCTGTTCCTGGTGCTGCCGCTGCTCACCGTGTTCGCGCAGGCCTTCGCCAAGGGCTTTGCCGCCTATCTCGCCGCCTTCACGGAGGCCGACGCCCATGCGGCGATCCGGCTGACGCTGCTGACCGCCGTCATCGCGGTGCCGTTCAACCTCGTCTTCGGCATCATGGCCTCCTGGGCCATCGCCAAGTTCGAGTTCTGGGGCAAGAACCTGCTCGTCACCCTGATCGACCTGCCGTTCTCGGTCTCGCCGGTGGTCTCGGGGCTGATCTACGTGCTGGTCTTCGGGGCGCAGGGGCTCGTCGGCCCCTGGCTGCTCGAGCACGACGTCCAGGTCATCTTCGCGGTGCCGGGCATCGTGCTGGCGACCATCTTCGTCACCTTCCCGTTCGTCGCCCGCCAGCTCATCCCGCTGATGCAGGAGCAGGGCACGGCGGAGGAGGAGGCGGCGCTGACGCTGGGCGCCTCCGGCTGGCATGCCTTCCGCACCGTGACGCTGCCCAACATCCGCTGGGGCCTCCTGTACAGCGTGCTCCTCTGCAATGCCCGCGCGATGGGCGAGTTCGGTGCGGTCTCGGTGGTCTCCGGCCACATCCGGGGCCTCACCAACACGCTGCCGCTCCACGTGGAGATCCTCTACAATGAGTACAACTTCGTTGCCGCTTTCGCCGTCGCCTCCCTCCTGGCCGGCCTCGCCCTCGTCACCCTCCTCCTCAAATCCGTCCTCGAATGGCGCTACGCCGACGAGATCGCCGCGGGTGCCCGGGGACACTGAGCGGGGCGGCTCCACCGCCATCCGCGTCGAGAACCTGTCGAAGACCTTCGACACGGCGGCCGTGCTGCACGACTTCTCCCTCGACGTGCGGGCGGGCGAGCTGCTGGCGCTGCTCGGCCCCTCGGGCTCGGGCAAGACCACGCTGCTGCGCATCATCGCGGGCCTCGATTTCCCCGATGCGGGCCGCATCGTGTTCGGGGCCGAGGATGCGACCCGGCTTCCCGTGCAGCAACGCGCGGTGGGCTTCGTGTTCCAGCACTACGCCCTGTTCAAGCACATGAGCGTCGCCGAGAACATCGCCTACGGGCTCAACGCCCGGAAGCGCTCCGAGCGCCCGGCCAAGGCCGAGATCAAGCGCCGGGTCGGCGACCTCCTCGACCTCATCAAGCTCTCGGGCTTCGCCGACCGCTATCCGAGCCAGCTCTCGGGCGGCCAGCGCCAGCGCATCGCGCTTGCACGGGCGCTGGCGGTGGAACCCCGCGTACTCCTGCTCGACGAGCCCTTCGGCGCCCTCGACGCGCAAGTCCGAAAGGACCTGCGCCGCTGGCTGCGCGAGATCCACGACCGCACCGGCCAGACCACGATCTTCGTCACCCACGACCAGGACGAGGCCCTGGAGCTCTCCGACCGGGTCGCGGTGCTCGACAAGGGCCGCCTGGAGCAGGTCGGCACGCCGGACGAGGTTCAGGAGGCGCCGGTCTCCGCCACCGTGCTGAAGTTCCTTGGCGACACCATCGAGGTCGAAGCAATCGCGCAGGGCGGCGCGGTCCGCGTCGACGGCCGCCTGACACCGGTGCGGGCGCCCGAAGGACTCGTCGGTCCGATCAAGCTCTACGCCCGGCCCTGGCAGCTCCAGTTCGCCGAGGGCGGCGAGGCCCATCTCCACGGCGTGGTGCGCTCGTCCTACCGGACGCAGGGGCGCCAGCGCATCGAGGTCGACCGGCCCGAGGGCAAGACCGTGGTGGTGGAGGCCGCCGACACCAACCGCTTCGCCGCCGGCAGCCCCGTGGGCCTGCGGATCATCGGCGGCCACGTCTTCCCGAACTGACGGGAACCCCTTGCGCTCACGCGCATGATCGGGTGTGACTGCCGCCGTCGAAACGAGGGCGAGCAGCATGTCGGGTGGTCACGGGGCGGGGGGTAGTTCCAACAAGCGCGTGGCGCTGCTGATCTCGGTGCTGGCGCTGTTCCTGGCGCTGGCCGAGACCCTGGCCAAGGGCGCGCAGACGGACGCGCTGGGCGCCAATGTCGAGGCCTCCAACCAGTGGGCCTATTTCCAGGCCCGCACAATCCGAGGGACCGTCCTAAAGACCGCCGACGAGACCCTGGCGCTGCTGCCGCCGGAGGTCGCCAATTCCGAGGCGGTCAAGGCCAAGCGCGCCGAGTGGGCCAAGACCCTGGCCCGCTGGGACAGCGAGCCCGCCACCGGCGAGGGCCGCAAGGAACTGGCCGAGAAGGCTCGCCACTCCCAGGAGGTGCGCGACCTCGCCCTCCACCGCTACCACCACTATGAAATCGCCTCAGCCGCCTTCCAGATCGGCATCGTGCTCGCCTCGGCCGAGGTGATCACGGGGATCTTCGCGCTGGTGGTGGGCGGCGGGCTGCTGGGTGTGGCCGGGTTGGCGCTGCTGGGTTTCGGGTTGTATGCTCCGCACACGCTGCCGTTTTTTCATTGATCAACTCAAGTCAAACTTGAATATTATAGCATTAGGAAATCTCCGGCAGAATCCGAGATCTATAGCAATAGCAATAATCGCAGATATATTTCTAGTATTTTTGGTGATCATTTTAATTTTAGAAGCCCGCAGCGAGATAGTCTATATTGTATTTTCAGCCTAATAAACTGGACAAATACTATGATTAATCGAAAGTGGTTGCGAGATCTTACACAACGTGCTAAGCCCGAAAACAACGTGAAAATGTCAAATCGATCGAGACTTAAGAAGATGATTATTGCTGGCGTTGTAAGAACTTTGAATGAAGACGATATCATCGAAGCTGTCGTTAGACATCACCTCGCTCAGATGGATCGTGTGATTGTGCTAGACGATGGCAGTCATGATCGAACCGCGGAAATTGTGAAGAATCTTATTACTGAAGGGCTTCCCGTCAGTCTTATCGAGCGAAAATGCGTCATTTTCGATGAAGCAAACAGGAACACTTTTCTTTTTGATTATGCGCGTGACACCTTCGGTGCCGATTGGGTTGTCTTTTTCGATGCGGATGAGTTTGTTGACACGCGCGGAATAGCATCGTCACTTAATTCATATCTCCAAAATGTTGCTCCTGAGGTCGATGGTATTCAAGTCCGCCTGGTCAATTATATGGACGCAGCGACCGATAACGCCGACGAAATTGTTGTGCCAAAGAGAATGGTTTGGCGCCACACGGTTCCCCACGATGTGCTGAAGATCTTTGTCAGGACAGATCGTAATATCACGATCAACGCTGGAAATCACAGCGCACAACGAGTAGGGGGGCCGTTCAAGACAGTCCAGGAGCCGAACATCGTCCTGGCGCATTACCCGAGGCGATCCGGGTGGCACGACATCTATAAGTGGGTCATAGGACGACTAAAGATAACAGCAGCCGGATCCAAGGAAGTTTCGGCAGGAACGGGATCGCATTACATTGCTCCGTTTGAGATTTTGATGAATAGGCCCGCGGATCTACTAAACAGCGAAGGCTTCTTTCATCCACATCCCGACACTCAAATCATGTCGAACAATCCTATCGAATACCTTGGGGGGGAATTAAGGTATACGCAAATGACGGACTACAAGATGAAATGCGTTAGCATGATATTAAAATATGCAATCGAACTCGCAGGCGAATTCGGTCATCAGATGGATACGAATGAGGCCGTCAGGAATCACGTCGCGAGTGGTTTGAGGATCAATCAGTGATCAGAATTACGTCGGATCTGATTGCGGCTCTCGCCTCAAGAGGTGTCGAGTGCCATCTTGATGCAAACAAAGATCATGTTTCAGGCACAGCGCTTTTCGAGCCGCCCTGTGGGTTGAAGCGTTTGGACCTCATGCACGCGTCGAAGCTGGGCGCGTTCAGTTACGGCGTCAGTGGCTATCTATCGGAAACAGTCGTTGGCCGCTACGTCTCCATGGGCGAGATGATACAAGTCGGCCGAGGAGCACATCCCATTTCGTGGATGAGTACGAGCCCCTTCTTTTATGCTTACGGCGGAGGAATGTTCGGCGTTGGCGCCGATTTTAAAGACGCTGACAAGTATCATGCGTTCCGCCCGGGTAGCCCTGGGCCGATTGAAGTCCGAAACTCGAGAACAACGCCCGACCTACTAAGGCAAACTATCATTGGACACGACGTCTGGGTTGGCCACGGTGCGTTCATCGCCCAAGGGGTAAAGGTGGGTCATGGGGCCGTCGTTGCCGGTCATTCCGTAGTGGTCAAAGATGTTCCTGAGTACGCTATCGTAGCCGGCAACCCCGCCGAAATCAAAGGTTTCCGGTTTGATCCAAAGCAAATCGCAGCGTTGCTTGAACTAGAGTGGTGGAATTATGCCCCATGGCAGCTCGTTGATGTGCCTTTCGCCAACATATCTGCTGCAATTAAAAGATTAGAAGTCCTTATTCCCCAACTGGAACCCTATCAACCCGAGTGGGTATCCATCGCTGAGATTAGGTAAGTCATGGAGCTCGTTTGAACATTCGTCCTAGGACTAGGACAGCAGCGGCGTCGAGGAAAGCCCGAAACGACATGAGTAGCGCCTACCCGACCCCATCACGGTCCTGATGGCGTGGTTACGGATTAGGAACGAGGACGTGCCGGTCTGGATCGACTTCGGTCCTTAGAGTTCTGGCCGGCATCGTAATTGTGCGCGAGCCGCCAAGCTTGGTAGTCTTGATGCTTTGACCGTCGAGGACCGCAGCCGTCGGCGAAGTTACTTGACCGCCCACCCGCTTACAGTGGGATATGATGAACGTGTAGTTGATCTGGCTAAACAGCCCCGTCACGCCAATGAGCGAAGTACCCGTAGGTGGTCGAAAGCGGCGGAAAGTCTTTGGGTATCATCCGCCACGCGATGCAACCGCGAAGCGCGTAGAAGATAGCGTTCAGGATCAACCGCGTTGCCGAGACTGGCAGGAGCCGCACGGTGCCGGGTCCGGCATCATTAGTGGCGCGCGCGCCCCAGACCATGTTGGTGACATCTTCCGTAGCCGCAGCTAACACGGCTATGCCGCCACCAAGTGTTGGGGGGACCACTTTGTCGGTCCAAATGAGGTTTCCGCCTCTCGCGCGCTACACCATCCAGTCCACTTACCCTAGCTTCAGCCCCTTATCAGACAGCTTCTCAGGCCAGAGGTAATTCAAGAAACTCACTAAGCGATCGGTAGTCTAACGAAGATTAGGTTTTCACCCAGTGGCGGCAACTCTTGAAAACGATTGGCTAGAACTGTTCGAACGGCGGCTTCTGAGCCCGAGCGAAATCGATCATGGGTCTCTACAATTATGAATTTGATGCGATCAAGCCAAGTTTCTGCTTCCTGAGAAAAGAGCTCCAGTTCAGCCCCTTCGATATCGACTTTCAATATATCAACCGTATCAAATCCGGAATTATCGAGCAAAGTCTTCAACTTATAACACACAGTGGGCCGACTCTTGTATCCCGATTCTTCCGAAACCTGTCCGCCCCAAGCTTCAAGGTCCCGACCGTCGTTCGTTTCAGTATGAAAATTTATCAAGCCATCTCGAATCCATACGGCTGCTTGATGCGCTTCGATACGTTCTCCCAATGCACGGATATTTTCTTGTAACAAAGCAAAATTATTTCGATCCGGTTCAACGACTAGCAATTTTGCGTCAGGATAACGAAGGGCGAAAAATATTGATCCAAGCCCTATATTTCCTCCCAAATCAACAATTCGATTCACTTTTTCTGGAAGATGCGAAGAGTCATACTCTTTGCCAAGAAATACTTGGTGGAAAGTATGAACGTCACTAGTGCCAATTCTTAAAGTAACTTCGTATGGATATTCTGGTATATAAATCGAGATTTTCGCAAGTTTAATTGGGGCTCCCGCGCCTTCCAAAAATATTATATCATAAATTCTTGTTAAATTTGAAACCAATTGCTCGTGGTAATAGCTTCCTTGAATTAGCTTATAACTTTCTTGCCCATAATACATCCACTCAACATAAAGAGTGTTATCTATTATATTATACTTACCAAGAGAATTAGTTCCTTCGTGCTGGATCTCATCGTCGTTCTCCGAAATTAGAAGTGCCCCCGTCCAATTCGGATGAAACGCTTTCACTTTGAAGAAATTCTTGAGATTTTCTGAGGCCATCAATTTGCCCTATGCATGAAACGATCAAGGTCGTTACTATCGTTGTAAAATAAGATCGATATGGTTTCGAGTGGCGCAACAAAACATCACTTGTGTACAACCATTTTAAACTCTTTGCAACCTGCTCCCGGTTAGCGCTTCCGTTTCGCGGCCGCAGCCCGCTGAAGAGCGTCAGCTAAACTTCCATTCGGTTTAGAAACATGCGCCAACACAGATAAGTTCATCCGCGTGTCCACATCGGAAACTGTGCGTTCGCCGCCCTCCCCCGCCTTCATACTTAAAGCAATCCGCTTACGCCCCACATCCACCTCGACCACCCGCACCCGCACCACATCGCCGGGCTTCACCACCTCCCGGGGGTCCTTGACGAAGCGGTCGGCCAGCATCGAGATGTGGACGAGGCCGTCCTGGTGGACGCCGATGTCCACGAAGGCGCCGAAGGCGGCCACGTTGGTGACGACGCCTTCCAGGCGCATGCCGGGCTTCAGGTCGGTGATCTTTTCGACGCCCTCCTGGAAGGTCGCGGTCTTGAAGGCGGGGCGCGGGTCGCGGCCGGGCTTTTCCAACTCGGAAAAGATGTCGGTGACGGTGGGCAGGCCGAAGGTCGCGTCGGTGAATTTTTTGGGGTCCAGGCTCCGTAGAGCGCCGGTGTTGCCGATCAGGGCCTGGATCGGCTGGCCGGTGGCGGCGAGGATGCGGCGCACCACCGGGTAGGCCTCCGGGTGCACGCCCGAGGCGTCGAGGGGGTCGCTCCCGCCGCGGATGCGCAGGAAGCCGGCGGCGAGCTCGTAGGCCTTGGGGCCGAGGCCCGTCACCTTCTTGAGGGCGGCACGGCTGCGGAACGGGCCGTTTGCGTCGCGATGCCCGACGATGTTGGACGCGACCCGCGGTGTCAGGCCCGAGACGCGGGCGAGCAGCGGCGCCGAGGCGATGTTCACGTCGACGCCGACGCCGTTCACGCAATCCTCCACCACCGCGTCGAGGGAGCGCGCGAGCTTCCCCTCGGCGAGATCGTGCTGGTACTGGCCGACGCCGATGGCTTTGGGCTCGATCTTCACGAGTTCGGCGAGCGGGTCCTGCAGGCGCCGGGCGATCGAGACGGCGCCGCGGATCGAGACGTCGAGGTCGGGCAGTTCCGCGCTGGCATAGGCCGAGGCCGAGTAGACCGAGGCGCCGGCCTCCGAGACCATGACCTTGGTGAGCTTGAGCTCGGGCTGCTTGGCGATGAGCTCGGCCGCCAGCCGGTCGGTCTCCCGCGAGGCGGTGCCGTTGCCGATGGCGACGAGTTCCACACCATGCGCCCGGCAGTGCTTGGCCAGCGCGATCAGGGCGCCGTTCCAGTCGCGGCGCGGCTCGTGCGGGTAGATCGTGTCGGTCGCCACCACCTTGCCGGTGGCGTCCACCACCGCGACCTTCACGCCGGTGCGGAAGCCCGGATCGAGGCCGAGGGTCGGCCGCGCCCCGGCGGGTGCGGCGAGCAGGAGGTCGCGCAGGTTTCCGGCGAAGACCGTGACGGCGCCGGCCTCCGCCACCGCCCAGAGACGGGCCCGCAGGTCCGTGTCGGTGGCGGGCTTCAGGCGGGTGCGCCAGGCGCGCCGCACCGTCTCCATCAGGAAGGCGTCGCCCGGCCGGCCCTGGTCGCGGATGCCGAAAGTTTTCGCGATGCGCAGCTCCTGCGATCCAGGTCGGCCCTTGGCGGGCTCCTCCCCGACCGCGTCGGCGATGGCGAGGTCGAGCACCTCCTCCTTCTCGCCCCGGAACAGGGCGAGGATGCGATGCGAGGGCAGCTTCGTCAGGGGTTCGGCGAAGTCGAAATAGTCCGAAAACTTCTCGCCCGCGGCCGCCTTGCCGGGCTTCACGGTGGCGACCATCCGGCCGCGCTGCCAGCCGGTCTCGCGCAAGCCGCCCACCAGCTCCGGGTCCTCGCTGAAGCGCTCGATCAGGATGGCCCGGGCCCCCTCCAGGGCGGCCTCTACGTCGGCGATCCCCTTGACCGCATCAACGTAGGCCCTGGCGGCCGCCTCCGGCCCCTGGTCGGGCCGGGTCAGAAGCGCCTCGGCGAGGGGCTCCAGCCCGGCCTCGCGGGCGGCCTGCGCCTTCGTCCGGCGCTTCAGCTTGAAGGGCAGGTAGAGATCCTCCAGCCGCGCCTTGGTCTCGGCGGCGAGGATGCGGGCCTTCAGCCCCGGCTCGAGCTTGCCCTGCGCGTCGATCGCCTCCAGCACGGCGGCGCGGCGCGCCTCGAGATCGCGCAGGTAGGCGAGGCGCTCCTCCAGATTGCGCAGCTGCGTGTCGTCGAGGGTGCCGGTGACCTCCTTGCGGTAGCGCGCGATGAACGGCACCGTCGCGCCCCCGTCGAGGAGGTCGACCGCGGCCTTCACCTGCCATTCCGCGACGCCAAGCTCGGCGGCGAGACTCGTATTGATGGCGGCCATGCGGGTTCTCCCAGGAGGCCGGGCTGTCTACAGGGCGCCGCGCCGGATGGTCAAACCGGGCGGGCGGCTCGCCGCGCACCCGAACGGACCCGGAGCGCTCGCGTCTGTCCCGGTCCGGTCATGCGGACCTCGCGAGCCACGGCCGGACACCCCAAGCATTCGGATGTCAATCCTTCGATCATCGTACAGATTTTGCATAAATATCAATATTCGCGCATTGTCGGAGCCGGCGAATCGAAATAATCCTGCGCAGGCTCGGCCACAACGAAGTGTTCAGAGCACCCATGTCAATGGAGGCTCCCATGCGTTCGCTGACGACGCTTGGCATTGCATGCGCGATGGCGGCTGCCGCCTTCGGGATCACGATGCTCACGAAACCGCCCGTCTCGCAGGCGCGCGTCATCTCCTCGATCGATACCTACGCGCTCACCCTCGGCGCCCGTCCGCTCGACGGGCAGAACTACGATTGCAACTGAGTCCGGCTCGCGTGGCGCGGCCCGCCGCGTCCCACCCGGCATCGAAGGGCCGCCGTCGCTGCGGCGCGGCGGCGGCTCGTCCCGCTCGACCCCCGGCCGTCAGGCCGGGCTGTCCCAGGTCTCGGTCAGCACCGTGCCGTCCCGGCTCAGGCGGGCGCGCAGGATGACGTCTCCGGCCGGCGGCGACGCGGGCGGGCGCCATTCCACGTAGAGGCGCCACCCGCCGGTCTGGGGCACGAACTCCACCACCGGATCGACCATCGTGCCGGCACTGGCCGAGACGTCGGCGCTCAACCGCGCAGACCGGTCGGCGGGCAGGCCGGGTCCCTCGAAATCCACGACGTAGAGGCGCCGCCCGGGACTCGGCGGCGTGGTTGGGCGCAGGCGCTCGGCCGAGCCGACGCGGGTGGAAACCACGCGGGCGAGGGTTCCGGGCACGGTCGCCACCGGTTCGGCATCCACCGTGGTCAGGCTGTAGCGCAGCGCCCGTTCCGCCTCGGCCGGCACGGGGGCCGCGGGCACGAAGGCCGCCACGATGTTGTCCATGTACTCCTCCCGGGACGGGATCTCGAAGAGCTGGACCGCCCCGCGCCCGAACCCCTCCTCCGGCGTCACCCAGAGCCCGGGCCGCGCCTCGTGCCGGGCCTGCACATCGAGATAGGCCGGAAAGTCGCGCTCGCGCTGGAGCAGGCCGAAGCCCTCCAGGGGATCGGTGCCGAAGGCCGAGATCTGCGGCTGGGAACGCCCGTTGGTGAGCGGGCGCCAGAGCCGCTCGCCGCGCGTGACCACCGCGAGCCCGTCGGAATCATGCACCTGGGGCCGGAAATCGTCGAAGGGCTCGGCGCCGCGCGCGCCCGGCCCGTTCGCCCCGTGCAGGAACATGCTGGTCAGGGGCGCCAACCCGAGCCGGTCGAGGGCGACGCGCGGGTGAAGGGAGGCCTGCACCGCCATCACGGAGGGGTCTCCGGGCGTGACCGCGAAGCGGTAGGCGCCCGTCAGGCTCGGTGATTCGAGGAGCGCCAGGATCTCGATGGTGCGGGCGTCCTCCGCCGGCTCGCAGATCCAGAAGGCGGTGAAGTCGGGAAATTCCTCCGCGCCGGGTCCCCCGGTGCGGATCGCGGCCCCCCGCGCCGAGAGGCCGTATTCCTGGCCGAAGCCCCGCAGCCGGAAGTACGAGGCGCCGAGGAAGACCAGGAACTCCTCCTGGTTCGCGGGCGCCCCCGCATCGAAGGCGTAGTGCAGGCGAAAGCCCGCGAAGCCGAGATCGGGGGCGAAGGCCTGTCCCGTCAGGTCGGAGCCGAGGTCGAACAGGTCCGGCGCATAGGCGATCGGCCGGGCTGGCCCCTGGCGCGGCTGCAGGAACAGGTCGACGCGCTTGCGCTGCAGGAAGCCGCGATGGAACAGCTGGGCGGAGAAGTGGCGGCCGAGGCGCGGGCTCGCACCGGGGCGGAAGGTGATGGCGCGGTAGCCGTCGTAGGAGAGGCCCGCCAGGGCCGGGGGCAGGTCCTCCGGCGGTGGCCGGTACGGATTGGCCGCGAGGGTGCGCGCCTTCGCCCGCAGGCCGTCGAATGTTATGGGGTCGGCTGCCGCGGGATTCGGGGCGGCCTCCGTTCGGGCGGCATTCAGATCGTGCGCGCTAGGCAGAACCATCCCCAAGGCCACGCTCAGCGTGGTTCGCAGGGTCTGCCGCCGCGAGGGGAATTCGGTGCATCCGGGTTCATCGAGCCCCTTGCCTTCGCCCATCGGTTCCCCTTCGCCGGCTGGCTCCGGTGACGGATCACGGTGTCACCCCTCCTTCGAGTTCGCCGCATCCCATGCCCCAGAGCCTCGAGTCTCAACGGTTGTCGCACGACGCCCCGGCGGCTGAAATCCCGGGTCCGGCGAAAATCGCGACGCCGGGCCTGGATCGGCCCCGCTCGTACCTGGCCCGCCGGCTGCTGCTGGCCCTGCCCCCCCTGGCCCTGGGTGCCCTCGTCACGGCCCTGGCGCTGGCCGC
>NZ_BPQL01000112.1 GCF_022179225.1 Methylobacterium goesingense
CGCCGAGGGGGTGGCGGCCGGGAGCGTGCGCGTGTCCGCCGAGCCCAGGGCCACGGCCCGCATGGTCGTCGCCGCCCTCGAAGGGGCCCTCCTGATGGAGCGCCTGCTGGCGGGGCCGGAGGGCTTTCGCGGAACCCTGGCGGCGCTCTGCGACGGACTGCGGCCCGCCGGGGTTTCATCCGGCAGGACTGATACAATATAACAGGCCGCAGCGACGCCTCGCGCGCCTTCGACGAAGAGCCTCCATGTCAGACAGCCCGAACGCCGCCTCGGCGAAGATCCCCGTCACCGTGCTCACCGGCTACCTGGGGGCTGGCAAGACGACGCTCCTCAACCGCATCCTCACCGAGAACCACGGCAAGCGCTACGCCGTGATCGTCAACGAGTTCGGGGAGATCGGCATCGACAACGACCTCATCATCGGCGCCGACGAGGAGGTGTTCGAGATGAACAACGGCTGCGTCTGCTGCACCGTTCGTGGTGACCTCATCCGCATCATGGACGGGCTGGTGAAGCGGCGCGGCAAGTTCGACGCGATCATCGTCGAGACCACGGGGCTGGCCGATCCCGCCCCCGTCGCCCAGACCTTCTTCATCGACGAGGACGTGGGCGCCGCCGCCCGCCTCGATGCTGTGGTGACCGTGGCCGACGCCAAGTGGCTCTCGGACCGGCTCAAAGACGCGCCCGAGGCCAAGAACCAGATCGCCTTCGCGGACGTGATCCTGCTCAACAAGGCCGACCTCGTGGAGGAGGCGGATCTCGCCCGGGTCGAGGGCCAGATCCGGGCGATCAACCCCTACGCGAAGGTCCACCGCACCGAGCGCTGCGCCGTGCCCCTTGAGGCGGTGCTGGAGCGCAACGCCTTCGATCTCGGCCGCATCCTCGACATCGAGCCCGACTTTTTGGAGGAGGGCCACCATCACCACCACGACGACGACATGCAGTCGGTCTCGGCCAAGATCGACGGCCCCGTCGACCCCGAAAAATTCATGCCCTGGATCTCGACCCTGACCCAGGTTCAGGGCCCGGACATCCTGCGCTGCAAGGGCATCGTCGCCTTCCCGAACGAGCCCCAGCGCTTCGTCTTCCAGGGGGTCCACCAGATCCTCGACGGCGACCTCCAGGGGCCGTGGAAGGACGGCGAGCCCCGGGTGTCCCGCGTGGTCTTCATCGGCCGCAAGCTCGACCCGGCGGAGATCCGCGCCGGGTTCGAGGATTGCCGGGCGGCCTGATCGACCTCAGGCGGCCTTCACGCCGGCCAGGAACGCCGACACTTCGTGCCCGAGGTTCTCGGAGTAGCGCGACAGTTCCTTCGCGGCACCGAGGACCTGGGTGGCGGCGGCCCCGGTGGAACTCGCTCCGGTCCGCACGTTCTCGATGTTGCTCGTCACTTCCTGGGTGCCCTGTGCGGCCTCCTGGACGTTGCGGGCGATCTCCCGGGTAGCTGCCCCCTGCTCCTCCATCGCGGCGGCAATGCCGTTGGAATAGGTCGACATGTCGGCGATGGTCTTGCCGATGCGGGTGATGTCGGACACGACCTCGCCGGTCGCGTCCTGGATCTGGCCGATCTTGGTACGGACGTCCTCCGTGGCCCGCGCCGTCTGCCCGGCGAGTTCCTTGACCTCCGTGGCTACCACGGCGAAGCCGCGGCCCGCCTCGCCGGCCCGCGCGGCCTCGATGGTGGCATTGAGGGCGAGCAGGTTGGTCTGGCCCGCGATGGTCGAGATCATCGAGACGACGTCGGTGATGCTGTCGGCGACCTCCGTCAGCCGCTTCACCGTGGTCTCGGTGCGGCGGGTGTCCTCCACGGCCTGGGTGGCGATGGCGGAGGACTGGCTCACCTGGGTCACGATCTCCTGGATCGATGCGGACATCTCCTCGCTGGCGGAGGCGACCGTCTGGACGTTGGCGGAGGTTTCCTCCGCCGCGGTCGCCACCGTGGTGGCCTGACGGATCGACTGGTCGGCGGTGGCCGAGAGCGACTGCGCGGTGGCCTCCATCTCGGTGGCGGCGCCCGCCAGTCCCTGGGTCAGGGTCGAGACGTTGGCCTCGAACCGCTCGGTCAACTCGCTGAGGATTTCCGCCCGGCGCATCTTGGTCCGGTTCTCCGCCTCCTGCTCCGCCGCGAGCCGGCGCGCATCGATCGCGTTGCGCTTGAACACCTCGAGAGCACGCGCGAGCAGGCCGATCTCGTCCTTCCGATCGGTGCCCGCGACGGCGATGTCGAGGTCGCCCGCGGCGAGCAGGGACATGGCGGCCGTCATGCCCTTCACGGGTCGCGTGATCCCCACCACGACGATGGCGACCGCAATGGCCAGCGCCGCCAGGAGGCCCATGACGGCGGAGCCGATCAGCAGCATCGACGCCGAGGAAGCGCGCTCTTCTGCGCGATCGCTGCTGGCCTTCAGCTCTTGATCGATGACGTCGATCCGCTGCGAGATCTCCTCGCGCAGTTTCGCGCGTAAGGGGGCGGCTTCTTCCTGCGCGATCTTCATTCCAGTCTCGTTGTCGTTCTTTAGGCCAGCGTCCGTCGAGCGGGCCAGGACGGCGAAATAGGTGTTCACCGCCTCCAGCAGCTTGGCGTTCCTCGCCACCCGTTCCGGCGAGTCGGCTAACGCCGCGAGATCCGCCTGAGATTCCAGCGTCGAGCGGATCGCCGCCTGCTGCCTGGTCGTGTAGCCGGCCATCTTCGAGGCGGACCTCTCCAGCAGGATGTTCCGGTTCTGGACGGCCGCTTCGGTCAGGCCGGCCTGCATTCTGAGAACATGACGCTGCCGCGCGGCTTGGACGTTCACGATCTCCCGGGTCTGAGCGGCGAGCGTGCCCATCGAGGAGCGTGCATAGGCCACGAGCCCGGCTGCCACCAGGAAGGTCAACGCCAGCGGAATCGTGATCTTGACGAGGAAGCTCAAATTTTTGAACGACATAGACGAATGGTCTCCTTCGCAAGATCTGCGGTGACGCAATTGTTATAGAATGCTCCGGCAGGCTTTAATGTGATATTAACGTCATCATTATTCGCATCGATTGTGGTCGTGCGGTGTAATTCAATAGTTATCTGAAGAATTATTTCGATTATTTGAGGTCTTGTCAGTTTTTCAGGCGGAGCCGGTCGCCCTGCGGATCGATCTCCGGTGTCGGACCCAAGTAGAATTCGGCGCGAAGACGCCGGGCTCGCGCGTCCCCAAGGTGTCGATCGCCGCATCCTATCCGAGACGACAGTCGTCGAAGACTTGCATGAACTGCGGATCGATCGTCCTGCGCCTGTCGTCGACAGACCTTGTGCCCTTCCCGTGGGTACGATGGCTGCGCGCGGTCGGGCCGGATGCAAGGATTGGTTTACCATTCCGGCACAGGATCGTTTCCGTGCCGGCCTGACGCTGCCGGTCGCGTTCGGCTGCCCCGTTCGGGCGCCGTGAGGCCCCGGAGAGTGCTGATCCCATGATGTCCCGCGCGGAACGCACGCCCCTGACGGATTGGTGGTGGACCGTCGATCGCGGCCTGCTCGCCGGGCTCGGCGCGCTCATGGTGGCGGGCCTCGTCTTTCTCATGGGCGGGGGGCCGCCGGTGGCCGAGAAGATCGGCCTGCCGACCTTCCACTTCCTCAACCGGCAGGCCCTCTACCTCGCGCCGACGATCCTGATCATCGTCGCGGTGTCCTTCCTGTCGCTGCGTCATATCCGGCGCGTGGCGCTCTTCACCTGGATGACGGGCGTCGCCCTGTGCATCCTGGCTAGCAAGTTCGGCCCGGAGATCAAGGGCGCGCACCGCTGGATCCAGTTCGGCGCCATCGGCATCCAGCCGTCCGAATTCGTGAAGCCCGCCTTCGTGGTGGTGGCGGCCTGGGCCTTCTCGGAGGGGGCGCAGCGGCGCGACATGCCGGGCGGATTTCTAGCGATCCTGCTCCTGCCGGTCACCATCGTGCCCCTGATCCTCCAGCCGGATTTCGGCCAGACCATGCTCATCACCATCGTGTGGTGCGCGCTGTTCTTCGTGGCCGGCCTGCATTGGTTCTGGGTGGCGGGCCTCGGCGCCGGCGGCCTCCTCGGCGTCGCCGCCGCCTACCGTTTCCTGCACCACGTTCGCGAGCGCATCGACCGCTTCCTGAACAGCGAATCGGGCGACAACTTCCAGGGCTTCTGGGCGCAGCAATCCTTCAATTCCGGCGGCTGGCTCGGCACCGGACCCGGCGAGGGCGTCGCCAAGCGCCACCTGCCCGACGCGCATACCGACTTCATCTTCTCGGTCACCGGCGAGGAGTTCGGCACCCTGGTCTGCCTCGGCCTCGTCCTGCTGTTCGCCTACATCGTGATGCGGGGCTTGAAGCTCGCGCGCCGCACCGACGACACCTTTTCGCGGCTGGCGATCACCGGGTTGACCACGCTGTTCGGGCTCCAGGCCTGCATCAACATGGCGGTGAACGTGCGCCTGATGCCCGCCAAGGGCATGACACTGCCCTTCGTCTCCTACGGCGGCTCCTCGCTGATCTCGCTGGCACTCGGCATGGGCTTCCTCGTGGCCTTGACCCGCAAGCGCCCCCGGACCACCACCCTGAGCCAGAAGCCGCCGGGCACCGCCCCGGCGACCATCGCCGGAGTGATGCGTTGACGGTCGCGACAGCCACGATCCTGCTCTGTGCCGGCGGCACGGGTGGACACCTGTTCCCCGCCGAGAGCCTGGCGCACGCCCTGCGCGCCCGGGGCGTGCGGGTCGTGCTGGCCACCGATGCCCGCGTGGATTCCATCGCCGCCGGCTTCCCGGCGTCCGAGATCGTCACCATCGCGTCGGCGACGCCGTCCGGCCGTTCCCTGATCAAGCGCGGAGCCGCGCTCCTCACACTCGGGCGCGGCTTCGGGGTCGCCGCCCGGCAGATCAAGCGGATCAACCCGGCCGCCATCGTGGGCTTCGGCGGCTACCCCACCGTGCCGCCGATGCTGGCGGGGCAGATCCTGCGCGTGCCGACCGTCCTGCACGAACAGAACGCCGTGATGGGGCGGGCCAACGCCTTCCTGGCGCGGGGCGCGCGCGCCATCGCCACCGGCTTCCGGGAGGTGCGCGGCGTGCCGGTGAAGGCGCTGGCGCCCCGGACCCATACGGGCAACCCCCTGCGCCCGGCGGTGATCGAGGCCGCGAAACGCGCCTACCCGCCGGTCGGCGCCGGCGCGCCCCTGCATCTCCTCGTGTTCGGCGGCAGCCAGGGCGCCCGTGTGATGGGCGAGGTCGTGCCCGCGGCCATCGCCAATCTGCCTGCCGACCTGCGCGCGCGTCTCCGCCTCGTGCAGCAGGTGCGGGCCGAGGATCTCACCCAGGTTCAGAACCTCTATCTCGGCCTGGGACTCGCCGGTTTCGAGGCGGCGCCCTTCTTCAAGGATCTGCCCGCCCGCATGGCCGCGGCCCACCTCGTCATCGGGCGCTCCGGCGCCTCGACGGTCTCGGAACTCGCCGCCATCGGCCGGCCCGCCATCCTGGTGCCGCTCCCCGGCGCCCTCGACCAGGACCAAGCGGCCAACGCCGCGACACTCAGCGTCATCGGTGCCGCGCAGGCGATCCCGCAGGCCGCCTTCACCCCGGATCGCCTCACCGCGGAACTCGTCGACCTCTTCACCAATCCCGAAAAATTGACCGCGGCGGCCTCAGCCGCCAAAAGCGCGGGAATTCACGATGCCGCCGAGCGGCTCGCCGACATCGTCGTGGCGACGGCGGCGCGCACCTGAACCCGTATCCCCCGCGAGCCGGGCCGCCCGGTTCCCGACGCCCCTGAAGACTGGTCCTGTTCCATGAAGCTGCCCGATAAGCTCGGCCCCATCCACTTCATCGGCATCGGCGGCATCGGCATGTCCGGCATCGCCGAAGTGATGCACAACCTCGGCTATACGGTGCAGGGGTCGGACGCCAACGACAACGCCAACGTGCGGCGGCTCTCCGAGAAGGGCATGCGCACCTTCATCGGCCATGAGGCCGCCAACGTCGAGGAGGCGGCCCTGGTGGTGGTCTCCACCGCGATCCGCCGCGACAACCCCGAACTCGTCGCCGCCCGCGAGCGCCGCCTGCCGGTGGTGCGCCGGGCCGAGATGCTGGCCGAGCTGATGCGCTTCAAGTCCTGCGTCGCCATCGCGGGCACGCACGGCAAGACCACGACGACCTCCCTCGTCGCCACCCTGCTGGACGCCGGCAACCTTGACCCCACCGTGATCAACGGCGGCATCATCAACGCCTACGGCACCAACGCCCGCATGGGCGAGGGCGAGTGGATGGTGGTGGAGGCGGACGAATCGGACGGCACCTTCCTCAAGCTGCCGGCGGACGTCGCCATCGTCACCAACATCGACCCCGAGCACCTCGACCATTTCGGCTCGTTCGACGCGGTCAAGGACGCCTTCCGGCGCTTCATCGACAACATCCCGTTCTACGGCTTCGCCGTGATGTGCATCGACCACCCGATCGTGCAGGATCTCGTCGGCCATATCGAGGACCGCCGCATCATCACCTACGGCGAGAACCCGCAGGCCGATGTCCGCCTCATCGACGTGGACCTGCGCGGGGGCATGAGCCGCTTCCGCGTGATGATCCGTGACCGGCGCCCGGGCTTCCGCATGGAGATGGAGGACCTCGTCCTGCCGATGCCGGGCAAGCACAATGCGCTGAACGCCACCGCGGCGCTGGCCGTCGCCCACGAACTCGGCGTCGAGCCGGAGGCGATCCGCAAGGCACTCGCCGGCTTCGGCGGCGTCAAGCGCCGCTTCACCAAGACGGGCGAGTGGAACGGCGCGCTGATCTTCGACGATTACGGACACCATCCGGTGGAGATCAAGGCGGTGCTCAAGGCCGCTCGCGCCTCCACCGAGGGCAACGTCGTCGCCATCGTGCAGCCGCACCGCTACACGCGCCTCGCCTCGCTGTTCGACGATTTCTGCACCTGCTTCAACGATGCCGACACGGTCATCGTCGCCCCCGTCTACGCGGCGGGCGAGGCACCGATTGAGGGCATGGACCGCGATGGCCTCGTCTCCGGCTTGAAGTCGCGCGGCCACCGCGACGCCATCGCGCTCCAGCGCTCGGAGGATCTCGCGGGGATCGTCGCGGGCCGTGCCAAGCCCGGCGACTACGTGGTGTGCCTCGGCGCCGGCAACATCACGCAATGGGCCTACGCCCTGCCGGGCGAACTGGCGGCCCTGGACGGCGTGCAGGCGTGAGGCAGCCTTGCGGGGAGCCTCGAAGGAGCGCACGCGCTTCCGCCGGACCTTGCGGGCCAACGAAACGGATGCCGAGCGCCGTCTCTGGGCTTGTTTGAGAGACCGGCGCCTCGCCGGCTTCAAGTTCGTGCGGCAGGAACAGATCGGTCCCTACATCGCGGACTTCACCTGCCGCGAGGCCAGGCTGATCATCGAGGCGGATGGTAGCCAGCACGCGGAGAACGCGCGCGATCAGGATCGGGACGCTTGGCTCCGTGAGCGCGGCTATCGCGTTCTGCGTTTCTGGAATTCGGACATCATGCAACAGACCGACCGCGTCACCGCGACGATCCTCGCCGCACTCCCCCCCTCTCCCCGCTCGCGGGGAGAGGACGCCGAACCCCTCGTTGGGTTCGGCGTGAGCCCGAAGGGCGAAGGTGAGGGGGGGCATCCGGAGGAGCCACGTCCTGCGGCGCCCCCTCACCCTCGCTCCGCTCGCCTCGGCCCCGACGAGGGGGCCGAGGCCCTCTCCCCGCAGGCGGGGAGAGGGGAGGTGCGCTCATGACCGCCTTCCCGGACATCACCCCCGACATCCGCGCCCGGGCGCCGCGCTTGCGCGGGCGGCTCATCGCCAACCAGCCGCTCTCGGACCTGACCTGGTTCCGGGTCGGCGGCCCGGCGCAGGTGCTGTTCACCCCGGCCGACGCGGAGGATCTCGGCCTCCTGCTGGCGGCCCTCGATCCGGAGGTTCCGGTGACGGTGATCGGCCTCGGCTCGAACCTCATCGTGCGCGACGGCGGCGTGCCGGGCGTGGTGGTGCGCCTCGGTGGCAAGGCCTTCGGCACGGTGGCGATCGACGGCGAGACCCTGCGAGTCGGCACGGCGGTGCCGGACATGCGCCTCGCCAAGGCGGCGGCCGAGGCTGGGCTCGACGGGCTCGCGTTCTTCCGCGGCATTCCGGGCTCGGTCGGCGGCGCGCTGCGCATGAATGCCGGCGCCCATGGCGGCGAGACCACCGACGTGCTGGTGGAGGCGCACGGCGTCGATCGCCGGGGGGAGGCGCGTCGCTTCAGCCATGCGGAGATGGGCTTTGCCTATCGCCATAGCGCCGCCCCCGACGACGTGATCTTCACGAGCGCCCTGTTCCGTGGTCGGCCCGGCGAGCGCGCCGCCATCGAGGCCGAGATGGAGCGGGTGACCGCGGCCCGCGAGGCGGCTCAGCCGATCCGCGAGCGCACCGGCGGCTCCACCTTCAAGAACCCGCCCGGGGGGAAGGCCTGGCAGCTCGTCGATGCCGCCGGCTGCCGGGGCCTCACGGTCGGCGGCGCGCAGGTCTCGCCGATGCACTGCAACTTCCTCATCAACCGCGACGGCGCCACGGCGGCCGACATCGAGGGGCTCGGCGAGGAGGTGCGCCGGCGCGTGCGCGAGACCTCGGGCGTCGAGCTGCACTGGGAGATCAAGCGCATCGGTCTCGCGGCGGATACCGCGAACGGATAGGGCATACCGGGCAGACGGCGGGTCCAGGGCGGTGCGCGGCAGGCGGTCATCGACCCGGCCGCTTTGACGGAGGCAAGACGCACATGATCGTGGATGTGGGCGAGCCCGAAGCGTTGTGGCCCGAGCGCGATGACCCCTTCCAGGCTTTCGACGAATGGGGCGGGCAGGCCGATGACGAGGCCTATGCCGACCTCTGAGGCGTTCCCCGCCGCATCGCGGCCGGACTAGGTTCGCCTCGTTTCATGACGACACTGACTGCTACCACCAGCGACCGACGCTTCACCCTACGGAGTCCCCATGTCCAAGCACGTCGCCGTCCTCATGGGCGGGTGGTCCTCCGAGCGGCCGGTCTCGCTGAATTCCGGCCATGCCTGCGCCGAGGCCCTGGAAGGGCAGGGCTTCCGGGTCACCCGGGTGGACGTCCAACCGGACATCGCCACGGTGCTGACGAATCTGCGTCCGGACGTGGCCTTCAACGCCCTGCACGGACCGGCGGGCGAGGACGGCACGATCCAGGGCCTGCTGGAGCTGCTGCGCATCCCCTACACCCATTCGGGCGTGCTCGCCTCGGCGCTGGCGATGCACAAGGAGCGTGCCAAAGTGGTCATGCGGGCGGCCGGCGTCAGCGTTCCGGAGGGCCGCGTCGTTAACCGTCATGAGGCCGCGAAGTCACACGTGCTGACGCCGCCCTACGTGCTGAAGCCGGTGGCCGAGGGCTCCTCCATGGGGGTCATCATCGTGCGCGACGGACGCTCCCACCCGCCCCAGGAAGTGGGCCGGGAGGATTGGAGCTATGGTGATGAAATCCTTGCGGAAACATATGTCGCC
The DNA here is from genome assembly GCF_022179225.1 of Methylobacterium goesingense. Taxonomy (GTDB): domain Bacteria; phylum Pseudomonadota; class Alphaproteobacteria; order Rhizobiales; family Beijerinckiaceae; genus Methylobacterium; species Methylobacterium goesingense. The sequence goes on from NZ_BPQL01000112.1 coordinate 9,501, forward strand.
GGACGCGAGCTGACCTGCGCCGTAATGGGTGACAAGGCCCTCGGTGTGATCGAGATCAAGCCGGCCTCAGGAGAGTGGTACGACTTCGACGCGAAGTACGCCGAGGGGGGCTCGATCCACGTCCTCCCGGCAGAAATTAAACCAAATCTTTACCAGCGTGTCCAAGAGTTGTCGTTAACGGCGCATCAAGCACTCGGGTGCCGGGGCATCAGCCGTGCGGACCTTCGCTACGACGACACACCGGGAGGAACCGGTGCCCTCGTCGTCCTGGAGGTCAACACGCAACCCGGCATGACGAAGACGAGCCTGGTGCCGGAGATCGCAGCCCACGCTGGCTTTAGTTTCGGTGAGCTCGTCCAATGGATGGTGGAGGACGCAACGTTGGGCCGGTAGGGGCCGAAGGTCCGCACGGCGGCCAAGGCCAGGGTCTCCTGGGCCCGGCCGCCGGCACGGTCGCCTCCGTCCGCGCGGCGCTCGCCGCGCGCCTGCGCCGCTTCACGCCGCCGGGCCGCCGCTCGCGCCTCGCCCTCCCGATCGAGCGGCGGGTTCCGCGCCACCTCGGCACGGCCGCGGTCTCGGTCTCCTTCGCGGCCCTGGCGCTCGCTGGCTTCGTCGGCAGCGGCGCCTATGACCGCTTCGTGGCCGAGCACGGCCGCCCCCTCGACATCATGGCGCGGCTGGCCGGCTTCGGCGTCGAGCGCGTCACCATCTCGGGCATCGCCCGGCTCTACGAGCGCGAAGTGCTCCAGGCCGCCGGCATCGATGGTCACTCCTCGGTGGTGTTCCTCGACGTGGCGGAGGCGCGCGAGCGCCTGCTGGCGGTGCCGCTGATCGCCAGCGCCTCCGTGCGCAAGGTCTACCCGAACGAGATCGTCATCACCCAGGTGGAGCGCGAGCCCGCCGCCCTCTGGCAGCGCAACGGCGAGATCGCCGTGATCGCCGCCGACGGCACGGTGATCGACCAGATGCGCGACGACCGCTACGCCGCCTTGCCTCTCGTGGTCGGCGACGACGCCAACCTCAAGCTCAAGGATTACCTCGCCCTGATCGAGGCGGCGGGCACGCTCGCCGAGCGCGTCAAGGCCGGCACCTACGTCTCCGGCCGGCGCTGGACCCTGAAGCTCGACGGCGTCGACATCCGCCTGCCCGAGACCGGCGCGACCGAGGCTCTGGCGCGCCTCGTCAAGCTCGAGCGCGACAACCGCATCCTCGAGAAGGACATCATCGCGGTGGACCTTCGCATGCCGGACCGGGTGGTCGTCCGCCTCACCGAAGAGGCGGCCGCGGCCCGCGCGGAAGCCCAGAAGAAGCCGAAGGCCAAGGGAACCAGCACATGAGCCGCACGATCCGTCCGGCGCAGCGCGCTCACCTGTCCCGCCTCACCTCCGTCACCCGGTAGCCCGATGCACGATCAGCACGGCCTCACCCCACGCCTGAAGCCTCTCTCCGCCCGGCGCAGCACCACCCTCTCGGTGCTCGACATCGGGACGAGCAAGGTCGTCTGCCTCATCGCGGAGCTGCAGCCGGCCGAGGCGCTCACCACCCTGCGCGGGCGCACCCACTTCGCCCGCATCATCGGCATCGGCCACCAGCGCTCGCAGGGGCTCAAGGGCGGTGTCATCGTCGATCTCGAATCGGCCGAGGCCGCCATTCGCCAGGCGGTCCATGCCGCCGAGCGCATGGCCCGGGTCGAGGTGCAGTCGGTCATCGTCAACATGTCCGGTGGCCGCATCGGCTCGCAGCATTTCGAGGCCCGCGTGAACACCCGCACCGGCACCGTCACGGGCACGGATGTGGAGCGGGTGCTGGAGACCGCCTCGGCCCATGGCGTCAGCCCCGGCCGCGCCGTGCTCCACGCCCTGCCGACCGGCTACGCCATCGACGGTCAGGGCGCGGTCATCGACCCGTCGGGCATGATGGGGGATGCGCTCGGCGTCGACCTCCACGTGGTCACCGGCGAGGCGGCCGCCGCCCGCAACCTCATGCTCGCCGTCGAGCACTGTCATCTCGGCGTCGAGGCGGTGATCGCCACCCCCTACGCCGCCGGCCTCTCGGCTCTGGTCGACGACGAGGCCGAGATGGGCGTCGCCGTGGTCGACATGGGCGGCGGTACCACCAGCGTCGGCGTGTTCTCCGGCGGCCACCTCGTCCACGTGGACGCGGTGGCGGTGGGCGGCCACCACGTCACCATGGACATCGCCCGCGGCCTCTCCACCCGGGTCGCGGCGGCCGAGCGCCTCAAGACCCTCTATGGCTCGGCCATCGCCACGGCCTCCGACGAGCGCGACATGATCGCGGTCCACGGGGTCGGCGAGGACGAGGGAGACGCGCCGACCCACGTGCCGCGCTCGCAGCTCGTGCGGATCATCCGCCCGCGCGTCGAGGAGGTGGTGGAACTGGTGCGCGACCGCCTGCGCGCCGCCGGCTTCTCCGCCCAGGCCGGGCGCCGCGTGGTGCTCACCGGCGGCGCCAGCCAGCTCGTCGGCCTGCCCGAGGTGGCCCGCCGGGTCATGGAGGGGCAGGTCCGCATCGGCCGGCCCCTCGGCATCCGGGGCCTGCCCGAGGCGGCCAAGGGGCCCGCCTTCTCGGCGGCGGTGGGCCTGCTGGTCTACCCGCAGGTGGCGCATGCGGAACATTTCGAGCCGCGGGGGCACGGGGCCTTCGCCGGCACGGGGACGGACGGCTACCTCTCGCGCGTCGGACGCTGGATCCGCGAGAGCTTCTGAGACGACCGCCGGCATGCCCCAAACCCCGCGGGGTGGGCGTGGACGGCCAGACGAGAATCGGCGCCTCCCTCAACCCGAGGCGTCAAATGAAACGTGAAAGGCACGAGAGGCTCGACACCATGGCCATCAGTCTGCAGGCGCCGGATATCCGGGAACTGAAGCCCCGCATCACCGTCTTCGGTGTCGGCGGAGCCGGCGGCAACGCCGTGAACAACATGATCGAGTCGGGCCTTCTGGGCTGCGAGTTCGTGGTCGCCAATACCGATGCCCAGGCGCTCACCTCGTCCAAGGCCGAGCGCGTGATCCAGATGGGTCTCAGCGTGACGCAGGGGCTCGGCGCCGGCTCGCACCCCGAGGTCGGCTCGGCTGCGGCCGATGAGGTCATCGACGAGATCCGCGACCAGCTCTCGGGCGCCCACATGTGCTTCATCACCGCCGGCATGGGCGGCGGCACCGGCACGGGTGCGGCCCCGGTCATCGCCCGCGCGGCGCGTGACATGGGCATCCTCACCGTCGGCGTCGTGACGAAGCCGTTCCAGTTCGAGGGTATGCGCCGGATGCGCACGGCCGAGGCCGGCATCCAGGAGCTCCAGGCCGCCGTCGACACCCTCATCGTGATCCCGAACCAGAACCTGTTCCGGGTCGCCAACGAGAAGACCACCTTCGCCGACGCCTTCGCGATGGCCGACCAGGTGCTCTACTCGGGCGTCGCCTGCATCACCGACCTGATGGTCAAGGAAGGCCTAATCAATCTCGACTTCGCCGACGTGCGCGCGATCATGCGCGGCATGGGCAAGGCCATGATGGGCACCGGCGAGGCCTCGGGCGAGAACCGCGCCAACCGGGCGGCGGAAGCGGCCATCGCCAACCCGCTTCTCGACGAAGTCTCGATGAAGGGCGCGCGCGGCCTGCTGATCTCGATCACCGGCGGCAACGACCTGACCCTGTACGAGCTCGACGAGGCTGCCACCCGCATCCGCGAGGAGGTCGATTCCGAGGCCAACATCATCCTCGGCGCCACCTTCGACGAGAGCCTCGACGGCATCATCCGGGTCTCGGTGGTCGCCACCGGCATCGAGCCGGCCCTGATCGCCGCCAACTCCCAGAACAACCCCGACATCGTGCAGACCGAGCAGCGCATCGCCGAGGTCGCCGAGCGTCTGCGAGCGGAAGCGAGGGCGCGGGC
>NZ_BPQL01000113.1 GCF_022179225.1 Methylobacterium goesingense
CGGCGCCCATCTCGCCGAGAATCGTGCGGCTGTCGATCTTCGACGTGACCTGGAAGCTGATCCGGGTCGGGAAGTTCGCCTTGATCGTGCCCGTGATCACGTCGACCGAGGGACGCTGGGTCGCCATGATGAGGTGGATGCCCGCCGCGCGCGCCATCTGCGCCAGCCGCTGGATCGCGCCCTCGATGTCCTTGCCCGCCACCATCATCAGGTCGGCCATCTCGTCGACCACGATCACGATGTAGGGCAGCGCAGAGAGGTCCATCTCCTCCGTCTCGTAGACGGCCTGGCCGGTCTCGCGGTTGAAGCCGGTATGGACCTCGCGGGTGATGGTCTCACCCTTGGCCCGGGCCTCCGCCATGCGCGCGTTGTAGCCGTCGATGTTGCGCACGGCGATCTTGGACATCTTCTTGTAGCGCTCCTCCATCTCGCGCACGGCCCATTTGAGGGCGATGACCGCCTTCTTCGGGTCGATGACGACGGGGGAGAGCAGGTGCGGGATGCCGTCGTAGACGGAGAGTTCCAGCATCTTCGGATCGACCATGATCAGGCGGCACTCTTCCGGCTTCATCCGGTAGAGCAGCGACAGGATCATGGTGTTGATCGCCACCGATTTGCCCGAGCCGGTGGTGCCGGCCACCAGCAGGTGGGGCATCTTGGCCAGATCCGCGATGATGGGCTCACCGCCGATGTTCTTGCCCAGACACAGGGCGAGCTTGTGCTTGCTCATCCCGAAATCGGCCGAGGCGAGGAGTTCGCGGAGATACACCGTCTCGCGGGTGTCGTTGGGTAGTTCGATGCCGATGACGTTGCGGCCGGGGACTACGGCGACGCGGGCCGAGACCGCCGACATCGAACGAGCGATATCGTCCGAGAGCGAGATCACGCGGCTCGACTTGGTGCCGGGCGCCGGCTCCAGTTCGTAGAGCGTCACGACCGGACCCGGGCGCACCGCCAGGATATCGCCGCGCACGCCGAAATCCTGGACTGTCTGCTGGAGGTTGAGGGCGTTCTGCTCGAGCACGTCGGCATCGACCTCCTCCGTGTCGTTCAGGGGCGGCTCGGCCAGGAGTTCGAGGGAGGGATGCTCGTAATCGGCGTTCTCCACGAACGACATCGGCACGTGCCGGCCGGCCGGGATGAGGAGCGGACGCTCGGGCAGGATCGCGCGCGGCATGTGGACGGCGGGCAGCGGCCCGGCGGCGGGGGCCTCCGGGGCGGCCTCGACCTCGGGTCCGATGAACTCGGATGTCATGGCTTCGGAGGCCAAAACCTCGGACGCGATGACTTCCAACGGAAAGACTTCCGACGCCAGGACCTCGGATGCCACGACCTCCTGCGGCTCGGCCTGGATCGGCGCGGGGGCCTCCGGCTCGGCGCCCGGGGCGCCCTTGGGGTTGCGCAGCAGCACCGGGCGCGGCGGAATCGTGGTGGGCACGAAGGCCGGCGCGGCGGCGCGGGGGGCCGGGACGAAGGGCGCCACCGGCACGAACTGGCTCGCAACCGACAGGGCAGGGGAGGGGGCCGGAGCTGTCGGCAGAACCTCTGCGGTCACGGACGGGGCGGGTGCCGCCGGCCGGCCGGTACGGATCGCCGCGCGGGCGGCCATGGCGTGGAGTGGGGCGGGACGAACCGGCGCCGGGACGGGGAGCGCGTTGTCCTGGCCCTCGACGGGGCAGGGCGGGCCGAAGGTCTCGAACCGAACCACGTGCTCCAGGCGATAGGACGCGACCGGGGCCGGTGCGTTTGCGGGGAGCGGAGCGGGCGCGAACACCGGGGCGGCCAGCTCGGGAGCCTCGACGGCCTCGATCGCGGGGATCTCGGACGTGTCCTCGACAGGGGCCTCGGGCAGCGGCGCGGCCTCGGCCTGGATCGCCGACCAGGCGTCGAGGGCGGCGCCGTCGCGGCCGTCGAACCAGGCATGGACCTCGGACCAGTCCGGCACGTCCGACCAGTCGCGGTCGTCGAGGATCACCGGCGCCGGGACGGGCGCGACTTCGATCACGGCGGCGTCGGTGGCCGAGAGGTCCGCGCTGGGCGTTTCCGTGCTCGGAGCCTCGGCGCTGGGGCGGCCCTGGCGACGATCGGGACTGCGGAAGAAGCGGACGCCGGGGGGCGCGACGAAAGGCTGGCGCCAGAGGGGCTCGGGCACCTGCGCGGCCAGGGCCTCGGCCTCGGCTTGCGCCGCCTGCGCGGCCTGGGCCTGCGCCTCGGCCTCCGCGCGCAGGGCATCCTGCTCGGCCTGCAGGCGCAGCGCCTCGGCTTCCGCCTCCGCATGGGCCTGGGCGCGAGCGGCACGCTCGGCATCCAGGGCGCGCTGGCGGCGCTCGTGAAGCACGGGGTCGGGGGTGCGGGTATAGCGCACGGCCGGGCTCGGCTCCGGCACCGGTGCGGTGGGACCGGCGGACGGGATCTCACCCATCTCGGGCATGATCGCGGCGGGGCGGCGCGGGGTCCGGATCAGCACGCGCGGGGCGGGCGTCTCGCCCTCCATCAGGCCCTCGTCGAACCGGACCGACGGGTCGGCGCGGCGCGGGATCATGTCGAGGGTGGCTCGGTCGTCGAAGATCCCGGCGGGCCAGGCCTGGATCGCGGGCGCGGGCCGGAAGGCGAGGCCGACCTCGTTGCGGCCGACCAGGGCCTGCGGGCTCGTCATCCAGCTCGGGGTCGGGCGGGTGGTGGCCACGGTGTAGTCCGGCCGCTGCGGCGGGCCGGCGAGGCGGCGCGAGAGGGTCGCCCGCAGGTTCATCAACCGGTGCGCGAGGGCGCCGATCGACAGGCCGAGGCGGTCGCCGCCCCGAACGGGACGCGAAGGATCACGATGGGAGTAGGGAAGCCGTCCCGATGCGCGCATGATTGGCCGGATGTACTCAATACGGGTCCGCCGCCGGGAGCGGCGCGGTTCGGCCAAGAGTTAGCGGCATCGTCGTTAACAGACGCTTGCCCCGGCCCATCGGATGCGCGCCTTCGCGCCTGCTGCGCCCTCAACCCTCGCCCTGGAGGCGGATGGCGGCAGGGGTTAAGGTGCGGGCCCGACCAGCCCGGAGCCCCGCCCCTTGTCCAGCCCCTCGGCGCTCGAAGCCCCGGCCCCCACACCCTCAGTCTCCATGGCCGACTTCCGTTCCCTCTACCGGCACGGCTTCGCCCGGGTCGCCGCCTGCACCACCCGCAGCCATCCGGCCGACCCCGCCCGCAACGCGCAAGGGATCCTCGCCCTCGCCCGGTCCTGCGACGAGGCCGGCGCGGCCGTGGCGGTGTTTCCGGAACTCTGCGTCTCGGCCTACGCCATCGAGGACCTGTTCCTGCAGATGACGGTGCTGGACGCGGTGGAGGTGGCCATCGCCCGCCTCGTCGCGGAATCGGAGGGGCTTCGACCCGTCCTCGTCGTCGGCGCACCCCTGCGCTGGGGCCACCGGCTCTACAACTGCGCGCTCGCGATCCATCGCGGCCGCGTGCTCGGAGTCGTTCCGAAAAGCTTCCTGCCGAACTACCGGGAATTCTACGAGAAACGCCACTTCGCCTCCGGCGCCGGCATCGCGGGGGAGACCATCCGGATCGGCGGCCTGGACGCGCCGTTCGGCACCGACCTGCTGTTTTCCGCCGAGGACGTGCCGCACCTCGTGCTGGGCATCGAGGTCTGCGAGGATCTCTGGGTCCCCGCCTCCCCCGGCACCGACGCGGCGCTGGCCGGCGCCACGGTGCTCGCCAACCTGTCGGGCAGCCCGATCACGGTGGGCCGGGCAGAGTCCCGCGCGATGCTGACCCGCGCGGCCTCGATGCGCTGCCTGTGCGCCTACGTCTACGCGGCCGCCGGCACGGGGGAATCCACCACCGACCTCTCCTGGGACGGGCAGACCAGCATCGACGAGAACGGGGTGCGCCTCGCGGAAGGCCCGCGCTTCTCCGCCGAGCCCGTGATGACGCTTGCCGACATCGACCTCGGACTGCTGGCGCAGGAGCGGCTCCAGGCCGGCAGCTTCGACGATTCCGGACGCGGACGGGCCCTCGCCCATCGCCGAGTCCCCTTCCGGCTCGCCCCGCCGGCCGGCGATCTCGGCCTGATGCGCCGCCTGGAGCGCTTCCCCTTCGTGCCGGCCGATCCGGGCCGCCTCGCGCAGGACTGCTACGAGGCCTACAACATCCAGGTGGCGGGCCTCGCCCAGCGCCTGGAGGCGACGGGCACGAAGCGGGTGGTCATCGGCGTCTCGGGGGGCCTCGATTCCACCCACGCCCTCATCGTGGTGGCCAAGGCGATGGATCGCCTCGGCCTGCCGCGCACCAACATCCTGGCCTACACCCTGCCGGGCTTCGCCACCTCGGAGGGCACCAAGGCCAACGCCCACGCGCTGATGGCGGCTTTGGGCACGACCGCCCGCGAGATCGACATCCGCGAGGCCGCCACCGTGATGCTCACCGGGATGGACCACCCGTTCGGGCGCGGAGAGCCGGTCTACGACGTCACCTTCGAGAACGTGCAGGCGGGCCTGCGCACCGACTATCTGTTCCGCCTCGCCAATCAGAACGGCGCCATCGTCATCGGCACCGGAGACCTGTCGGAGCTGGCGCTCGGCTGGTGCACCTACGGCGTCGGCGACCAGATGAGCCATTACGGCGTCAATGCCGGCGTGCCCAAGACCCTGATCCAGCACCTCATCCGCTGGGTCATCGGCACCGGCCAGTTCGCGCCGGAAGTGGGCGCGACCCTGGCCGCGATCCTCGACACCGAGATCTCGCCCGAACTGGTGCCGGTGGAGGCGGGGGCCACGCCCCAGAGCACGCAGGCCGTGATCGGCCCCTACGCGCTCCAGGACTTCAACCTGTTCTACACCCTGCGCCACGGCTTTCCGCCCTCGAAGATCGCCTTCCTGGCGCTCCACGCCTGGGGGAATGCGGACGCCGGGGCCTGGCCGCCGGACTTCCCCGAACCCGAGCGCGGCGCCTACGACCTGCCCGAGATCCGGCGCTGGCTCGGCGTGTTCCTCAAGCGCTTCTTCGGCTTCAGCCAGTTCAAGCGCTCGGCCCTGCCCAACGGGCCGAAGGTCTCGGCCGGCGGGGCGCTGTCGCCGCGCGGGGACTGGCGTGCGCCCTCCGACGGCAGCGCCGAGCCCTGGCTGGCGGAGCTCGCCCGCAACGTTCCGGAGACCTGATCGACACAGTGCTGTCCGATTGGCACCCTAGGGCGTAGCTTGGGTGGGCGAATCGGAGGTTGACCGATGCAGAATTACAACGTTTTCTGCCTCAGGAGCGTCGAGGGCCTGTGCTGCGCCGTGCCGGAGAGCCGGGCCGTGCCGCCCTTCCTCGGGAACGGGCGCTGGGCCTTCGGCGGCAAGCTCGACGATCCGGCCGACGCGCCGTCCGACTTCGACGACCGGGCCGCCGAGACCGCGGTGCGCTTCAACGGCTTCTATCTGTTCCAGACCATGGATACGCGCTTCCAGTGAGCCCAGCCGGATCGCACCGCTCCGGGTCGCGGATTCTGGCGATCATTCCTTAAGGGGCGCCGTGCCAGGATCCGCCATCGTTGGGGGCCCCGGAGCCGGAGAACGACCCCTTGCCGGAGAAGGCCATGTCGGAGCATCGCAGGGAAGTTCGCCAGAAGACGTTCCTCAAGGGGCGGATCATCTTCAACAAGGGCGCCTCGTCCATGGACTGCCTGGTGCGGGACCTGTCCGCCTCCGGCGCCCGCCTCGCCCTGACCGAGACCTCGACTCTGCCCGAGGGCTTCGACCTCTACATTCCGCAGAAGGAGAAGACCTACCGCGCCAGCCTGTGCTGGCGCCGGGCCGACGGCATCGGCGTGACCTTCGTGGACGAGGCGGTTCCGGCGCCGCAGGCGGTCGCACCGGTGCCCGTGGCGGCCTCGATCCCGGCACCGGACGATGCCGCGTCGATGCTCGCCCTGGTGCGCCGGATCAGCGAACTCGAGGCCGAGAACGCCACCCTGCGGCGGCTGCTCACCAGCCCGCCGGCCAGCGCCGCCTGAACCCGCGCCTCATCCGGCCGCCAACGCCGCACGGATGCGGGCGGCGTGTTCCGCCAGCACCGCCTTGTCGGCCATGCCGCCGGTGTGGCGCTGCAGGGGCACGCCCTCGAAGCGCGGCACGATGTGGACGTGGAGGTGGAACACCGTCTGGCCGCCCGCCGGCTCGTTGTACTGGAACACCGTCAGGCCCTCGGCCGCGAAGGCCGTCTTCACCGCGCGGGCGACGCGCTGCACCGTGCGCGCCACGGCCGCGAGGGAGTCCGGGTCCGCGTCGAGGAGCCCGCGCGCCGGGGCCTTGGGGATCACAAGCGTGTGGCCGTCCCCTTGCGGCATCACGTCCATGAAGGCGAGGGTGTCGGCATCCTCGTAGACCCGCTCGGCCGGGATCTGCCCGCGCAGGATCTTCGCGAAAATGTTGTCGGGGTCATAAGCGGGCGCGTGGTGCGTGTCGGTCATGGCGGCCGGCTCCGGATCTGGCTCGTGCGATCGGCGCGCACGATGCACAGGCTGGTGCGCCGCGTCCACCGCGCGCAGGCTCGCTCGGCCCGGTCTCGGTCCCCGCACGAACGGGAGCGCCGAATGATCCGTGTGCGGCGAACCTTCCGGCCGGCCGGCGCGTTGCTTGCGCTTTGCCCCCCAGCGGCAACGCTTGCCTGGAGGCGCTTGCCCGGAGACGCGCTTCGCGGCGCGCCGCGCCAGGGCCACGCCACCGGGCGCGCCCGCCCGCACAGCCTTGAGAGACCCGCCCAGCATGGCCCACGAGAGCACCAGCGCCATCTACACCGCGGCCGGCGCCAACCTCGCCATCGCGGCGGCCAAGTTCGTCGGGGCCTTCCTCACGGGCAGCTCGGCCATGCTGGCGGAGGGCGTCCACTCGGTGGTGGACACCACCAACCAGATCCTGCTGCTGATCGGCATGAAGCGCGCGCAGCGCCCGGCCACGGCGACGCATCCCTTCGGCTACGGGCGCGAAATATACTTTTACGCCTTCATCGTCGCGCTGTTCATCTTCCTCGGCGGCGGCGCCTTCGCGATCTACGAGGGCATCCACAAGCTCCAGCACCCGGAGCCGGCGGCGGACGCGACGTTCCTCGGCTACCACCTCTCGGGCTTCTGGGTGAACGTGGCGATCCTGGGCTTCGCGGTGCTGGCCGAAGGCTATTCCTGCTACGTCGCCCTAAAGGCGTTCTGGGCGGAGAAGGGCAGCCGCCCGCCGCTCGCCGCCATCCGCCGCTCCAAGGATCCGTCCCTGTTCACGGTCCTGGCGGAGGACGTGGCGGCGCTGATGGGCCTCGTGGTGGCGCTCGCGGGCGTGGTCCTCGCCCACATCCTCGACATGCCGTCCCTGGACGGGTGGTCCTCGATCGGCATCGGCCTGATCCTGGTGGGGATGGCGATCTTCCTGATGATCGAGACGCATGGCCTTCTCATCGGCGAGGCGGCCGACCCCGAGCTCGTGGCGGCGATCCGCGAAGTGGTGCGCGGGGAGGTGGGGGTCCATCACGTCAACACCGTGCTGACCCAGCACCTCGGCCCCTCCGACATCCTGGTCAACGTCAGCCTCGACCTCGACGACACCCTCAGCGCAGGACAGATCGAGGCCATGGTGACCCGCATCGAGACCCGTCTGAAGGCGCGCGACCCCGACGTGACGCGCATCTTCATCGAGGTCCAGTCGCGGGCGAGCGCCATGGTCGCGCCCGCCCCGGCGGCCTGAGTCCTACGGCGCGGCCTCGGCCAGGGCAGCCGCGATCGCGGCTTCGAGGGCCTCGGGCTTGGTCGCGGGCGCGTAGCGCGCGATGACCCGACCGTCACGGCCGACGAGAAACTTGGTGAAGTTCCATTTGATGGCGCGGCTGCCGAGGAGCCCGGGCTTGGCGCGGGTGAGGTGGGCGAAGACCGGGTCGGCCCCCGGCCCATTCACCGCGACCTTGGCGAGTACCGGGAAGCCGACCTCGTAGGTCAGGCTGCAGAAGGCGGCGATCTCGGCGGCGTCCCCCGGTTCCTGGGCGCCGAACTGGTTGCAGGGGAAGCCGAGCACCACGAGCCCCGCCGCCTGGTACTTCCGCGCCAGGGCTTCCAGCCCGGCATATTGCGGGGTGAACCCGCATTTCGAGGCGGTGTTGACGATCAGGATCACCGATCCCCGGTGCTGGGCCAGGGGATAGGGGGAACCGTCGGCGGCACTCGGGGTCAAATCGTGTACGCTATCCATGGATTGCAACCGGGCGGGCGAACGGATGGGTACCTCTCGTAGTACCTCGTCGCTTCGATCCACAAGGGCCGGAACCGGTAGGCAAGCGTTAAGCCTCTTCTCCTACAGCTGATGATTGCATAGCGGTCGGGATCACGCGCATGGTGACGGGAGCGACAGCGGCGGCACGGGGAACGGCGGCGGGATCCGCGCGGGGGCCTGCGGACGACGGGGCAAGCGTCGTCACGTCGCCGAAGGACAGGAATCCGGGGACACCGGCCGCCTCCAAGGCGGCGGGTGCGGCCGCCGTGGTCGATCTCAGCGCGGCCGCGAAGCGGCAGACCGCCCAGACGATCACGGGGACCGCCGGCTCCACAAGCCCCATCGGCGAGACGGCCCGGTCGATTGTTCGTTCCTTCGACGAAATCGTCCGCGATCGGACGCAGGACCTGGCCGGCAAACTCGCCGATCGGCTGACCAGAATGGGCATCCCGCAGGACGAGCCCATCGTTTTCCGAATCGACAGCCTCGGCCAAGTGAAGACCGACAGTCCCTACAGGGAGCGCATCGAGAAGATGTTCTGGGACGACCCAGAACTCGCCAAGGACTTCCAGGACGTTGCTTCGCTCAACGCGATGAAGGCAGCCCAGACTGCCCTGGAGGCGTTCGACGCGGAGAAGAAGGCGGCAAAGGACGATGACGCGCGCGATGCGGCCTACGGGCGCTACACTGCCCGGCTGATGACGTCGCAGGCACTGTCGGAGACGATGACGCTGAGGGACGGCGCCCTGATCTCGGCGAGCGTAGACTTCATGGATGTATCGGTGCGCGACTCGAGGGCAGGCCAAGCCAGCCGGAAGTTCGAGCCGGCCGCGACGAAGCGGGTGTCGCTGACGGTCTGACCGGTCTCCGGCCGCGTCCACCCGCACCGATCGACCCGGTCGCACCTCGGCGGTGCCTCCGTTGACGCCCCGGACCGGCCGATCCGGCGCGGTCTCGGCCCGAGCCGACCCAGCGCCTCAGGCAGCGGTGCGCCGCTCGACGAGGCGGGCGAGGAAGGCCGAGCCGAGGGGAATGATGCTGTCGTCGAAGTCGAAGCTCGCATTGTGCAGGCCGGGGCCCGGCGTCGAGCCGATCCACGCATAGGCGCCGGGCACCCGCGCGACCATGTCGGCGAAATCCTCGCTGCCCATGCGGGGCTTCGACTGGTCGTCGACGCCCTCGGGGCCGAACAGCTCGCGGGCGATGTCGGCCGCCGCCGCCGCATGCTCCGGGCTGTTCATCAGCACGGAGAACACGTCGCGGATGTCGACGTCGATGGTGGCGCCGTAGGCCGCGGCGATCCCCTTGGCGATCTCGCGGATGCGGGTGGTGACGAGGGTGCGCAGGTCCGCATCGAAGGTCCGCACCGTGCCGGTGATGTGAGCCCCCTCCGGAATGACGTTGTAGGCCGCGCCCGCGTGGAACTGCGTGATGGAGAGCACCGCGCTCTTGAGCGGGTCGGCGTTGCGCGAGACGATCGACTGCAGCGCCTGCACCAGGGTGGAGCCCACGATGATCGGGTCGATGCCCTGCTGCGGCTGGGCCGCATGCGCGCCGCGCCCGGTGATGCGAATGTCGAAGAAGTCTGCCGCCGCCATGGCCGGGCCGGGCTTCAGCTTGATCTTGCCGTGCGGACCGTTGGGCTGGTTGTGGATCGCGTAGATCTCGTCGCAGGGAAACTTCTCGAACAGCCCGTCCGCGATCATCGCGCGGGCGCCGCCCTGGCCCTCCTCGGCCGGTTGGAACACGAATAGGGCGGTGCCGTCGAAGTCGCGGGTCTCGGCGAGGTAGCGCGCCGCACCCAGCAGCATCGTGGTGTGGCCGTCATGCCCGCAGGCGTGCATCTTGCCCGGGACCGTCGAGCGGTAGGGCAGGTTGGTCTCCTCCTCGATCGGCAGCGCGTCCATGTCCGCGCGCAGAGCGATCCGCCGGCCGGAACCGGTGCGCCCTTCCAGCACGCCCACCACCCCGGTGCCGCCGATGCCGCGATGCACGGCGATGCCGTAGCGCGCCAGTTCCTCGGCCACGATGCCGGAGGTGCGGACCTCCTCGAAGCCGAGTTCGGGATGGGCGTGGAAATCGCGGCGGATGGCCACGAGATCGTCGGAGAAGCTCTTGATGCGGTCGATGGGACTCACGGAGTTTCCTTGGTCTCTGTCGTCTGGTCTGCGGAGTGTGTCACCTCCGGCGCGTCCTCAGGCAAGTCGGATGCCGGGCAGTCCCCGGTTTCGCGCCGGAACGGCGTCAGCGTGTCCAGGACTTCGGCGGCTTCCAGCACGTGCTCGCGCTCGCGCGCCAAGTAATCGGCAACCGCCCGGCGCAGGGCCGGATCGGCGATGTCGTGGGCCGAATGCATGAGGACGGGGCGGTAGCCCCGCGCGAGCTTGTGCTCACCTTGGGCCCCGGCCTCGACGCGCTTCAGCCCGCGCGCGATGGCGAAATCGATGGCCTGATAGTAGCAGACCTCGAAATGCAGGAAGGGATGGTCCTCGACGCAGCCCCAGTTGCGGCCGTAGAGAGCCACATCCCCGATGAAGTTGATGGCACCGGCGATGAAGCGGCCCTCGCGCCGGGCCATCACCAGCAGCACCCGCTCGGGCATGCGCGCGCCGATGAGCTCGAAGAACTTGCGGTTCAGGTAGGGCCGGCCCCACTTGCGCGCCCCGGTATCGGCGTAGAATTCGTAGAACGCGTCCCAGTGGGCGGGGGTCAGGTCGGCGCCGGTGACGTGCTCGATGGTGATGCCGGGCGCAAGCGCGTCACGGCGTTCGCGGCGGATCGCCTTGCGCTTGCGGGAGGCCAGCGCCCCGAGGAAATCCTCGAAGCTGGCGTAGCCGGCATTGTCCCAGTGGAACTGCTGGTCGACGCGCTGGAGGAAGCCCAGAGCCCCGGCCTGGTCCCACTCGCGTTCCTGCATGAAGGTGACGTGGATCGAGGAGGCCTTGGTCTCGGTGCGCAGCGCCCGCAGGCCGGCGACGATCGCGGAGGCCGCCTCGTTCACGTCCTGCCCCGGCGCGATGAGGAAGCGCGGGCCGGTGACGGGGGTGAAGGGCACACTGACCTGAAGCTTCGGATAGTAGCTGCCCCCGGCCCGCTCGTAGGCGTCCGCCCAGCCGTGGTCGAAGACGTATTCGCCCTGGCTGTGGGACTTCAGGTAGCAGGGCGCCACCCCGACGAGGTGGCCCTCGCGCTCCACCGTCACGTGCAGGGGGAGCCAGCCGGTCTTGCGTGAGACGCAGCCGGAATCCTCCAGCGAGGACAGGAAGGCGTGCGAGACGAAGGGGTTGTGGGTCTCGTCACCCCCCGAGAGGGTCTCGGCCGAGGTGGCGCAGGCGTCCCACGCGTCCGCCGTGATCCCGGCGAGCCCCGGCACCGCCCGCACCTGCAGCTCCGTCACGGTCTCGGCCGGGGTGCCGGATTCATTGCCGGACCGAGGGGTTTCGCCGGGAATATCCATGAACGGGCAATCTAGGCCCCACGACCCGGCGGGCCAAGGGCGGCGCGGAGCCCCGCGCCGTCGCAGGGGCAGGGGCAGGGG
>NZ_BPQL01000114.1 GCF_022179225.1 Methylobacterium goesingense
ACGTCGGCCCCCTCCACGATCGCGCTGGTCGTCGGACCCGCCGCCGGCAGGATCGACGAACAGCCGGAGACGAGGCACGCTGCCAGGGCCGCGAGGCTCGCGTTGCGAATCATTGTCACTCTCCCACAAGCCGGAGCCGCGAGACGCGACGACCCGGCGACGACGCCCGCATGGCTCGAGGCGCGCGGACGGCGCCAGCATCACTTCTATTGCGCCGGCCTGCCCGCGAGGGCGCCGCCGGGAAGCAGTCGAGGGACCGCCGGGCGACCGCGCGAGTGGCCGCCGCTCTACCCGATAGCGCGCAAACGCTGCGATCGGTTTAACGCATCGTCCAGACGTTCAAGGTCGGCTTTCCGACGGATGGGCCCTGCCGATCCTGTCGGGCAGCATTGCGTCACCAGGGTGGCAAAGCCACGCTTCAGGCGCCGGTGTCGGAAGCAAGGCATCCGCGAAGCTGTCGCCCGAGGGCATCGGCGCTCAGATCGCGGCGCAGCGGCGCGACGGCCTGGCCCGGCCCGAACCGGAAGATTGCGTAATCCGTCGCCGTGTCGCCGAAGCCTGGACGGCAGTTCGGTAGCGCGGGCGCATGGTCGCCGAACACGCAGAGGATGGCATCGAGGCCTTCGAGGCCGTCGACGAGACGTTCCACCGCGAGGCCGGTGTTCTTCACGTGCGTGAGGTACTGCGACAGGGGATCGTCGATCCCCGGAAGGCGGCCCGGCTTCCAGGGCCCGTGGTTTTCCATGGTGACGCAAAACAGGAAGAGCGGCGTCGAACGCCCCCGCACCTCCGCCAGCACCCGCTCGGCCAGGGCGAGGTCGGACACGTAGGGCCCGACCCGGGGCGCGTCGCCGAACGCCTCCTCCATGATCAGGCGATCGAATCCGAGGCGCGTCACGACCTCTGCCCGGTTGAAGAAGTCGCGATGGAAGGGATGCACGAACAGCGTCTCGAACCCGGCCTCGCGGGCGCGGGCGGGCAGGCTCTCGGGTTCGCGCCCGCCATGGGTGAGGTAGGGGTCGAAGAGGCCGAAGCCGAGGTCTCCTGCGTCACGCCCGGTCAGGACCGCGTGCTCGGTGCGCATGGTGTAGGCGCCGTGGGCGGGGACGCGGAGGCGCCCATACTGGGCGGCGCGGCGTGAGACCATGTCCATCAGCGGCAGCGGCGGGCCGCCGAGGCGCCGCGGATCGACGAAGGATTCGAGCTGCACCACGACCAGCACGCGATCTCGGCCGGGAGCGACACGAGGGGGCGGAGGTATCGACTCTCCGCGTCGCAGGACCCGCCAGCGCAGGGCGTATCCGATGATCGTCGCAGGCAGGCCGAAGCGGGCGACATCCGCGACGAGAGCCGGGGCCGGGAACAGCCGCGCCGAGGCACGCGCCGCCGGGCCCTCTGCGGAGAGTGCCACGAGGGTCAGGAAGCCGAGCGGCAGGGCGAACAGCGCCAGCACGGCGACGCTGGGCTCGACCGGCAGGATCGTCGGCTCGATCGCGTACCACGCGCCGACCAGCACGAGGGCGACGAGGATCGGCCCGGCCATGCGCGGGTCGGTCAAGGGGCGGGTGTAGTAGAGCTCCGGGTGCCTCGGGACCTGCCGCAGCAGGGCGAAATCGCTGAACACCAGGGGCTCGCCGATGATGGTGCGCTTCAGGCGGCTGACGATGGTGAGGATGAGGATTGTGAGCACGCAGGAGGCGCCCGCCAGCCAGGGCCGCCACGAGAACTGAAACCAGAACGCCATCACCAAGGCGTAGCCGAGAAAGCGGATGGCCAGGTCGGCCGGGCGCCGGCTGACCGGGCGGGCCGAGCCGCCTTCGACGGCCTCGATGACGAGGGAGAGCGCCAGGGCGAGGCCGAGCGATGTGAGCAGCATCATCGCAGGGGTGAGCGCCTCGGTTCGTCGGCCCGGGGAACGCCGCGCTTGCGCCGGAGCCGTCGGACGAGCGGGTTCAGGACGGCGTAGCGGGCGCGCATGATCAGGTGCGCGGGCCCGCTGAGCGCGAGGCGCGTCGGCCCGGCGGCGTCGCGGGCCGCCGCGAGCCGGTCGAGGAGTTGCTCGGCCGAGCATGGCTTCATCGCGACCGGATCGAGGTAGAGGGGGTAGAGCAGGAGGGTGCCGGCTACCAGCTCATCGAGGGCAAGGCGACGCCCGCGATCGGCGCCGGGTGCCAGATCCTCGCTGAGGCCCCAGCCCGCGTAGAACGGGCGCCCGTGAACCGCGACGGTCAGACCACGGATCAGTGCCTCGAACCCCGCCAGCGACGTCATTGTCTCCACGTGGTGGGCGCGGTCGAGAAGATCGACGATGGAGAGCCCGCCGACGATCCGGTTGGCGAGCCCGAGCGCCTCATCCTCCGGGATCGCCCCCGGACGAAACCCGGCCTCGACGTCGGGATGCGGCTTGTAGAGGAGGAACGCATCAGGGTTGCGGACTCGCGCCGCCCGCAGCAGGTCCCGGTTCGACCGCACGACCGGGGAGCCGTGCATCACCGAGGCGTCGTCCTCGACCTGCCCCGGTACCAGCACGATGCGCCGGTCGGTCGGCCAGGTCCCGGCGTCGCCGGTGAGGCCGACATTGTACTTGCTCAGGCGACGCGCCACCACGCTCTCGCGCAAGGCCCGCGCCCGGGCCACCAATTCCGGCGGGAAGGTGGCGTTGCGCAAGATGACGGCGAGGCGGCTCTCGGTGCGCGGATCGTAGTAGATGCCGCGATCGTCGACCACGATCGACGCGCCCGGCTGCAGGCTCGCACCGAGCCCCACCGAGCGCAGGAACCCGTCTTCCATCCGCGCCAGGGGAATCCCCTCCTCTGCGCACAGGGTTGGGAGGCGCTCCGGCATCCGCGTGGCCCAGGCAAGGATCCGGCCCTGCCGGAGAAGCGCGGCCGCGACCGCATCCTCGGCGGTCATGGTGTGCACCGGATCGCCGTAGGGGCCCCGCGTGAACACGTCGATGGCCGGTCGCTTCCAGCGCGAGATACCGACGAGAACCGTGGGCCGGTCGTTCTCGGCGAAGCGATCGCGCAGCCACGCCACGCGTTCGAGACATTCGACGAAGGGGATCGGCGTCTGCGTCCAGGGATCGAAGTAGTGAAGGCCGGCCCCGTAGCGCCGCCGTGCGAGGTCCGCTGCCGTGGGCGCCGCCTCCGGCCGGTCCAGGCAGACGACCTCCGCATCGGCGAGCCGGGCCTCGCAGGCGTAGGCCCAGTCCGACACGAGAACGCGGCGCACGCGCGGAAACAGGGCCCAGGGATCGACCGGACGGCTGACGACGCGCAGGCGCGGCGATGGCACTTTGAGAAAGGCCGGACATCCCTCGCTGCCGGCCACCACGAAGTCATCGTCCGGAAATCGGCGCGCCACGGCCTGGAGATATCCACCAAGGTGGGTGGGAGAGCGCGCGAGCGCGCCCTCGATCAGAATCATGGAGGGTGCGACGAGGCCGCCCAGAAGATCGCCGACCGTCTTCTCGTCGAAGCGCCCGAATTGGTTTCGCCCGAAGACGCGGAGCGCGCGAAGGGCCGCGAGGTCGACGAGACTCTCGCCGAACGGCGTGTCGCGCCAGGTCAAGCGCAGGCTCGCCAGACCGCCGCGCGGTGTGTCGTAGGGTGACAGCAGCGGTCCCGGCTCGACCTCCAGAGGCGGGCGACCCAATCGGGACGCCGCCCGCACCAACCCGTTCCGCCCCCAGGTGACGGGGACCGACCCGGGGTGCCAGGGCGCGACGAAGGACGATCCGGTTGCCCGCTCGATCTGCCCGCGCAGGGTCCGGATGGTCCGCCCCGTGGCGGTGAGCTTTGGCGGCAGGTGCGAAGGCATGGTCCCGAGGCGTGGCGATGGCTGGATGCTGCCTTACCACCTTCCCGTGACACGCAGTGAGACCGCCGCGAACATTCTGTCGTCTCAGTGGTCATGACGAAGTAACCGGCGACGCATCTGTGGATGATTTCGTTGCAACGAAACCACAGGGGCGCGGAAATCTTGTGCAGCCCCATCTCCGCCCAATTGCTGGGATGTGAGTGCCGTGCGACGGAATTTCCCGTGGCAGGTGGCCCGCAGGTTGTGTGGGCGCAGGAGCAGGCGTCTCAGGAATGCTTCAGCCCTTCGCAGAGACACATCGCGATGGACCAGCGACCTTTCTCTTCCTTCAGGGGATCGCCTCCCCGTTCTTCGCGGACCTCGGCAGCGCGCTGAAGGCTCGCGGACACAACGTCCGGCGCATCAACTTCTCGACCGGAGACTGGCTGTTCTGGCGCCTGCCCTCCGACAATTATCGCGGCACCTTCGCCGATTGGGGCGACTACGTCGCGGCCTATATCCGCCGCCACGGCATCACCGACATCATCCTGTTCGGGGATTGCCGCCCCTACCATGTGGCCGCCACCGCAGCCGCCGAGCCCTTCGGCGTCCGCCTGCACGTCTTCGAAGAGGGCTACCTGCGGCCGAACTGGATCACCTGCGAACTCGGTGGCGTGAACGGCCACTCGCCGTTGCCGAAGACCGCGGACGAGATCCGAGCCGTCGCCCGTCGCCTACCCCAGCCGGGACGGGCCATGCCCTCGAGCGGCGACATGGCCCGCCGCAGCATCTGGGACGTAGCCTACAATATCGCGAATTTCGGCTTTCCGTACTTCTTCCCGTATTTCCGCTCGCACCGGCCGCACCACATCGCGGTGGAGTATGCGGGCTGGATCCGGAAGTTCTCCCGCCGGTCCCGGACCCGGCGCGACGCGGCGCACCTCAACGAGGCCTACAAGGCCATCGCGGCGGACTATTTCCTCCTGCCGCTGCAACTCGACAGCGATTTCCAGATCCGTGTGCATTCCCCCTTCCTCGGGGTCGAGGCCTTCATGGACCGGACCATCGCGTCCTTCGCTGCCCATTCGGAGGCGCCGACCCGGCTGCTCATCAAGCTGCACCCCCTCGACAGCGGCCTGATCAACTGGCGCCGCTATGCCCGGCACTCGGCCAAGCGCCACGGCGTCAACGACCGCCTCGACATCATCGACGGCGGCGACCTGCCCCGGCTGATCGCCGGCGCCCGGGGCGTCGTGCTGGTGAACAGCACGGTCGGCATGCTCTCCCTCGAACTCGGTCGGCCGACCTATGCGGCCGGCAGTGCGATCTACAACATGGCGGGCCTGACCCATCAGGGCGGGATCAACACGTTCTGGACCGCGCCGATCCCGCCGGATCCCGAGTTGATGTCGGATTTCCGGCGCGTGGTGCTGCACCGCTCGCAGGTGAACGGCGGCTTCTTCTCGCGTCCGGCCATCGCGCGGGCCGTGGCGGGCACGATCCCGCGCCTGGAAGCCGCCCTCTCCGCCGCCGCGCTCGCCGCCGCCTCGGCGGTCCGCGCGGAAGCCGAGCCGACCCAGGAACTCGCGCCGGTCTATTGATCCCGGCCGCGCGGGCGGGCTAGCAGACGCGATGTCCGTCACCCTGATCACCGGCGCGTCGAGCGGAATCGGCGCCGCCCTCGCCCGGCACTATGCCCAGCCCGGCGCAACCCTGATCCTGCATGGCCGGGACGCGCCCCGCCTCGATGCCGTGGCACAGGCGTGCCGCGACCGGGGAGCCCGCGTCGAGACCGAGCGCCTTGACGTCCGGGACCGGCCGGCGATCGCCGCCTGGCTCAGGGACCTCGATGCCCGGCGGCCGATCGACCTCGTCATCGTCAATGCGGCGATCAACGGCGGCGACCCGGGGGGCGACGTCGAGACCGAGGCCATGGCCTTCGAGACGGTGGATGTGAATCTGGTGGGTGCCCTCAACGTCGCCCTGCCCTGCGCGACGCTGATGCGGGCGCGTGGGGGCGGACAGATCGCCCTCGTCTCCTCGCTGGCAGCCTTCGCGCCGCTTCCCGACGCGCCGGCCTATAGCGGCACCAAGGCCGCCCTCCTCGCCCACGGTCTCGCCCTGCGCGAGAAATTGAAACCGTACGGAGTTCGCGTCAATGTGGTGACGCCGGGCTACGTGAAGACCGCGATGGGCAGCGAGTACCAGGGCTGGCGTCCGCTGGAGATCAGCGCGCAGGATGCCGCCGCACGCATCGCGCGCGGTCTCGCCCGGGACCGGGACATCGTCGCCTTCCCGTGGATCCTCGCCGCCGCCGCTCGTGGCGCGGCCCTACTGCCGGAATCCCTGCGCCGCCTCGGAATGAGCGGGTTCAAGTTCAAGATCCGGGTCGGCCGGTGAGGCGCCCGCGCCTTGCGCTGTTCGCCCTGGAGGCCCTGCCGAACGCCCGTGCCGTCCGCCGCTTCGTGACGGACCATGCCGCCGAGATCGCCTTCGTGGGCCTGTCCAATGCCGAGCGGCCGAGTTCGGGCGGGTTGAGCGGGCAGATCCGGCGACATCTCGCGCGCTCAGGCCCTGCGATCCTGCCCTATCTCGGCGTCAATTTCGGGCTGCCCGATCTCCTCGCACCGGTCTCGCCGCTGACGCGCCGTCTGACCGGCGCGGGCCCCGGGGCGATGCCCCTGAAGGCGCTCTGCCGAAGTCTCGGCATCCCGACCCTGAAGGTTGACGACGTCAACGGCGCGGATGTCGGGCAGGCCTTCGAACGGCATGCCCCCGACCTCATCGTAACGTTCCACTTCGACCAGATTCTTTCGGGCGCGACCCTGGCGCTGGCTCCCCTCGGGGGCCTGAACGTCCATCCCGGTCTCCTTCCGCGCCATCGCGGGCCGGTGCCGACCATTCATGCGCTGGCCGAGGCCGAACCGGCCTTCGGAGTGACGATCCATCGCCTCGCGGTGACGATCGATGCCGGGGCGATCCTGGCCCAGGACGCGGTGCACCTGAGCGAGGCCACCACCGCGACACGCGCCTCCGTGGTGCTACACGAGCACGGGCGGCGCATGCTGGACAAGGCGCTCGCGGACTTGGCCGAGGGCCGGCTTCCCGAGGGCACGATCGCGCCGATTCTGCCCTACTGCCCGTTTCCCGACCGGGATCTGCTGAGGAACCTGCGCCGTCGCGGACGCAAGCTCACGGACGGGCGGGACCTGAAGGACGCCCTGGCGCTCAGCGCCAGGGCGTAGGGCGACGGCTTACCGCGAGAACTTCTTGTACTTGATCTTCTTCGGCATCAGCGAATCGGCGCCGAGGCGACGCTTCTTGTCCTCCTCGTAATCCGAGAAGTTGCCCTCGAACCACTCCACATGGCTCTCGCCCTCGAAGGCGAGGATGTGGGTCGCGATGCGGTTCAGGAACCAGCGATCGTGGCTGATGATCACGGCGCAGCCCGCGTAATCCTCCAGCGCCTCTTCGAGGGCGCGCAGGGTCTCCATGTCGAGGTCGTTGGTGGGCTCGTCGAGGAGGAGCACGTTCGCCCCGCCCTTCAGGGTCCGGGCGAGATGGACGCGGTTGCGCTCACCGCCCGAGAGGGTCCCGACCTTCTTCTGCTGATCCGAGCCCTTGAAGGCGAAGGCGGCGCAGTAGGCGCGGGAGTTGATCTCGCGCTTGTTGAAGTAGATGATGTCGTTGCCGCCCGAGACTTCCTGCCAGACCGTGGCATTCGGATCGAGGGCGTCGCGCGACTGGTCGACGTAGCCGAGATGGACGGTCTCGCCGACGGAGATGGTGCCGCCGTCCGGCTTTTCCACACCGGTGATCATCTTGAACAGGGTCGTCTTGCCGGCACCGTTGGGGCCGATCACGCCGACGATGCCACCGGGCGGGAGCTTGAA
Source organism: Methylobacterium goesingense (assembly GCF_022179225.1). Lineage (GTDB taxonomy): Bacteria > Pseudomonadota > Alphaproteobacteria > Rhizobiales > Beijerinckiaceae > Methylobacterium > Methylobacterium goesingense. Next base: position 7,695 of record NZ_BPQL01000114.1, read on the forward strand.
GGACAGGTCCTCGATCAGCAGGCGGTCACCGAACGCCTTGTTGAGATGCTCGAACTCGATGACGTTGTTGCCGAGCCGCTCGTCGATCGGAATGACGATCTGCGCCGAGGCGTCGATCTTGTCCTGGGATTTCGCCACCAGCTCCTCATAGCGGGTGATGCGGGCCTTCGACTTCGACTGGCGCGCCTTCGGCGAAGCGGCGATCCACTCCTGCTCGCGGTTGATCGCGCGCTGGCGGGCCATGTCCTCGCGGCCTTCCTGCTGAAGCCGCTTCTGCTTCTGGACCAGCCAGGCCGAGTAGTTGCCCTCGTAGGGGTAGCCACGGGTCCGGTCGAGTTCGAGGATCCAGCCGGTGACGTTGTCGAGGAAGTAGCGATCGTGGGTCACGATCAGGATGGCGCCCGGGTACTGGCGCAGGTGGCCTTCGAGCCAGTTCACCGTCTCGGCGTCGAGATGGTTGGTCGGCTCGTCGAGGAGCAGCAGTTCCGGCTCCCAGAGCAGCAGCTTGCAGAGGGCGACGCGGCGGCGCTCGCCGCCCGAGAGCGTCGCGACCGGCTGCTCGTCGCTCGGGCAGCCCAGGGCCTCCATGGCCTGGTCGACCTTGGAATCGAGCTCCCAGAGATTCTTGGCCTCGATCTGGTCCTGGAGGGCGGTCATCTCGTCCGCCGTCTCGTCGGAGTAGTTCATGGCGAGTTCGTTGTAGCGGTCGAGCAGCGCCTGCTTCTCGGCGACGCCCTCCATCACGTTCTCGCGCACGGACTTGTTCGGATCGAGCTGCGGCTCCTGCGGCAGGTAGCCGACCCGCGCGCCCTGCGCGACGAAGCCCTCGCCGGTCCAGTCCTTGTCGATGCCGGCCATGATCTTGAGCAAGGTCGACTTGCCCGAGCCGTTGATGCCCAGGACGCCGATCTTGGCATCCGGATAGAAGGACAGGTTGATGTTATCGAGGACCTTCTTGCCACCCGAATAGGTCTTGGTCAGACCCTTCATGTGGTAGATGAATTCGCGCGCCATGGTGGTATCCTTGTCGTGTCGGCGGTCCGGCGCGCCCTGCGCCTCGACCATCGGAATCGTCGCGTACGTGGTCCCGCGGCTGCACCGATTCGTGCAGGCCTGCGGACCGCGCGGAATGCGCCGATGCGGACGGACATCGGGCGCTCGCCATCGTCGCACCGCATCGCGTGAGAGTGTTGCGCCGGAGTATCAGGGCGGCGACCGACCGGCAAGAACGGGGACAGCAAGAACAGTTGCGAGATCGGCGCGGGTCTTGGTCTCAGGCGAAGGGGTTCTTCACCGTCTCGGTCGGCCGCACGGTCTCCGCGACGGCATCGGGCAACGGCGCCCCTTCCAGGGCCGCCACGATGGCGGCAAGCGTCGCGGCGAGCGCCCTGGCCCTGTCCAGACCCGCCTTGTCCCGCGCGATGTCGAGGCTGCCATGAAGGGCGATCCGGTCGGTGCCGTTCTCGATCGCGAGGTCCCCGATCGTCCGCACCGCCGCGTCGTCGGCGAAGGGCACGAAGGCATCCGGCCCCGCCCCAGAGCCCTTCCCAGCCTCCGTCCGCTCGGAACTCTTCCGCGAACCTGATTTCGGCATCTGGGCATCCTCCTAGAAGATGGCACGCATGACGGCACGCCAGAGCTGCCGAAGGGCGCGATGCAGCTCGGTCTTTGCCCAGGCTTCGAACGAGTCCGGTTCCGGCGCGCGGCGGCGCGCACGCTCGTCGCCATCGGGCTCCCCCCGGGAATAGGTGCGTGGCTCCGGGAGATCCATGGCCCGGCCCTTCGCGGCCGGCGCAAGGCTTGGAAACACGTCGAGGCCGGAGGCCTCGCGCAGGGCGTCGAGGGAGACGGCCCGCCAGGGCGGGTCGTCGCGATTCGCGACGAGGTAAGCGC
>NZ_BPQL01000115.1 GCF_022179225.1 Methylobacterium goesingense
ACACGGTGAGCGGGATTAAGCGGAGTCTGTCAAAACGCTCGATCGCGGTCAGTTCTTGCCTGTGAGCGCGACGGTGCGGCGGGAGTTTTGGGAAGGACACGAAAGCAGGGCCCGAACGCCCCTTGTCAGGGCCCCGAATAGGGTCCCCGGAACAGGTCGCCCAAGGCCTTGCGCCGGAACAGGGTATGCCAGCGCCGGCGACGGTGTTCGGGCCGGTCGTGGTTCATGTGGCAGCGCTGGCAGAAGGCCGCGAGGTTCCGGGCCGCGTTGTTGGCCGTGTCATGGTCGCGGTGTGCGGCGGCCAGGACGACGCGGGTCGTGCGCACCGTCCCGAGGACGTCGTCGGCCCCGACCGCGAGGCAGATGAAGCGGCCCGCGCCGTCGCGCCAAGAGCCTTCCTGCCCGTCCCACCAGCGGCCATCCCCGAGGTGGAAGACGCGCTGGCCATGCGGGCGGGCGCAGACCTCGCACCGGCCCCGCGCCCGCTGGAAGCGGATGACGGCGGAAAGCTGCGGCCAGTCGATCGGGTAGAAGAAGCGGTGCTCACGCCGGATCGGCATCGGGGTCAGGCCCGTCCCGGCGACGGTGCGGCCGGGCGCGCGGTATCCCCGGCGCGGGCACGCCGAGGGTCGCAGGTCTGGTCGAGGGCTGGGGCAGGGGCGACGGGCATGCCCGGATCATCGTTCGGCGGCGCTGCCGCGGCAACCGAAAAGCGGGTGCGCCCGTCTCCGGCCGCGTCGAGGCGGCCGGCGGCGATTCCCGCGCTCACGAAGCGCCGGCCCAGGGCGCGGCGGACAGGACCTGCGTCAGGTAGGCGATCAGGGCGGTGACGCGGGCCGGACGCAGGTCCCCGGGCGGCATCACGATGTGCAGGGCGATCGGCGGCAGGGACCAGTCCGGCAGCACGCGCTCCAGGCGGCCGGCCTTCAGGTCGTCCCAGATCATGAAGTCGGGCTGCACCGCGAGGCCGAGCCCGGCCCGCAGGGCGGGGGCCAGGGCCTCGGCATTGTTCGCGCGCATCGGTCCCTTGGGCACGATCGCGGCCTCGGCGCCGTGGCCGTCCATGAAGCGCCAGCGATCCGGCGTCGGCAGGTAGGCATAGCCGAGGCAGGCGTGGTGGATCAGGTCGTCGGGATGGTGCGGCCGACCGTGCCGCTCGAGGTAGCCGGGCGTGGCCACAAGGGAGCGGCGCACGGCGCAGAGCTTGCGGGCGCGCAGGGACGAATCCGGCAGCGCGGCGATCCGCAGCCCGATGTCGAAGCCGCCGCCGATGAGATCCACGACGGCGTCGCTCAGGTGCAGATCCACCGACACGGCGGGGTGACGGCTCAGGAAGTCCGGCAGGTGCGGCGCCACGTGCAGCACCCCGAAGGACATGGGTGCTGCGAGCCGTACGAGGCCCTGCGGCTCGGACGCGCCCGCGATGGCCTCCGCCTCGGCGGTCTCGCCCTCGGAGAGGATGCGGGCGGCTCCCTCCCGTGCGGCCTGTCCCGCCTCCGTCAGGGCGAGCTTGCGCGAGGTCCGGTGGAACAGGCGCGCGCCGATGCGGGCCTCCAGGCGACCGACCGCCTTCGAGACGGTCGCCTTCGACAGGCCGAGATCGGAGGCGGCGCGGCCGAAGGAGCCTGTCTCCACCACCTTGGCGAAGATGGCCCAGGCCTCGAAATCGGGAAGACGCACGGGGTTGGTCCTGGAAACGATGCGTTTCCATCGTTTCTATTTCATAGTCAGCCGATGAGCCATACGCTGTCTTCATCGCAGGCAGACCAGCCCCGGGCGACGGAGACGACGATGAGCAAGCCCTATACCCGACTCGACCTCGACCAAGCCGTGGTTCTCCTCGTGGATCATCAGGCCGGCCTGCTCTCCCTGGTGCGGGACATCGAACCGGACCAGTTCCGGAACAACGTGCTCGCGGTGGCGGACCTGGCCGCCTACTTCCAGCTGCCCACCATCCTGACCACGAGTTTCGAGGAGGGCCCGAACGGCCCGATCATGCCCGAGCTGAAGGCGAAGTTCCCCGATGCGCCCTTTATCGCGCGGCCCGGCCAGATCAACGCCTGGGACAATCCCGATTTCGTGGCCGCGATCCGGGCGACGGGCCGGCGCCAACTCGTCATCGCCGGGGTGGTGACGGAGGTCTGCGTCGCCTTCCCGGCCCTGTCGGCCATCGCGGAGGGCTTCGAGGTGTTCGCGGTCACCGACGCTTCCGGCACCTTCAACCCGCTGGTGCGGGACGCCGCCTGGAACCGGATGTCGGCGGCGGGCGTGCAACTGATGACGTGGTTCGGCGTCGCCTGCGAACTCCACCGCGACTGGCGCCGCGACGTGGAGGGCTTGGCCGGCCTGTTGTCGAACCACATCCCCGACTACCGCAACCTGATGACGAGCTACGGTGCGCTCAAGGGCGCGATCCCGCAGGGCGTCGCTCCGCAGGGCCCCTCGGCCGCCTGATCGTTTCCCCGGCGCGCGGGGTCTGTGCCCGGCCGGGGAATCACCGCACGTTAGACCGCTGAACCCTGCTTCGAGAGGAATGACCGTCATGAGTTGGCACGGCGCGGACGATCCGATCCCGGGGGATCACTTCACCTGCGACGCGATCAAGACCCTGATCGTGCCGCGCTCGCGGGATCTCGGCTCCTTCGCGGTCCGGCGCGCGCTCCCCTCCACGGAGTGCCGGATGGTCGGGCCGTTCATCTTCTTCGACCAGATGGGCCCCTCGGAGTTCCTCCTCGGCCAGGGCATGGACGTGCGGCCCCACCCCCATATCGGCCTCTCGACCGTGACCTACCTGTTCGAGGGCGAGATCATGCACCGGGACAGCCTGGGCACCGAACTGCCGATCCGCCCGGGCGAACTCAACTGGATGACGGCGGGCCGGGGCATCACCCATTCGGAGCGGACGGGCGCCGGCCTGAGGGCCACGGGCTCCCGGCTGTTCGGCCTCCAGAGCTGGGTGGCGCTCAGCGGGCGCGACGAGGAGACCGCCCCCGCCTTCGAGCATTACGAGGCCGAGGCCCTGCCGATCCTCACCGGCGAGGGTAAGCAGGTCCGGCTGATCGCGGGCGAGGCCTTCGGGGCGAGATCCCCGGTGCGGACCTCGAGCCCGATGGTCTACGCGGACGTGGCCCTGGAGGCCGGCGCCGTGCTGCCCCTCGACCCGACCTACGACGAGCGCGCGATCTACACCGTCTCGGGGGCGATCGAGATCGCCGGGGACGGGTTCGGCCCCGGCCAGCTCCTCGTCTTCAATCCGGGCGACCGGATCTCCGTGCGGGCCACGCAGGCCGCCCGCTTCATGGTGCTGGGCGGCGAGCCGATGGACGGGCCGCGCCACCTCTGGTGGAACTTCGTCTCCTCGCGGCCCGAGCGGATCGAACAGGCCAAGGAGGATTGGCGCCAGGCCCGCTTCGACACGGTGCCGGGCGAGTCCGAGTTCATCCCGCTGCCGGAGCAGCCGGCGCCGGTGCGTTATCCTTGAAGTCGCCGCGCGCGACCGACGGGCGGGGCATCGCTTCCTTAACCAAAGCGATCGTATGCCGGAGGCACCTGTACTCCGGCCTGCGCGAGCCCCGCCCGATGAGCCACCATTCCGAAACGCTCGTGATCGGCGCCGGTCCGGCCGGCCTCACCGCCGCCTACCTGCTGGCCAAGGCCGGGCGCTCCGTGGCGGTCCTGGAGCGGGACCCCGTCCAGGTCGGGGGCATCAGCCGGACCGTCTCGCACAACGGCTACCTGTTCGACATCGGCGGCCACCGCTTCTTCTCGAAATCGAAGGCGGTGGTCGATCTCTGGGACGAACTCCTGCCCGACGACTTCATCGAGCGGCCGCGCCTGTCGCGGATCTTCTACAAGGGCAAGTACTACGCCTACCCGCTCAAAGCCTTCGAGGCCCTGCGCAACCTCGGGCTCATCGAGAGCGCGGCCTGCGTGGCCTCCTACCTGTATGCCCGCGCCCGGCCCATCGCCGAGCCCAAGAGCTTCCACGACTGGGTCCGCAACCGCTTCGGCGAGCGCCTGTTCTCGATCTTCTTCAAGACCTACACCGAGAAGGTCTGGGGGATGTCCTGCGACGACATCTCGGCGGACTGGGCGGCCCAGCGCATCAACGGCCTCGATCTCGGCGCCGCGATCCGCGATGCGCTGGTGCGTTCCCTCGGCCTGCGCAAGGCGCCGCGCGCGGGCGAACCCGTGATCAAGACGCTGATCGAGTCCTTCCGCTATCCCCGCAAGGGGCCGGGGATGATGTGGGAGGCCGCCGCCGCGAAGGTCCGGGCCAAGGGCGGCACCCTGCACCTCGACCGCGGCGTGGACCGCCTGCATTACGACTCCCGGACGATGCTCTGGACCGTGACCGCCAGGGGCGGCGACGGCACGTGCGAGACCTTCACGGCCCGCAACATCGTCTCGTCGGCGCCTTTGCGCGAACTCGCGGGCGCGATCACCCCCGCCCCGCTCAGCACCTTCCAGGCGCGGGCGCTGCAATACCGCGACTTCCTCACCGTGGCGCTGATCGCCCGCTCCACGAAGGATTTCCCCGACAACTGGATCTACATCCACGATCCCAAGGTGCAGGTCGGGCGCGTCCAGAACTTCCGCTCCTGGTCGCCCGAGATGGTGCCGCATGCCGACCACACCTGCCTCGGCCTCGAATACTTCTGCTTCGAGGGGGACGGTCTCTGGACCGCCTCCGACGAAGACCTCATCGCCCTGGCCAAGCGCGAGATCGGACAGATCGGGCTGATCCGGCCCGAGGACGTGGTCGATGCCTGCGTCGTGCGCCAGCCCAAGGCCTATCCGGTCTACGACGCGGACTACAAGGCGCATGTCGCCACGATCCGGCGCGACCTGGAGCGGGCCTATCCGAGCCTGCACCTCGTCGGCCGCAACGGCATGCACAAGTACAACAACCAGGACCACGCGATGATGACCGCGATGCTGACCGTGGAGAACATCCTCTCGGGTGAGCGCCGCTACGACCCCTGGTGCGTGAACGAGGACGCGGAATACACCGAGGCCGGCGTCTCGGGCGCCGCCGGGGCGCTCACCAGCGAGCGCCAGGTTCCCCGCCGGGCCGCCTGAGGGCACGGGACGGGGCGGGCGCGATGGCCCGGCCGGGGAAGCGGGACCGGTCGTCCGCGCCGGAGGCCGCCCCGCTCTCCACGGACCGGCGCGGTGGCGTCTGGCCAATCCTCGGGGCGGCGGGCCTGTACGGGCTCCTGCATCCCTATCGCGGCATCGACGGCGATGCCCGCCTCTACATCGGGCGGGCGCTCGCCGACCTCGACCCGGCCGGCATCGGGCGCGACCTGATGTTCGTCCATGACGGCCAGTCGCGCTTCAGTCTCTTTCCCCTCCTGCTGCGGGGGCTGGTGGAGGCTTTCGGCCCCGCTCAGGCGGCGCTCGCCGTCGGCCTCGCCGGGCTCGTGGCCTGGTTCTGCGCCGCCGCGGCCCTCGCGGCGGGCCTGGCCGGGCGTGGGCGCTGGGTCGTTCTCGCGGCCATGGCGGCGCTTCCGGCCTCGTACGGCTTTCCCGGAGTCTTCCGCGTGGGCGAGGCCCTGGCGACGCCCCGTACCCTCGCGGAGGCCGCCGTGCTCGCGAGCCTGGGGGCCTGTGCCACCGGGCGAGACCGGCTCGCGGGCCTGCTCGCCCTCCTGGGCTGCCTCGTCCACCCGATCATGGGTCTGGCAGGGATCGCGGTCCTCGCCCTCGTCCTCGCCGCGCGGGATCGGCGCTGGCTGATCGCCCTCGTCGCGCTGCCCCTGGCGGCGCTGGCCGCCGCCGCCCTGGGGCTGCCGCTGTTCGACCGGCTGTTGCAGGGGCTCGACCCCGAATTCTCCGCCATCCTACGCCTGCGCTGCGCCGACCTCTTCCCGTCCTTCTGGCCCGGCGCGGCCTGGGGGCCGATCATGGTTCAGGGGGCCTCGATCCTGATCGCCGCCACCCTCGCGCCGTCGCGGGGCCGGCCGATCCTGTACGCGGCCCTGGGGGCGGGGCTCACCGGCGTCGCCGCGTCCGCCCTCTTCGGCGACCGCTGGCCCGCGCTCCTCGTGGTCCAGCTCCAGCCCTGGCGCTTCCTCTGGCTGACCGCCGTGGTGGGGGCCGCCGCCTTCGGCCTCTGCGCCGCCGGCCTGTGGGGGCGGAGCGCGGACCGGCTCACCCTCGGCCTCCTCGCCCTCGGCTGGCTGTTCGCGGACGATCTCGTCATCGCGGCCGGCGCGGGCGCGACGGCGCTCGCGCTGCATACCGCCCTTCGCCGGACCCGGATCGATCCGACCCCCCGGGTGATTCTCGTGACCGGCGCGCTGATCGGCGTCCTGGCGGCGAGCCGGCTGGCCTTCGAACTTTCCGCGCTCTCCTGGCTCCTGAGCCATCGGGACGAGGGGGCCGAGCTCCGCCTCGGCGTGGTCCGCAACTTCTCTCTCGTGCTGACCCTGGCGCTCGTTGGCGGACTCGTCTGGACGCGGGCCGCCGGGCATCGGGGGGCCCGGATCGTCCTCGGCGCGGGGCTCGGCCTCGCCCTCGTCGTCCTCTGGGACGAGCGGACCATGACGGCCCGCGCGATCGAGGCGCGTACGGCGCTGCCCGGCTTGGCGGCGACGGTCGCGCATCGGCCCGGCGCGGTGCTCTGGCTCGACGGCGAGGCCCAGGCCTGGCTCCTGCTCGCCCGCGCGAACTGGAGCAGTAACCTCCAGGGCGCCGGCATCGTGTTCTCGCCCGTCCTGGCCCGGACCTGGGCGGAGCGGATGGATCGCCTGATCGCGGCCGGACTCGCCGCGCCGAATGACCGCGCGCCGTTCCACCCGGCCGGCCCCCGCCGCCCCGACACCCCGCCCGCCGCCGCAGTCGCGATCCTCTGCGCCGCGCCGGATGCGCCGGCCTGGATCGTCGTCCCCTTGCGGGAGCGCCAGGATCTGCCCGGAAACGCCGGGATCTTTCCGCTCGCCGCACCCGTCGTCACCGCGCGCACCACGCCGGCGGGCGTGTCCTGGCACCGGACGGTGGCCTATGGTCTGCTCCCCTGCCGGGGCTGACGGCGCCGGGCTTTCAGGAGCGCAGCAGGACGGTCAGTCCGCACAGGACGGCGATCGGGAGCGCGACGCAGCCGAACGACCAGGCCGCGACGCCGAAGGCGCCCGCCAGGGCGCCGAGCGCGAAGGCGAGCACCGCCGGCAGCATCCGCCGCATACGCAGGCGGGCGGGCCCGTCCAGCGCGACCGCGCCGCGCGCCCAATCCACGAGGTCGATCACGGCCTGGGTGACGTTGATCGTCATCACGGTGGTGGCGGCCAGATGCGGCAGGCCGAGGCGCCCGATCGCGTTCTGGACCCCCATCGCGGCGACGCCCAGCATGCCCACCGACACCGCCGCGACACCGTCGGGCGAGCCCAGCGGCGTGAGGGCGAAGCCCGTAAGGCCGAAGCCCGCCAGCAGCAGGACCTCGAGGACGAGGAGCCAGGGCAGGGGCGCGCGTCCGCGCCGTTCCAGGCCGAGGGCGAGCAGGCGCGCGCCCGCCACCGCGAGGACGAAGGCCGGCAGCGCGAGGAGTTTGGCGACGACCCCGGACGAGGTCGAGACGAGTTCGGCGCCGATCATCACGAAGTTTCCCGTGACGTGAGCCGTGAACAGGCCCGCCAGGGCGATGAACGCCGCCGCGTCGACGAAACCCGCCACGAAGGCGAGGCCGGTTCCGGCGTAGAAATCCTTGTCGAAGGCGCGCCGCGTATCCGCCTGGGCCGCCCCGGTCTCCGGTGTCCGTGCCATCTCGTATTCGCCCGGTCATGCTGTTCGGAATGACCGGTTGTCTGGCCGAAAGCCCGGCGAAGCGGAAGTGGCGGGGCGGACACCTCGTGCGAAACCTTGCCGCTGTCGCGGATCGACATGAACCGGGAGCGGTGCCGCTCGTTGTGTGAAGATGACCCGTACCCCATCCGATCCGAACCCCATCGCGCAGGCCCGTCATCGTGAACTCGCCATCGAGCACCTGCTCTTCGGCACCATCCAGCATCTCGCCCGGCAGAACCCGGACCTGCTGACGGCGCTCGAGGGAAGCCTCGATCACCTCTGGGACAAGGCCGACGACGAGACCCGGGACGACGAGGCCGTGCGCGATGTGGCCCGCCGCTTCCTCAAGAGCCTGCAGGCCGAGCGCTAGGACGAGCGCGGGCCGGCACCGATGTCACCGGAGGCGTTCCCGCAGCAGGGCGCGTTCCAACCGCAGGAGGTTCTCATGTCCGCATCCCTCGTCCGCCATGCTCTCGTGGCGGCTCTCGTGTTCGGTACGTCCGGTGCCGCCCTCGCGCGCGGTGGCGGAAGTGGCGGCGATGGCCTGTCGCCCTACGCGGCGCTGAGCGGCAACGACCGTTCGGCGGGCGTGAACAACGGGAATTATCGGTCCCCCGCCCTCGATCCCTATCTCGGGGCCTACGAGGGGCGTTACGACCGCCCGGTGCGGGAGCGCTACCGCCCGAGCCGGCAGCCCTATTACGGTTATCCGTACTGACGGGTGCTTCCGGCCCTGCGGTCGATCCGAGCCGAATGGAGGGATCTGGGCGTGCCCTGAGGCCTCGAAGTCCAATCCTCCGGGATGCGACTGGCGGCCGATGGTGCGTGACCGGATCGCGGTGATGAACCGTGTCCGATCCGCGATGCCCGCGTGAGAGGCCTTCGCCGCGTAGATCGGTTCCGCGCAACGGAATATGCGCACGCGCCGATCCATCGCCGCGTTGCCGCGTTCACCGTCGGAACGGCCGCGATTCCCGCCGCCGGGAGCCTTCCATGGACACGAACCGCCTACCCGCCTCCGCCTTCGGAGCGCCTGCCGTCCTGCTTTCCGGACCCGTCGACCACGAGATGTACCGGAATTTCCGGAGCCAGCTCGATGCCGCCGTCGACCGTGACCTCGTGGTGGTCGAACTGACGACGCTGGGCGGCGACCCCGAGGTGGCCCGGATGATGGGCGAGGACATCCGCTTCAACACGGATCTCTCCCCGAACCGTCGCTTCGTCTTTCTCGGCAAGGCCGCGATCTACTCGGCCGGCACCACCTTCATGAGCTTCTTCGCGCGGCCCAACCGCTATCTCACCCGCGGCACGCGCCTGATGATCCACGAGCGCAAGCTCTCCAAGGAGATCAAGCTCAACGGTCCGCTAACCACCTGCATCGCCTCGGTGAAGGCGGCCCTGCACGAGATCGAGTGCTCGATCGAGATCCAGAACGAGGGCTTCGCCAACCTCGTCCGCGATTCGCAGGTGAGCCTGGACGAAGTTCTCCGGCGGGCACCGGAGAACTGGTACATCGAGGCCGATCGCGCACAGGAACTCGGCCTGATCGAAGCCGTGCTCTGAGGCGGCCTTCCCCTCAGCGGGGGGACAGGTCCGGATGCGGATCGTCCTCGCCGTGCGCGTCCCCGTGCGGCTCGCCCGGCGTCACCGCCGTGCGGGCGGCCCGCCGGCTCAGGGCGCGCTCGTTCGCCTCCTGACCGCACTTCTCCACGTGGACCACGCGGTTGACGACCTGGAGGTTCGGCGCCCCCCAATAGTCGAGGAGGGTCGGCCACGGGGCGTCCCGGTGCTCGCGCCAGACGCGGTAGAGCGGTACGCGGTGGTCGACCTCGGCGGTCTTGAACAGACGTTTGCCCGAGGCGGCGCAGCGGTGGCGCTGGCGGGCCTTGAGGGCCTTCACCTGGTCGCTCGGCGCCACCCAGAACTTCCAGGCGGTGACGCAGGCGGCGTGCCAGCGGGCATTCTTGTTCGGTGCGCCCACGTCCCAGAGATCGCGGTGCCAGCCGAAGCGATAGACCGGCTGCCCGCAGATGCAGCAATGCCCCTTGCCCCGAGCGTGCGCGGGCTCTCGGAAGGGCGAGGGCGGCAATCGGAAGGTCGCCGCGAGGCCGGAATCCTTGCCCGTGCCCAGCCGCCACGTCCAACCCTCGGGATGCCCCGAGCGTGTGGCGAGGGCGCGGGCGAGGCGGTCGGCGCGCAGGAGATGCGCGCGCCAGTAGCTCTCGACCGCCAGGCGCGGCGTCGGCGGGATCAACGGGCGCGCCAGCGCGTGCTGGAGCACCGGCGCCGGAAAGCATGCCGGCAGCGCCCGCTCGAGGCGCGTGCGGGCCGCGACGTTGCGCGTCGCCCGCCATTCGGAGGCGGTGCTCACGCCTCGCTGAGAACGTGGTCGTCGGCCGGACGGACGGCCGTCACGGCCGCCTGCGGCGGCCGGCCCGCCACGGCGTCGGCGAGCCGGTTCAGGCGCCGGCCGAGATCGACGACCTCGTTCAGCGCGATGGACTTCTCGCCGTTCTTCACGGCGCGGGTGATGTCGCTCAACTGCAGCTTGGAGATGCGGAGCAACTCGGCGGCCAATTGGTCTCGGGTCATCATGCGGTTCGCGGGGTTCCTGTCGTCGCGGATTGTCGAGGCGTAAGGCTCATGGGTTACCGAGGCGTTGCGGTTGGCCATCGCCCGCCCGGTCCGGGCGGGGCCGGGATCGCGCCCTGGCCGAGTCTCGGGCCCTGATGGCGTCCCTTCAGCGTTCGAGGACGCCGAACCACGACGCGACGGGATCGATGACCCCGGCTGCCACCGAGGCCGCCCACGCCCTGGCCCGTTCCGTCAGGCCCCGGCGCCCGCCCCGGCCGCCACTGGACGGCTCCGCGCGCATCGCAGCGGCGACATAGGCGTCCTCGCCCGCCCGGCACTCGTCGAGGGCGCTGCGCTCGGAAGCGGCCCTGCTCTGGGTCCTGGGCTGGCGCCGGAACGCCTCCCGCACGCAGTCGTGCCATTCCTGCTCCAGGGCGGCGAGATCGTCCGGCGGAGCCGACGACATCCCGGCCGCCGCGCCCTCGCCGGCGAGTCCGATCGACAGGAAGGCGGTGAGGACAATCATGCGCATGGCGCGCTTATGGCCGATTCGGCCGTCGTCCGCCAGGAACGTAAGAGCAACATCGCCGAGGCATCGGGGTCGCGCGGACCCGTTCAGCGGCCCGGCGTGAGTTCCGCCCTCGGGCTCTGCGCATCCGGCCCGGACAGGGCGCTCTTCGGCATCAGCATGTGCACGCCCTTGTTGCCGTCCACCGTCTGGGTGATGCGCAGGTTCCCGGCCAGCGAGCACAGCATGTAGGCCTGGTTGCGGGTGAGGCCGGTGCGTTCGCAGACGAGGCGTACCATCTCGCGCACGGCCTGGCGCATCGCCTCGTCGAGGCTCTCGTGCAGGCCGATCGACATCAGGTCCGTGGGCGTTTCGGCGAAGGGCCAGGCATGGCCCAAGTCCTTGCGGACAGTGAGGCGAAACGTGCCGGTCAGGCCGGTCTCCAGGGCGGTGATGCAGACCTCGCCGTCGCCCTGCACGCCGTGGCCGTCGCCGGCGTAGAAGCCGGCGCCCGGATTGTAGACCGGGAGGTAGAGGGTGGTGCCGACCTTGAGTTCCTTGTTGTCCATGTTGCCGCCGAACCCGCGCGGGACCGGGGTTCCGACCCGCCCCCAGGCGGCGGGCGGTGCCGTGCCCATGATGCCGAAGAACGGATCGAGGGGCAGCTCCGTGCCCCAGGGCAGCACGGCGACGCCGCGGGCGACGTCGATGTCGGGGTGGATGGTCTCGTAGTCGGTGAACTCGTCCGGCAGGGTGCCGAGGAGCGGCAGGATCGCCACGAAGCCCCAGTCCATGCGGAATTTCAGATCGAGGATGTCGACCTGGAGCATGTCGCCGGGCTCGGCGCCGCGCACGTGGACGGGACCTGTGACGAAGTGGGGCCCGGGCCCCTGCGCGAGGGTGTCGAGGGCAAGGCGGTAATCGGCGGGCACGCGGGCGGGATCGGGGTGGAGCGATTCCCGTCCCCCCGCCGGAAAGGAGTGCAGCGTCACGGTATCGCCGGAGGCGATCGCCAGCACCGGGGGCAGGGCGGCGTCGAAGTAACCCAGGACCATGTTCTCGGGGGTCGTGGGAATTTCGTGATGCGTCGGCATGCGGGCTCCTGTGTCAGACGGCGATGTGCCGGGAAACGGCGTCGTGGTTCAGGTCCTGGCGCAGGCCCTGCTCGACCACGGCGCCGCGCGAGAGAACGATGAAGGCGTCGGCGAGCCGGATCGCGAAGGCGAGGTACTGCTCGACCAGGACCACGGTGATGCGGCCCTGGAGCCCGGCGATCACCCCCTCGATGGCCGAGACGATGGAGGGTTGGATGCCCTCCGTCGGCTCGTCGAGGAGGAGGATGCGCGGCCGGGTCGCCAGGGCCCTGGCGATGGCGAGTTGCTGTTGCTGACCGCCGGAGAGGTTCCCGCCCGGCCGGTGCCAGAGTTCGCGCAGGGCCGGGAACAGCGCGACGGCCTCGTCGACGGCCCCGCTCCGGTCCAGGCCGTGGGCCCGGGCCGCGACCCGGAGGTTCTCCGCGACGCTGAGGTCGGCGAAGATCTCCCGGCCCTGGGGCACGATGGCGAGGCCCGCGCGGGCCCGCCGGTCGGAGGGCATCCGCGTGATGTCCGCGCCGTCGAGGGCGACGCTTCCCCGAGTCGTCGGGATGAGGCCGGTGAGGCAGCGCAGCAGGGTCGTCTTGCCGGCCCCATTGCGGCCGAGCACGGCCAGGCAGGCGCCGGGCGCGACCGCGAGGTCGATCCCGCGTAGGACCTGGGCGCTGCCGTAATGCTGGTCGAGCCCCGAAACCGCGAGGCCGGCCGGAGGCGGGGGGAGGGGCGTACTCATCGGCCGAGAAACACCTCGATCACGCGGGCATCGGCCCGCGCCTGCGCCATGCCGCCCTCGAACAGGGTCCGGCCCTCGTGCAGCACCGTGACCCGGTCGGCCACCGCCTCGACGAAGGCCATGTCGTGTTCGATCACCAGGATGGCCCGGTCGGGCCGGCGCAGCGTCCCGATGATTTCGGCCGTGCGGGCCGTCTCGGCGTCCGACAGGCCGGCCACCGGCTCGTCGAGGAGGATCACGCGGGGCTCGGAGGCCAGCACCATGCCGATCTCCAGCCACTGCTTCTCCCCATGGGCCAGAGCGCCGGCCGGCACGTCGGCCCGCCCTTCGAGACCGGTCTCGGACAGGGCCGCCGCGAGGCGGGCGCTGCGCGTGGCCGCCGGGCATCCGGGCCCGCAGCCGAGACTGAGGTTCTCGCGAACGGTCAGGGCCGGGAAGACGCTCGGCTTCTGGAACTTGCGGCGCACCCCGGCCCGGGCGATCTCGGCCTCCGAGCGCTTCGTCAGGTCGAGGCCATCGCCGAGGTGGATACGCCCGGATTTCGGCCGGGTGATCCCCGTGATCGCATCCAGCAGGGTGGTCTTGCCGGCCCCGTTGGGACCGATCACCGCCCGGACCTCGCCTGGATCGACGGCGAGGGAGAGCCCGTCCAGGGCCCGGAAGGCGCCGAATACGACCGTCAGACCGTCGATGACGAGGGCGCTCACGGACGCGGCCCGCCGCGCCGGAGCCAGGTCGGCTTCAGCCGCAGGGTCGCGAGGTCGAGGAGCCCATTGGGGAGACCGAGGACCACCGCGAGGACGAGGCCCGAGAGGATGAAGGGCCAGGCCTCGGGCAGCGCCGCACTCAGCCAGAACTTGAGGGCGTTCACCGCCACGGCGCCGATCACCGCGCCGCTGAGGCGGCCCATGCCGCCGATGGCGACCCAGACCGCGATCTCGATGGACAGATCCGGGCTGAGCACGCGCGGATTGATGATGCCGACCTGGGGCACGTAGAGGATGCCGGCCAGGGCCGCGATGGCGGCCGAGAGGCACCAGATCCCGAGCTTGAGGCGCGTCGTGCCGTAGCCGAGGGTGCGCAGGCGCGCCTCGTCGTCCCGGCAGGCCAGCATCCGCCGCCCGAGCGGGCTCGCCACCAGGGCCCGCGCCCCGGCCAGGACGCCGGCCAGGGCGACGAGCGTCGCCACGGCGAGGCCGGTGGCGATCCCGGGCGTGCCCATGGGCCAGCCGAACAGGACGTCGAAGCCCGTCATCCCGTTGTTGCCGCCGAGCCCGGTGTCGTTGCGGAACATCAGCAGCATGGCGACGTAGACCAGCGCCTGGCTGATGATCGAGAAGTAGACCCCGTTCACCCGTGAGCGGAACGAGGCGAGGCCGAACGCGAAGGCGACGGCGACGGCCAGCCCCAGCGCGAGCGCCAGGGCATAGGGCGCGCTCGTCAGCCCGGTCCAATAGGCGGGCAGGCTCTTCCAGCCCATGAACTGCATCAGGTCCGGCGCTCTGCCCGTGACCGCGTAGGCATGGGCCAGGAGGTGCATGGCGCAGACGTAGCCGCCGATGGCGAAGAACAGCCCGTGTCCGAGGCTGAGGATGCCGAGATAGCCCCAGACGAGATCGAGGGAGACGGCCAGGATCGCGAAGGCCGCCAGTTGCCCGATCATGTTAACGAGGTAGGGGGCCGGCTGGAGCAGCACGAGGCCGAGGGCCGAGGCCAGGATAAGGCCGACGAGGCCCGCGAGCAGCAGGTCGCCCCCGAAGACCGGCCCGATGCGCCGGGCCGCCGGGATGCGAGGCGACAGGTCCACGGCGCCGCTCATCGCCGCCGCCGCACGGCGAACAGCCCTTCGGGCCGTCGCTGGAGGAACAGGATGATGCCGGCCAGCACGATGACCTTGGCGGCCACGGCCCCGTAGAGCGGCTCGATGAGGACGTTGGCGCCCCCGATGCCGAGCGCCGCCACCAGGGTCCCCACCACGGTGCCGACGCCGCCGAGCACCACCACCATGAAGCTGTCGACGATGAAGTTGGCGCCCATGCCGGGATTCACGCTGTAGATCGGGCAGAGGGCCACGCCGGCGAGGCCGGCCAGCCCCGAACCGAAGCCGAAGGCGAGGCGGTCGACCCGCCGGGTGCGGATGCCGAGGCAGGCGGCCATGTCGCGGTTCTGGGTCACGGCGCGGATATCGAGCCCGAGCGGCGTCCGCTTCAGGATGACGAGGGTCAGCACGAGGGTGACGGCCGCGAAGGCGATGGCGAAGAGGCGGTTCCAGGTCACCACGAAGTCGGCGTAGAGCGGCACGCCGCCGCTGACGTAGGACGGCATCGAGAACTGCAGGTTCTGCGAGCCGACCGCGACCCGCACCCCGTTGATCAGGAACAGGCTCACGGCCCAGGTGGCGAGCAGGCTCATCAGCGGACGCCGGTAGAGGTGGCGCAGGATCAACGCTTCGATGGCGATGCCGACCCCCGCCGAGGCCAGGAACGCGACGGGAATCGCGACGAGCAGGTAGCTGTCGAGCCAGGCCGGTGCGAGGCGCCGCAGGGCCTCCTGCACGCCGTAGGTCGCGTAGGCCCCGATCATGATGAACTCGCCCTGGGCGAGGTTGATGACGCCCATCAGGCCGAAGATGATCGCGAGGCCGGCGGCCGCCATGAACAGGATGCTGGCAAAGCTCAAGCCGTTGTAGAGCACCGCGAGGCCGTCCCCGATGGACACGGCGCGCTCCACCCGGGCGAGGGCGGCATCGAGGGTGGCGCGGAAGGCGGGATCCGTGCCGTAGGCCGGGTCCGCCTTCAGGGCGGAGAGCCGCGAGCGGGCCGCCCCCGAGGGCGCCTCCGAGACCGCGCGGATCGCCGCGAGACGGCGGGCCGGATCGGCGGAGGACAGGGCGGCGGATTGCGCGACCGCCGCGAGGCTCAGCCTGAGGCCGGGATCCGTCTCGGCGGAAGCCGCGCGCAGGAGGAGCGCTTCCGGCACGGCGGCGATGCGGCGTTCCAGGGTGGCGAGACCGGTCCGGCGCGCCTCGACGCCCGGCGCGGTCAGCAGGACCGCCGCCCCGGAGGCGGTCTCGACGAGGGCGCGCTGGCGCAGGCCGAGCACCGGCGAGCGCCCGCCCGCTGCCGGCCGCGCCGCTCCGGTGGCCGCATCGACGCCCTCGGCGGCGCCGGCGCGATCGAGGAGCAGGGCGGTCTCGCCGAGGCAGGCGAAGCGCCGGTCGAGGAGGGCGCGCAGGGCCGTGCCGGCCCAGGCGACGTCACTGGTCTCCGCCTCCGAGGCGATGCCGAGGAAAGACTCGACGGACCTCGTCTGCGCCGCGCCGTCCCCGCACAGGGCGGCCGCGAAGGCGCCGCGATCGAGGGGAGCGGCGGTCGCGAGGGCTGGCTGCACGACCAGGCTCGCGATCCAGACGAGGAGGCCGGCGAGCCCGAACCGTCCCGGGCCCTCAACCATACGGGCTGAACGGCACGGGCTTGGGGGCATCGGGGGATTGCCAGAGGATGTCGAAGCCCTGCTTCTCGTTGACCGAGCCGATGAAGACGCCCCGGGCGACGTAGTTGTTCTCGCTCCCCATGGTCAGCGTGTAGCCGGACGGGTCGGCGAAGCTGAGACCGGGGAAGGCCTTGCGCACCTCCGGCACGTCGAAGCTGCCCGCCTTGGCGGCGGCGAGCGCCCAGAGCTGGACGCTGTCATAGGCCGAGACCATGGGGTCGATGACCGTGTCGGCGCTGAAGGGGACGCCCTTGGCCTTCACGTAGGCCGCCCACTCGGACAGGAACCGCGTGTTGGCCTCGGCCTTGGCCGCCTGGAGATAGGCCCAGCAATTCAGGTGGCCGACGAGGGGGGCGGTGTCGAGGCCCTCGAGATCGGCCTCCACCATGTCGAGGCCGAGAATCGGCACGTCGGTGGCGCGGATGCCCTGATTGGCGAATTCGCGCAGGAAATCGGGGATCGAGGAGCCGACCACGGTGAGCACCACGATGGGCTGTCCGCCGGGCTGCGCGGCGAAGCTGCGGATCTGGTTCACCAGGGTCTGGAAGTTGGAGAAGCCCAGCGGCACGTATTCCTCGCGCCACGCGGTCTCGGGCACGCCCTTGGAGGTCCAGTAGGCCTTCAGCTGCTTGTTGATGGTGCGTGGCCAGACGTAGTCCGAGCCGATCATGAAGAAGCGCTTGGCGCCGACCCCTTCGGCCCCCATCAGGTAGTCGACCGCCGGCAGCACCGAGCTCGCCGGGGGCGAGTTCACGTAGACGATGTTCTTCGAGTTCTCGTCGCCCTCGAAGTGGAGCGGATAGAACAGCAGCCCGTCGTTCTGCTCGACCACCGGCAGCACGGACTTTCGCGAGACGGAGGTCCAGCAGCCGAACAGGGCCGCGACCTTCTCCTGCTGCAGCATCTGCCGGCCTATCTGCGCGTAGAGCGGCCAGTCGGAGGCCGGGTCCGAGGTCACCACCTCGATGCGCCGCCCGTTGACCCCGCCCTTCGCGTTGATGCCGTCGGCGGCCATGCGCACCACGTGGTTCAGGCGCCCTTCGAGATTGGCCATGGTGCCCGAGGACGAGAACAGGCAGCCGAGCTTGACCGTGTCGGCCGCCCAGGCGGGCCTGATGAGGGCGGGAGCGGCCAGGGCCGCCGTGGTGCCCAGAAAGTCGCGTCTCGTGAATCCGACCATCGTTCTCGCCTCGTCCCGTGACCGGCGGATTGTCGGAGGTGAGGGGCCGGGGCGGAAGGCCAAATGGATTGCAGGGCGCTCCGCCCGTGCGCAAAACCCGGGCGTTTCGCCCATGCCACGGGCGGTCGCGTGACCAATACGTCAAAATTCACAGAATAGGCCGGGGATTCGTCTTCCCGGGAAGCGGTTCGTTTCTTGCGGACGCACCGGACGCGACGGCGAACACGGGGGCCTTGGCGCATGCGTCGATCCCGACATACGGACCAGGAAATCGCCTTCCTCCTGCGGGAGGCCGAGAACGGAACGGCGATCGCGGCGATCTGCGCCTCCGCGCGGGTCTCCCTCGGGACGTTCTACCGCTGGCGCCGCCGCTTCGGGGGTCTCGCCCCGGCGGGGGTGGCGCGGCTCGCGGCGATCGAGCGCGAGAACGCGCGGCTGCACGCGGAGGTGACGGCGCTGCGCCACGCCCTGCTGGCGCAGGCTCGCGCCGCGTCGCCTCCGGCGCCGCGGCGTGCCGGGCCGGAGGCGCCCGGTCCGATGCGTGCCCCCGCCCGGTTTCGTGCCGGCGACGCCTCGGGCGGCCGCTTCGCCTGCGTGCGCACCGCGACCTGACGCCCGCTCAAGGGTCCGTCGCGCGGGCGCCGGATCGCCGGGCCGCGCGCACGACCTCTTCCGGGGTCGGCGGGTTGGCGGGGTGGTAGCTCAGGCAGAGGGGCGTGCGCAGCTTGGCCGGGCGCCCCGAGCCCTCGCTGGAGAAGTAGAACTCACCGGCCTTGAGCTTGCCGATGTCGCCGCCCCCGCCTCCGCTCGCCGACAGGATCTCCTGGGCCGCCGCGATGGTGGCCGGCGCGCTCTGGCGGCCGAGGAACTGCGTCGTGCAGTTCGAGACGACCTGGTTGTGGATACCCTTCGGAACCTGCGTCGCCACGATCATGCCGAGGCCATACTTGCGCCCCTGCGCCACGAGCTTGATGCCGCTGCCGAGGCTGGGCGCGGCGCGCTGCGCCGGCAGGAAGCCCTGGGCCTCGTCCACCACGTAGAGACGGCCCCGCGGGGACGGGTTCTTCTTGATCCAGCCGAACAGCGTCATCTGGAGGCGGTTGACGAAGTCCTCGCGGGCCGCCTCCGAGGCGAGGCCCGACAGGTTGATCACCGAGATGCGCGTTCGCGCCGGGTCGGGCCCCGCGAACAGGTGGCGCGGATCGAGCACCGTGCCCTCGACCCGCAGGAGCGGGTTCGTGGCGATGGCCGCGTGGAGCTGGTCGGCCATGGCCTGGGCGTGCCGCGGCGCGTTTCCGATCTGGCTGATCCCGTCCGGTAGGTCCGCCAGCAGGGCCATGAAGGCCGTGAGGTCACCGCCCCCCGTCTCGGCGAAGCGCCGCAGGGCGTCGGCGAGCACGCCGCGCTGGAGCGCATTCCGGGCGCCCGCCAGGGGGCCGAGGGTCTCGGCCGCCATCTCGATGGCCTGCTGGCGCTCGTCGCGGTCGGTGCCGAGACCGGCGAAATCGGGCAGGACGGAGAGGAACAGCGGGTTGCCGGCATGCAGCCCCGGCGTCCACACCACCACCTCCACCCCGGCGGCGTAGAGCGCGGCCTTCTCGTCGTCCTCCGGGCCGAAGCCCGCCGGCCGCTCCGGCCAGGGCTGCCCGAGCCGAGACAGGTCGTTGTTGGGGTCGACCACGATGGCGGGGATGCCGGCGAGCGCCGCCTCCTCCACGAGGCGGCGCAGCAGCACCGTCTTGCCCGAGCCCGAGCCCGCGATGATCGCGGTGTGGCGCGGCAGCAGGCGCAGCGGCAGGGTCACGGCGGGCGCCTCGGGCGTGAGGCGGTGCCCGACCGGGATCGCTTCCGGCGTGGGGCGATTCCCGATCGGGATCGCTTCCGGCCTGCCACCGGGCGCGTCCGGCCGGGGCACGCTCGTCTGCCCCTTCACCTCCGGGGCCGCATCCGCCCCGGGCGCGACTGGTTCCGGCATCGTCTCGTCCTCCGGCGGCCCATCGCCCGTCCGTGGCGCGTGGGCGAGGCCCGCCGTCCGGAACAGGGCGCTCGTCAACAGCGGCTGCTCGGCCCTGAGCCAGCGCTCGAAGCGGTCGGAGGCACCGTCGGCCTCGGCCTGCGCCCGCAGGTCGCGCAGGCCGACGAAGATACGCAGATCGTCGTCGGACGGATCGATCAGCCGGCCGCCGGCCGCCGTGAAGGCGTCGAAGAGCTGCTTCGTCTTGGCCCCGCCCGGAACCGGTCCCCGGCGGGCGATGAGCAGTTCGCGATCGGGAATACGGGCCGAGATGCCGGAGGCGGTCAGCGCCGCTCGCAGCCGGGCCTGGAACGCGATGGCGTTCTGGTGCTGGAGCGCCCGGTAGCAGACGTGGCGCTCGCGGTCGTTCTCGTCCCGGTGGATGAAGGTCAGGCGCCCGTGCAGGGGCGGAATCTTCTGGTCGGGCTCGCCCTTGCTGGCCACGTCGAGGGTGTCGTCGGGGTCGTCTTCCAGGGCGTAGATGTCGAAGGCGTCGCGCAGGAGCTGGCCGAGCCAGGAATCCTCGTCGCTGTCGATCCCCGCGATGTCGGCTGCGCGGCAGGCCGCCGGCAGGTCGAAGTCGGTGCCGGGCGGGGGTGGTGGCGCCACGTTCGCGTCGATGAGCGAGGTACAGAGCACCACCGTCTCCGTCGCGAGGCAGTGCCGGCGGAAGGCGTCGCAGCGCATCAGCAGGGTGCGGGGCATCATGCCGAAGGCCGCGGCATCCGCGATCGCCTGCTCGCCGAACGGCCAGGTCGGGGTGGCTGCCGTGAAGCCCGCCTCCGCATAGGCCGGCGCCAGCCGTCCGGCGATCAGGGCGGAGGCGGCCGCGCGCTCGTTCATGCCCGTCAGGGCCTGGGGCTGGCCGAAGCGCTCGCGCATCGACCGCAGGCCCCGCGTCTCGAGGCGGTCCCAGGATTCCTGCAGGCAGGTCACGACCGTCATGCTGCGGTCGCAGACGATGCTGAGTTCGAGGAGCCCCGCCGAGAGAACCTCCGTGAGGCTGGTCTCCGGCTCCAGGCCGTCGCCGCCGGCGAGCCGGCTCGCGTCGATGATGCCGTCGATCTGGTCGATGGCGATCAGCGTCGGGCCGCCCAGCGCCATGATCCAGCAGATGCCGCGCACCACCTCGACGGGGGCGGGCGGCGGCGTCCTGAAGCCGAGGGCGGTGCGCTCGGCCGGGTCGGCCTCGTAGCCCTGGAGCCAGGCATGGGCGAGGCCGACGGCCCCGAAATCCTGCGAGCGCAGCAGGCAGAGGGCGCGGAACACGTCGAGATGCTTGAGGGCGCGGCCCGCGTCGACCCGCATCAGGGCCTGGACCAGAACGTCGACGATCCGGCGCGCATCCATGTTCGGCGTGTTGAAGGCCGCCTCCACCTGGGTCTCCACGCCGAAGCGCCGCGCCACGCCCGCCAGCACCGCATCCGATTGCCGCCGCCCATCCGGCATCGCCTGGAGGAGCGCGGTCACGAAGCTCAGCGCCGCGCTGCGCCAGAAATCCGTCAGCCCCAGCACGTCGAGGGGCACGAACCAGGCGCCCCTGCGCCACGCCTCGCGCCGGAGCTGCCCGACGAGGTGGGTCTTGCCCACGCCGGACTGACCGACGAGGACGCGGCCCGGCGCCCTGTCCGCTGGCTGGCGCGCCTTGTCGTGCAGGTCGGCGACGATCTCGGGAACGAGCCGCTCGTTGGGGCCGCCGGTCGGCTCGGTGTCGATCCAGATGCTGTCGAGGGTGCGCACCCAGTCGAAATCCACCCGCCGGAGGGCGTCGAGGGCGTCGCTCATGACTGGATCCAGAGGATGTGGAAGGGCTCGCCGGCCGGCGCGTAGGCGGCCGCGCGCTCTGCGGCGTCGAGGGATTTCGGATCGCTGAACTGGCTCAGGCGCGCGGTCGCGTCCCCGCGCAGGATCGCCGCGAGGCCCTCGTCCAGGGTTTCGCGGTCGAGGTCGGCGAGTTCTTCGCGCAGGGCGCTGAGGCGCACGGCCTTGGCCCGTTCCCCGCCCGTGAGGACGAGATAGGCCGCCTCGATCCGGGCGCGCAGCGCCTTGGCGGTGGGACGCTTCGGCGCCGCCCGTTTGGGGGCCGATCGCTTGGGGGCGGGTTCTGGTTCCGGCTCCGGCGGGGGCGGGCCGACGAGGTCCGCGAGGGTTCCGCCGGTGGCTTCGAGATGCCCGTGCAGCCGCTCCAGCCAGTCTTGCAGCACGCGAAAGCTCGGCGGCAGCGGATCGCGCAGATGCGCGCCGGCCCAGGCCCAGCCCTTGTCGGTGACGGTGAGGCGCTGGGAGCGGCCCTGCCGGCGGGCCTCGACATACCCCGCCTTCAGCAGCGCCTCGCGGTCCAGCTTGGCGATCTTCGGCGTGAGGGCGCTCTGGAGGGCGGTTCCGCAGCGTCCCAGCAGGCACCACAGGACCAGCGCCTGCTTGGGCGTCGGCATCTCGCTCATCGGCTCGTTTCCCCTCGTGGGCGCCGTCGCAGGTCGACGACGGCGCGAATCTTCTCGATCGCCAGCGGGAGGTCGGCGGCGATCTGTGCGTTGGTCAACCTGAGGACGAGATAGCCGGACGTCAACAACGTGAAGTCGCGGTGTCGGTCGGCGCCGAACTTCGGTTCGGCGCGGTGCTCGGGACCGTCGAGTTCAACGACGATGCGGTGGGCGGGGCAGAGCAGGTCGACCCGTGGCCGCGCCCCCCAGGGGCCGACGGGCACCGGCGCGTTGCACAGGAAGAGGCCCGCCAGGTCGGCATCCCGCGCCAGGGCGGCCGCGACGCGCTGCTCGGCGGCGCTGGCATGATGGGCACCCGTGGCCGGTGCGATGAAGCGCGCCCCGGCCGCCCGGGGAGGCCGGGCCAGTTCCACGGCCCCGTAGAGGATGCGGTCGTAGGGGGCGACCGGGGGCGGGGGCACGCAGAGCGTCGCCACGTTCGCCGCCCCGTGCCGGGCGCACCATTCCAGCGCCTCGATCACGGGTGCCGCCCGCGCGCCCGAGGCCGGGTCGACCTCCCAGACCAGGATGGGGCCGGCGGGTTCGACCGCCCCCAGGAGACGCGCGAATTCGAGGTCCCGCGCCATGCGCCGGAACCGGGGCGCAAGTCCGGCCCGGACACACTTGGCCGCCGCCTTGCGCCAGGGATCGAGGCTGGCGATAGGCGCGGAGGCGCCGGGATCGTCCGGCGGCCATCCGGCGAGGACGAGGTCGGCGAGATCGTCGAGGACCCGGTCGAGAATCACTGCGGTGGAACGGTCCTCGCCCGCGACGAGGAGCGCGCCGCAGCTGCGCTCGGGGATCTCGTCGAGAATGTCCCCGATGCCGTCCGGGCCGAGACCCAGGACGGTCAGGCGCGCGCCGCGCGTCAGCCCGACGATCCGCTGCGCCAGGATCTCCGGTGCCAAGCGCGGCCAGGAGGCCGGGCGGGAAGGGGGCGTCGCGTCCAAATCAAGTCCGTGCGCTGCCGGTCAGGCCGCGCGACACCACCACAGATCGCAGTACCCGTCTATGGCATAAGATAAGGAGCGGGATAAGTTCGCGCCAGAGATGAGTTTCCGCGGTCACGGCGCGACCCGGATTTCCGGCTCGGCTCGACCTCGCGATCCCGAGCCGGCGCGGATGAGATCCTGCGTCCGTGCGTCCGTGCAACCCGGAGGGGTGCTTGACCTCTCCTGCGATGTGGCCGCCGCACCATGCTCGATGCGTCCAAGGGTTGTGGTGTGGTCGAGGTCCAGTTCCGGACGGCGCATCCGCGCGCTGGTTTCCTGACACGGCGGTCCCGCCCGGTCGCTCAGGCCGCGTGCACCCAACTAAACTCGGCCCCGCCCCGTGGCGGGGGCGCCGGCCGGCCGATGAAGTAACCCTGGACCGCGTCGCAGCCGATCTCGCGCAGGAGATCGAGTTGATCCGAGTTCTCCACGCCTTCCGCGAGGGTGAGGACGTTCATGTCCCGCCCCATCTGCGCCACGGCCCGGATCACGGCCAGCGAGTGCTTGTCCTCGAGCGCCGAAGCCACGAAGCTCCGGTCGATCTTGATCCGGTCGAGGGGTAGATCCCTCAGGTGGGCGAGGGACGAGTAGCCGGTGCCGAAATCGTCCATCGCGATCCGGATGCCCAAGGCCCGCAGGGCGGCCAGCGTGTGGGCGACCTGACGGCCGTCCTCGACCAGGGCGGTCTCCGTGAGTTCGATCTCCAGGCGGTGCGGCGGCAATCCGCTTCGCGCCAGGGCCCCCGTCACGTGGGCCATGATGTGCGGCGAGCGCAGTTGCACCGCCGAGACGTTGACGGCGACGTGCTGGTTGGCGGGCCAGCCGGCCGCTTCGCGGCAGGCCTGATCCAGCACCCATTGCCCGATCGGCACGATGCAGCCGTTCTCCTCCGCCAATGGAATGAACTCGGCCGGGGAGACGAGCCCCCGGGTCGGGTGGGTCCAGCGGATCAGCGCCTCGAAGGCCACGATCGAATCGTCCGCCAGGGACAGGATCGGCTGGTACAGGAGGTGGAACTGGCCCTGCGCGAGGGCGCCTCGCAGGGCGTTGTCGAGGTGTCCGCGCTCGGCGATCGCCTCGATCATTCCGGGCTGGTAGGAGATTGCCCGGCCGCGCCCGCGGCGCTTGGCCTCGTCGAGTGCGATGTCGGCGCGCTGCATCAGGTCGTCGGGCCCGGTGCTGTCGCGGCGGCTGCAGATGCCGATGCTGCAGCCGACCACGACCGTCATGCTCTCCAGAGTATAGGGTCGTTCGACCGCCTGGACGATGCGGTCGGCCAGGGCTTCGGCCTCGGAAACGTCGCCCGCCACCAGCACCGCGAGTTCGTCCCCGCCATGCCGGGCGACGAAGCCACCGTCGAGCAGGTGCTGCAGCCGGTCCGCCACCGCGATCAGGAGTTGGTCGCCGACCGCATGACCGAAGGTGTCGTTGACCGACTTGAAGCGATCGAGATCGATCAGCAGCAGCGCGAAGGGTGCGGCACCCGCATGACTCGCGAGCATGCGTTCGCACAGTGCGCGCCGGTTCGCGAGCCCCGTCAGCGGATCGTGGTAGGCGAGATGCGAGATCTCCTTCTCGGCGAGCCGGTCCCGCGTCACGTCGTCGACCGTGAGGATCACGCCGTCCCGGACCGGCTGGCAGGAGATCGCCAGGATGCGGCCATCGTCGAAATGATGCTCGGCCCGCGACTCGCGATCCGAGCGCAGCCAAAGGCGATGCGTGTCCAGGGTCCGGGCGACGCGCTCGGCGTCCCAGCCGTTGGCCGCGCCCATCGCCGCCACGAAGCGCTCTAGGGACACGCCCACGCTCATCGTTTCCGGCTCGAGCCGCAGCATCTCGCAGAGGCGCTGGTTGTAGAGTTCGATCACCTGGTCGGACGAGATCTTCAGGAGCCCGTTCGACATGTTCTGCAGCGCGGTTGCGAGCACGGTCAGGTGCGTGGCCTCCTGCGCCTCGAAGCGGCGGGTCGCCGCGAGGGCGAGGAAGGCGCCGATGATCAGGACCGCGGCGCCCGCCGCCGTTAGGACGCTCAGCGCCATCTGGATGTTCGACGACGCATCGCTCGCGAGGTGGCCCTCGACGACGGTGCCGGCCATGGAGATGAAGTGCGTGCCACAGACCGCGGCGACGAATAGCGGGCAGGCGACGGCATAAGACGGGGTATGGGCCGGCATGGCGCGCGCGAGGGCCATCAGGGTGGCGCCGATCGCGCAGGCCAGCCCGTTGGCGACGAGCGACTGTGTCTGCGTACAGCCGTCCAGCGCCAGCATGCCGATGATGTGCATCGCGCCGATCCCGAGTCCCGCCACCCCGCCGAGCAGGGCGCGCGATGACCGGGTCGCGGGCAAGGCCGAGAGACCCAGGGGTGTGCCGACGGCGAGGATCGCGATCAGACCGGAGAGCACCGTCGTGGAGAGGTCGTATCCGAGGACGATGTCGGTCCGGTAGCCCAACATGGCCATGAAATGCGTCGTCCACACACCGACGCCGGCGACGACGGCCGTTCCGACGATCCACTTGCTCCGCCGCCCCGCGGCAGAGCATGTGGCTTTGTAGAGGAGGCGGACCGTCAGCCACGCGCTCAAGGCGCAGATCATAACGGCGACGAGAACGAAGCTGACCGCCTGACTGCTGAAGAGTGTGACGAGCGTGAGAGCCATGCTCGTGTCATGGACGAGCAAGGATTTGTGCTTCGTCAACGTTCAGCCTGAACGGTGCGTTAAGCACTGCGGATCGCAAGCGAACGTCGGACGATGCAGGTCGGCGATAATCCCATCCTGTCGCCCGTCCGGTGGACGGTCAGACCGCACCGGCCTCGGACGAGGGCCGGATCAATCGTTGGCCGCGGGGATCGACAGCGGCGGCGTCTGCTGGTGCTGCACGACGCGCCAGACCTCGTGCGACAGGCGCCGGTAGGTGGACGTACAATTCGCCTCGTAGGTCTCGTTCTCACGCGACGCCTTGGCGTGGTACGCGATGATGATCAGGCCTTCCTGGGGGCGCGAGATCTGGCCCTTGGACAGTTCGATCGAGGACCAGCGCGGCGTGTCGGCGACGGCCTCGATAGCCTGGGCGCCGCTGAGTACGAAGGGCGGCGTCGGCAACACCATCAGGCATTCGTCGTCGACCAGTTCCCGGTAATGGTCGGGGTCGCCGGTCCAGAGGCTCTTCTCGAACGACCATACGCGATCATCATCCATCTTGCTCTCCTCGGATGTCGGATTGTCGAGGATGACGCGGCCGGCGCGTGGTTCGTTCCGTGGGCCGTCCTGCGCGATCGCGTCCCGCCTCGTCCGCGCTCGGGTCGAAGCCCAATCGCCTTGACCGTGCGCGGCGCTGCCGCTGGTGGCGACCGGATGTCCGGCTATCGCGCTGAAGCGGACGGTCCGCCTCCGAGCCATGGCGGTGATGGTGGCCACTCTGCGGCCTTCAGCCGACGTCGGCTCGGTGTGGCGGGTGGGGCCTGCCCCGGAGCCGGGCGGCGAACATGCCGGCTCCGACCCTGGCCGGGCGGCCCTGGCACGGTCCCACCCGCCAGCGCCCGGGGCGGACGGCGGACCGGCCGGACTCGCTCCCGTGCGCCATGGACCCGCCTTCGCAGCGTCACGGCGTGTCCGGCGTGGCCTGGCGGCCGATCAAGCCGGGAAGGTCCACGATCGTTGTTCCGGCGTAAAACACAATTGCGCCGGCGGCCAGAGCAGTCGTGAGGGCTGCATCGTCCAACGTTCAGCGCATGGAGGACTTGGAATATGTTTTTTAAGTATCAAAGAATGATTTTAATCATTTGAGACAAAATCAATTTAAGAGCGAAATTTGTTCGAAGACGAATTTTCAAATGGATTATTTCTCCGAAAGAAATTTGAATTACTGAAAAACCAATGTCGCTGCGAAGTTTTAGGCCAGAAGCTTTGTTGCGTGTGTGCTTTTAACACTTTTCCCGTCGCGCGCGCCGCGATACGCCCGTCTCGACGATCGTCGGCATCGCGGCCGGCACGGAGAAGCAGGGCACGACCATGGCCATCACACGCGTATCGACCGCTGCCGATGGAACGCAGGGCAGCAGCACCAGCTCGACTACCGTAACGGGATCCCAGGTCTCGGCCGACGGGCGCTACGTCGTCTTCACGAGCAGCGCCACCAACCTCGCGCCCGGCGACACGAACGGTCAGCAGGACGTCTTCGTCAAGGACACGCTCACCGGCACGGTCACCCTGGTCTCCACCAGCAGCACGGGTGTGCAGGGCAACGGCACCAGTAGCACCCCCTCGATCTCGGCCGACGGCACCCGCGTCGCCTTCCAGAGCGCCGCCACCAACCTCGTCACGGGTGACACGAACAGCGCCTTCGACATCTTCGTCAAGGACCTGAGGACCGGCACCACCACCCGCGTCTCCACCGACAGCACGGGCACGCAGGCCACCGGCACAAGCAGCAACGCCGCGATCTCGGCCGACGGCACCCGCGTCGCCTTCCAGAGCGGCGCCGCCAACCTGGTGGCCGGCGACACGAACAACGCCACCGACATCTTCGTCAAGGACCTGGGTACCGGCAGCACCACCCGCGTCTCCACCGACAGCACGGGCGCGCAGGGCGCCGGCGGCAGCGTCAACGCCTCGATCTCGGCCGACGGCACCCGCGTCGCCTTCGCGAGCACCGCCGCCAACCTCGTGGCCGGCGACACGAACGGTCAGCAGGACATCTTCGTCAAGGACCTGGGCACCGGCACCACCACCCGCGTCTCCACCGACAGCACGGGCGCGCAGGGCGCCGGCAGCAGCGGCAACGCCTCGATCTCGGCCGACGGCACCCGCGTCGCCTTCGCGAGCAGCGCCACCAGCCTCGTCACGGGTGACACGAACGGTCAGCAGGACGTCTTCGTCAAGGACCTGGGCACCGGCACCACCACCCGCGTCTCCACCGACAGCACGGGCGCGCAGGCCAGCGGTACCAGCACCAGCGCCTCGATCTCGGCCGACGGCACCCGCGTCGCCTTCCAGAGTGGCGCCAGCAACCTCGTGGACGGCGACACGAACGGCGTCGCCGATATCTTCGTCAAGGACCTCGGCACCGGCACCACCACCCGCGTCTCCACCGACAGCACGGGCGCGCAGGGCACCGCCACCAGCAACGCCCCCTCGATCTCGGCCGACGGCACCCGCGTCGTCTTCGCGAGCGGCGCCAGCAACCTCGTGGCCGGCGACACGAACAACACCACCGACGTCTTCGAGGCCGACGCGGCCTGCTACGTGACCGGCACGCGGATCCGCACGGAGCACGGCGAGGTCGCGATCGAGGATCTGCGCGTGGGCGATCGCGTGCTCACCGCCGCCGGCCAGCACCGGCCGATCCGCTGGATCGGCAGCCGCGCCATGGCACCCCGCCGCCATCCCCGGCCCGGCCAGGCTCAGCCTGTGCGTATCCGCGCCGGCGCGCTGGGCCCGGACAAGCCCGCGCGCGACCTGCGCGTCTCGCCCGGCCACGCCCTCTGCCTCGACATGCTCGGCGAGGTGCTGGTGCCGGCCATCGCCCTGGTCAACGGATCGACCATCGTTCAGGAGGACGTGGCGCACGTCACCTACTGGCACGTCGAACTCGACGGCCACGACATCCTGCTCGCCGAGGGCCTGCCCGCCGAGAGCTACCTCGAGTGCGGCAACCGGGGCTTCTTCGGCACGGGTGCGGTCGTCGATCTCGCTGCCGGTCCCGATGCCGGGGCGGCCACGACCGCCGATTATTGCCGGCCCTTCCACCGCGACGGCCCCGTCGTCGCGGCGGCCCGGGCGCGCCTGCGCAGCCGGGCCGAAGCGGCCGGCTGGACCTTGCGCCAGCCCGAGACCTGGGCCGGCGTTCACCTGGAGGTGGACGGCGTCCGCCTCCTGCCCGAGACGCGCGGGCTCTCCGCCTGCTTCGTCCTGCCGGCGGACGCCCGGGAAATCTGGCTCTGCGCGCCCACGAGCGTGCCGGCCCAGGTCTCCGACAGCGTGGATGAACGCGCGCTCGGGCTGTGCCTCGCGGGCCTGACTCTCACGGCCGGGTTCGAGGCACCCCGCGCCGTCTCCCTGGGCGATCCCGCGCTCGCGGCGGGCTTCCACGCGGGGGCATCGGGCCACCGCTGGACGGCGGGCCGGGCTCGGCTGACGACCGGCCTGCTGGCGGGCTTGTCCGGCCCGGTCTTCCTGCGCCTCGATCTCGCCGCGCCCCCGCTTCCGCGCTGGGTCGGGCCCACGGCGGAAGTGGACGCGGTGAACTCGCCGCAGACGGAGCGCAACCTGGGCCGCGTCACGGCGGCCTGACGTCCATCGCGACCGAGGCCGGCGCGTGAGTGCGAGAGGCGGCGTTTCCAACCGGTCTGAGGGCGGATTTCCCCGGGGCCTGCCGAGGATCGCGAGCACTCCCCCCATGGATCGGCTGATCGGGTTCTGATCCTAGAGCCAGCGCTCGTCGAGATCGGTGGCGTTGCGCGCGGCGATCGGTTGGTCCGCATCACCTTCGGCGAAGATCACCACGTCGTCGGGGCCGACATCGCGGGTGGCGTAGAAGTCCCAGCGCCGATGGATCACCCGGGGGCCGCCGAAGATCCGGTAGGCGTTCCAGTAGCGGTCATCCCGGAAGCCCACGTAATGGACGCAGCGTACGGGATCATCGGGCAGGTCAGCCATCGCGGCCCATCCGCGGTCGGCGAGGTCGCACCGGCTTGCGGGCGTGGCCTGCTGCGCCATCTGGCGGGACCGCGACACGTCCCCGCTTCCCGCCGGGGCGCACCCGCCCGCAGGCTGCATGGCAACGTTCTTCACGGCCGACACGCATTTCGGTGATGCTCCCCTCGTGCAACGGCGTCGGACAGCCTTCGGCTCCGTCGAAGCGCACGACGCAGCCCTGATCGCGCGGTGGAACGCGGTTGTCGGGCCGGACGATTCCGTCTGGCATCTCGGCGATTTCGCCGCCGGGGCCAGCCGCGCCCATTGCGCGGCGGTGTTCGCCCGGCTCAACGGCGTCAAGCGCCTGGTGCGCGGCAACCACGATACCAACCGGGTGCTGGGCCTGCCCTGGGCCGAGCCCCCGGTGGAGAGCGCGCGGATCACCGTGCAAGATGGGCAGGGACGGGCATGGCGCCTGTTCCTGTCGCATTACCCCCACCGGTCCTGGCCGGGCTTCTGGCGGGAGACGCGCCATCTCTACGGGCACACGCATGCCTGCCTGCCCGATACCAGCCGCGCCTGCGACGTCGGTGCGGATGCCTGGGATTACCGCCCGGTCGAACTGGCGACGCTCCTTGCCCGGCAGGATGGGGCCGGTCAGGCGCCAGAGGAAATGGCGGCGCGGGGGCTACGCTGACCGCCCGATCCCGTTCGGTCTTCGGCCGATACGCAGCCGCACGCGGGCGGCCCGAGGCCGGCGGCGTCCGCGCCCCTTGGCGTCAGAGCAGGCGCGGCCGTGGCGCGGGCGCTTGGGGATCCTTCTCCCATCCGCGCCGGCCCTCGGCGAGGCCAAACTGCAGGAAATGGATCAGCGGATTGGCGCCGTTCGCACGGACGTCGGCATGAGCCGCGAGGTAGCCATCCGTACTAAAGCCGGCGCTCGGATCACGCCCTTCCTTCCAGCCGATCGTCAGGTAGTGATCGAGCGGGGTTCCCCCGTATTGCTCGACGTCCCTGTACCAATAGAGATAATAGACGGCATCGAAACCCGCCATCGCAGAAGGTTTTCCGGTCTGTCCGGTTTTAGGTTTCAGGCGGAGGGACTTCATGGCGGGAATCTATAAGGCTCGCCCACGACGAGGGGCAAGGTGCAAGCCGGTCACACCGGACGAGTTTCGCCTCGATGCGTGATGGTCCCGAAATCAGCTTTCGGCAGCGGACACTGTCCTGGGGCCAAGGCCCGCAGACCCGCCGATCACGGGGCTGCCGGTTGGTATAGCTTCAGGTTCGCAATCGTCGAGCCCCGGCCGAGCGGAGATTTTGGCGAGAGTAAGAAGCGAGGGCGTGAGCTCAGCGCATCGATCCTGCCCGCTAGATCGAGATTATGATCGCGCGCTTCTACGCGTTCTGCGAAAAAGCGCGGCCTTCGGCAAGTCCGTAGTTCAGGAAGTGGAGGAGCGGGCAGATATCCGCTTCTCTGACGTCGGTGTTGATAGCCAAGTAGGCATTGCCATCGAATCCTTTGCTTGGATTGATGCCTGCCTTCCAGCCGAAATTCAAGTAGTGATCGAGTGCGGATCCCTCGTAATCTGCTGCGTCGGGGCAATGAGACCGGTAATACGCTTCGTCGAAGCCCGGCATTTGTACGATCAAGGGATTGATTTCGTCGCTCATCGAAGGCTCGCGTTCATTGGTCATAGGGTCGAGACGATCGGCTTTTCTGTCTAGGGCAATGGTTTTGGAAGAGGAAGTCCTTTTTCGAACCTTTCAAATCCAGATGCGCCCCTGCTTTATTCGTATCCATCGGGGGGGGGGCTGGAGAGAGGAGCGGCCGAAGGGAAGCGTCCGGGTTCCGCTGGCTCGGACTGAAGGATGGCTCCGGGCATTGAGCTGGCCGTATCGATGGTCGAGGTCCCGATCGTGCCGGAGCGACAGCCTCAAGCGCTTCGCGCAGGATATGTCGATCTTAAGGAGAACTATTCGCCCAGTTTGGTTGTCGTGTTCCAGGGGGCTCTCGCTTGCCTTCGCTTCAGACTGCAGGGGCAGAACGCCCGACGGGGCCCAGATCGACGCGTGACTGGGAGGCCCGCGACTTAAGGTATCTATTGAATTGCGAGAAAAAATCGCCTTATAGGAGAATTCCTCTAAAACTCACCGCGTACGGCCAGATCTCGCCCGATGGAATGACCGAACCATGGTGACACCGACCTCGATCGAGACCGGCATCGTCGCTTCCGAGTCAGGGGAACTCGACCTGCGCCTCGATCCGGGCGACATGCTGGTGGGCACCTTCACCGGTAAGAAAATCGCTTCCCGGGTCACGGTGCGGTGTGACGGCCGACACTGGGCGACGGTTCCGGTGACGAATGTCGAGGGTCTGGTCCGCTTCACGTGCCAGTTGCCACCCGTGATCGACCCGGCCGAGACCACGGTCGAGGTGTGGGGATCGTCCGAGGAGGCGTGCTTCGCGCGCTTCACGGTCCCGCCGCGCGCGCCCATCGTCAACCAGTTCGGGTTGAAGGCCCGCGACGTGCTCGCGGTCCATTCCCTGCCGTTCCAGGCGACCCCCTGGCTGAGCTTCGACGGTGCCCGCCTCGTCATCTCGGGTGAGCACCTGCCGCCTGCGGGCGATCCCGGCGCCCTGCGGGTGATCTTCGGGCCCGGGGTCGCCTACGAATTCCAGTATCCGCTACCCTCGATCTCCTTCGGAAAGCAGTTCTGGTACTGGCCGAACGCCCATCATTCGTCCTTCATGGTGGTCATCGATCTGCCCGCCTGTACGCCGGGATCCGATCCATTCAGCTTCACCTTCGCGTACGACAACGGGAATCCCCTCGACCTGGACGGGCGCCAGGTCGGCGACATCCTGGGGCGGCGGGTCTTCGTCCCGACCCGTCTCGATGCCGGGATCGGACTGCCCCGCGACGGCAGCCAGCTGACCCGCGTGCAGACCTGGTCTAACGACCAGAGCGTCACATTCACGAGCCATTGCGCCTTCAAGGCCATCGAGAGCCTGCTCGGCCGCTACGGGGTGGCGAACCGCGACGGTGTCTCCGTGCTCGACTGGGGCTGCGGGCATGGCCGGGTCACGCGCCACTTCGTTCAGCAGTGGAATGCCGCCCGGGTCTGTGGAACCGACATCGACGACGAGACCATCGCCTGGTGCCGCGAGTACCTCGGGGGCGAATTCCGCACCACACCTTTCCTGCCGCCGACACCTTTCTCGGAGGGAAGCTTCGACGGCATCTTCGGAATCTCGGTGATGACGCACCTCTCCGCCGAGGTTCAGGCCGCCTGGCTCGATGAGATCGGCCGTCTCCTCAAGCCGGAGGGCGTCGCGCTGATCACCTTCGGCGGGTCGCGGTCCGTCGCCTGGTCGTCGTTCTTCCGTGGGCCGGATTTCTGGCGGCACTGGACCGCGATGGGCTTCGACGATCGGCTGATCGATCCGGCTCTCGCGGGAAAGATCGCCGACGGCACCTACGATCGCCACACCGTGCAGACCCAGGATTACACGCGCCGGGCCTGGTCCAAGCATCTCAATGTCGTCGACATCATTCCGGATTTCATCGGAAACCTCGATGTCGCCGTTCTGTGTCGGCGCGCCTGATCGGGCTCCCGGCTTTCACGCCCCATCCGGTTCCCGGCGCGGGACGATCGTCCGAAAAACCGCCCCTGGTCCGGATGCTCCGGGGGACTAGGGGCGGCGTGCGCGATCGGGTTCGTCTCAGAACCGGTAGGTGAAGTTGCCCTTCACCGCGTGGTCCTGGGCACGGTTACCGACCTGCCCGGTATACGCGACGCCCAGGGTGGTGCCCCGCCCGACGAGGACGTCGAGCCCGGCCTCCGCCACGAGGGCGTCCCGGTCGATCGGAAGGCCGGCGGTCAGGAAGCTCGGGCCGGTGCCGAAGGCCAGGAGTGCCTTCGGCACGACGTCGCCGTAGGCGCGTCGATAGCCGACGAGACCGCGCAGCGAGACCGGAGCGCCGAAGCCGAGGTCGAGGCTCGCCTGGGCGCGCAGGCCCACCGTGGAGGTGCCGATATCGTAGGTCTGGGCGGCGCCGGTGAGCGCGGCGAACCCGCCGGTCTCGGTCAGGCGATCCCGGCCGATGCTGACGAGGGCGCCCCCCACGAAGGGCTCGATGTAGGCCAGCGCGAAACCGCCCGGTGCGGCACCCGGCTGGCCCGCGAAGGCGAAGCGGTAGCCGACTTCGCCGAAGCCCTGGATGGTGTCGCCGCCGGTGCGCGCGCTCGTGCTGTCGGCCAGCCCGGCGAAGGCAACGCCGCGACGCAGGCGCGCCGAATTGTCGGCGTAGACCGCACCGACGCGCAGCGACACCGCCCCGAACTCGTAGCCGCCGTAGACGCCGCCGAACCCGCTCTCGACGGTGCCCGATTGCAGGCTGCCGGGCGTATCGAGCCCCGTGTTGGAATAGCCCCCCGCGACGCCGATCCGGATGCCGTTCTCGAGCCTGGCATCGGCGCCGAGCACGAACCCGCTGGTCTGGCGCGACAGGCTGGCGGCGTTGCCGTCCGTTCGCGCCTGCCCGAAGCTGCCGAAGCCCTGGCCCCAGACGCCGAACACGCGGGAATCCACCACCCGCATCGGAACCGGCACGGCCCGACCCGGCAGGTCCGCGGTGTAGGTGGCCGGCAGCAGGCCGTAATCGGTGGCCTCCGTGGAACCCGGCGTCGGTCCCCAGCGCAGGCGGTCGAGGATCGCCTCGCGCACGAAGAAGGCGGTCTCGAACTCGGCCGAGACGAGGCTCGCGTGGATATCCCCGGAGAGGGACTGGAAGGCGCCGCGGGCGCTGCCCGGATCGGTGGTGACCAGGATCGTCTCGTAGATCCGGTTGCCGGCTCCGAGCCCCTCCACCGCTGCGCCGACCGAGGCTTGGTTCCGGTTGGCGCCGACGGACGCGAAGGTGGTGGCGTTGCGCGCCACCGAGAGGTCGACGGTGCTGGCGCCGTAGGACAGGTCCGTGCCGATGAAGGTGTAGCGCGGTGTCGACACGTCGAAGCGTCCGCTGACCCCGCCGGTGGCGGTGAGGATGGTGTAGCGCTGCCCCAGCAGGCTGCGGGTCTCGGTGGGGCTCAGGGGGCTGAGCGCGTTCTCCAGGGAGACCGAGACGGTGCCGCCGCCGATCTGCGCCGCGCCCGTGGCGGCGATGCGGTCGCTGCGCCCGGCGGCGACCTCGACGGCGTAGGTGGAGCCCGCCGCGAAGGTGACGTTGCCCGCCACGTTGAGGGTGCCGATGGAGTTGCCCGGCGCCACGGTACCGCCCTGGCCGACGTTGAGGCCGCCGACGCGGCCCGAGCCGCCGAGCGTGCCGCCCGCATTGACGTTGGCGAGCGAGGTGATCGAGCCGTTCACCGCGAGCAGGCCACCATTCACCTCGGTGGTACCCGTGTAGGTGCTGTTGCCGGTGAGCTGGAGCGTGCCGCCGCCCGACTTCGTCAGGCCGCCCGCGTAGGTGCGGGTGAGGAAGGCCTGATCGCGGGCCTGCTTGTAGGTGTACTCGACCCCCTGCTCCTGCGTTGCGTTCGCCGGCAGGCCATTGGTCCAGCCGCGCTCGGCCTTGGTTTGGATCCAGGCCGCGTGCTCGGCGCTGTCCTCCACGAAGCGCTGGCGCAGGGCCGCGTCGGAGATGTCGTTCGACCAGGTGTCGGAGACGCCCGCGCCGAGATTGGCGTCGAACCGGCCGAGGAACTGGCCGGGGCCGTTCATCGCCCGGCCGAGATCGATCTTGCCCCAGCCGAAGGTCTCGTTGGGCCGGTCGGCGGGACCGTCTCCCAGGTGGGTCGCGGTGGTGAGCAGGACGTCGCGGGTCTGCTCGTTGGTCATGTAGGCGAAGCGCTCCATCACCAGGGCCAGCGCACCCGTGACGTGGGGGGCCGACATCGAGGTGCCGCTCTTCAGGCCGTAGCCGGCCACGCCCGTGGCGCTCGTCACCGTCGAGTAGACGTTGCGGCCGGGCGCGGCGATGCACCAGTACTTCGCGACGCCGCAGCGGTTGAAGGCCGAGGCATCCGTCGCGGTCAGGCCCGAGGCGGCGATCCAGGTCTTCTCCAGATCGGGCTCGAAATAGGGCAGTGCTGCGCGCACGGTCGGGTTGTTCACGCCCGCATTGCCGGCGGCGAAGACCATGATGGTCCCCGCACGGCCGGCTTCCGCGGCGGCGTCGAGCCAATCGAGCTGGCGCGGGAACTTGGCATAGGCCGAGAACAGGCCGCCCAGGGTGTTGTAATTCTCAGGGGGAGGCGGGCTGCCCCAGCTGCTGTTGATCGCCCGTGCGCCCTGGGCGACCAGGTTGCCGTAGGCGCTCTTGAAGTAGTTGTAGTCCTGGTTGGTGCCGTAGATCGAGGAATCGGTGCCGTTGGTGTTGGTGGCGAGCAGCGTCGCGCCGAAGGCGACTCCGTGCATGCCGACGCCGTCGCGGTTGGCCACGATGGTGCCGTCGACATGGGTGCCGTGGTCGTCGTTGACGCCCTGGATCCAGGTGCCGGGCACCGAATAGCTCGACCCGGCGGTGAAGAAGCTCGAGCGGACGCCCGCGGCCGTCTCGTAGCGGTAGCCGTCGGCGCGGAAGGTGCCGGTGTTGGTGAGGGCGGTGACACGGCCGGCGAATTCCGGATGCGTGGCGAGGAAGCCCGAATCCACCGACCCCACCACCACGCCCCGCCCGGTGATGCCGCGCGCATAGGCCTGGTCGGCATTCATCGAGGCGAGACCGAAATCGGCGAGGTATTCCGGCGTCCGCCAACTCGCGACATCTCCGATCCGGCCGGGATCCTGATACCCGGTCGTCTGTCCGAGGGCTGCGTGCGAGACGCCCGCACACAATAGAAAGCTCAGCCCGGCGGCGCGCAAGGGCCGCAGACACGTTGGATTCGACATCGGTGTCCTCAGAAGCTTGGAGGCTCTACTGCTAGTCAAAAGGCTATAGCGCGTGTCCATCGCTTTGGGCGTAAAGCGGAGCGCGCCTGAATTTGGCTCAATTGCTTCGATCGCGTGTTGGCAGACAGATTTGTAGCTTCACGAAATCTCGATGCTCAAGGCGTATTCCGCCTCCGGTTGCGATAGAAGTCTTGTGTGGCCGAGACACAACAATGGGCCGGTGACGGCGCGCCTCCCCGCAGGCGCCCGGGCCTGACCGCGCGCCACTCCCGTGCCGGAGGCGGGCCGTCTGGAAGTCTCTCGAAGGGCCCGGCTGCTCCGGGCGAACGCGTCCCCGGCAGAATTCGCTGAAACCGATGCACGCGGGCCGATAGTAAAAAACCCGCCGCGGCGCGCGCCGGGCGGGTCAAGTGGGCCGTCTCGGGTCAGGGACAATGGCCGGACGAAGGCATTCCGCCGGCTCCGTCCGCGCCTTGCACAAGGCTTGCCGTTTCGTTCCGCGCGAGACGTCTTGCGGGTCTCTCGGATCCGGTGGTTCGGCCTTCGGGTGTCCGGCCTCTTCGCGGGAGGGCCGGCAGGCAGAAGCGTGCCGGGGTCGGGCCGGCGGCGCGGCTGCCCTCAGCTTCGCGTTTCCTGGAAGGGTCGCAGCAGCCAGGCGAGGCGGCCGGCATCGTCGTCCTCGTCGACCCGCGGCATCCGGATTTCCGGCTCGGCGGCGCCGCGCATGATCTGGCCGAGGAGCGAGGGCAGCCCCACGCCGTGCTCCTGGAGCAGCAGCGCCGCGTCGAGCAGGAAACGGATGTGGTCGTCGGGTACGGGCTCGCCCGCGACCTGGGCTTCCACGACCCGGTCGGCGAGGCGCCCCGCCAGATCCGACAACTCGGGCAGGCGCCGCGCGGCGTCCTGAGACCGATGCGAAGGCGCTGGAGCAGCGCTCATGTGACGTCTCCCTTGGCCGTGCGCTTGGGTCCGATGCGCCCGTCCCGCCCAGGCGTAGCGCAGGACCGTCACCATTGTGTTCACGGGAGAACGGAAACCGGATTCCCGGGTGCCGCCCTCACGACCGGGAGGGCGGCCGACGTTACAGGGTGGCCGCCACGGTCAGGATCGAGGCCAGGCCCGCGGCCAGGAGCGCGTCGAACTCGGCATGCGCGAAGCCCGCGAGCTTGAGGCCGTGAGCGGCACCCACCACGACGAGCATCACGCCGATGGCCAGGAGGCGGGGCATCACCGTCTTCACGTCGTCGCTCCCCAACCCTGTGCGTTCCGGCCGATCGCCGTAGCGGCGATGCCCCGCGTCGGGATCATGCCCGCATGTCGGCGGCGGCGTCCTGCATGACGCGCGCCACGAGGCCGTAGGTCTCGGTCCAGGCCTCGCGCACCTCGGGCGTGAAGTCGGGCCCGAGCCCCTGCTCCAGGGTCCAGAGCAGCGCCTCCCCGACGGGCGCGTAATGCGCCGCCTGCGTGCCGAAGGCGACGTGCTGGCGCCCGAGCGTCTGGAGTGCGGGCACCACCGTGTCGGGCTTATGGAGATTCGTGACCGCGAGGCCGAGCATCGCCATGAGCTTCTTCTTCTGTTCCCTCATGTCTTCGGGAAACATCGCGCGGACCCCCGGGGCGATCTCGAAGAGGCGGCCGTAGAAGAGATCCGCGGCGGTGTCGGCGATGGGCCGCACCTTCGCGAAGCTGTCCTGAACGAGCGTGACCTGTTGCGGTGTCATCGACGTGCCCCATCCCTGCGCGACGGCCCGGATCGTACCGCCCGCTCTGCGTATACGGGCCCGGACGCCCCGGAGGTAGTCCTGTTCGGGGCGCGTGGAGCGAGGCTTGCGGCGTCAGGCCAGGCGCATGGCCACGACGCCCGCCACGATGACGATGACGGCCGTCATCCGCGACAGGAGGAGTGGCTCCTTCAGGACGAGAACGGAGATCAGCATCGCGAACAGGACGCTGGTCTCCCGCGTCGCCGCGACCAGGGGAATGGGCGCGACCGTCATCGCCCAGATGGCGATCCAGTAGGAGCCGAGGGCCAGGGCGCCGCCCCCGAGGCCGGGCAGCGTCAGGCCCCGGACGGAGCCCAGGACCTTGCGGCCGCGGGTCCAGAGGACGAAGGCCGGCAGCGGAACCGCGTCGACCACGAAAAGCGCGGCCGCGTAGGCGTGCGGGTCGCCCGCCGCCCGCGCACCGAGACCGTCCACCAGCGTGTAGCCGGAGATCAGGGTGCCGGTGAGCAGCGCGTAGCCGAGGGCCGTCCGGCTCAGCCGCTGCCCGCCGGCACTGGCGAAGGCCATCAGAGCAACGCCGGCACAGAGGATCGCGATCCCGAGGGCGGCGAGCGGCGCCAGCCCCTCCCGCAGCAGCAGAAGGGACGCGCAGGCGGTCAGGAGGGGGGCGCTGCCGCGCGCGATCGGGTAGACCTGCCCCATATCCGCGTGCCGGTAGGCCTCGGCCAGGGCGATGTAGTAGCCGAGGTGCAGCAGGATCGAGCCCGCCAGCCAGGGCCAGGCGGCGGCCGGCGGCCACCCGAACCACAGCGCGGCCGGCAGCGCGAACAGCCCGGCCGAGGCCGAGATCAGCGCCATGGTGAGGATCGGCTCGAGGCGAAGCTTGGCGACCGCGTTCCAGCCCGCATGCATGAAGGCGGCGGCCAGCACCGCGGCGAAGACAGGCAGGCTCATGCCGCTGGCCGTCATGGGGTCTCGCCTCCGTTGGAATCCGCGCCACCGCCAATGGAGGTGTGCCGCAAAAGAATTCAAAAAGCCACAAAAAACCACATCACGGGGCGACGATCACCGTGAGGCCGCGCGCCGTGAGGGCCTCCCGCATGGGCGCCGGGGGCTCCGCGTCGACGATCAGACCGGTCCCGGCCGGGATCGGCGTCAGGCGGATCGGCGTCATGCGGCCGAACTTGGTCCTGTCCGCCACCACGTAGCCGCGCTCGGCCGCTGTCAGCATGCGGATTCGCAACTCGGTGGGAAACGGCGCGAAATCGGTGATCTCCCCCGACGGCGCGATGCCGCCCGCGCCCACGAAGGCGAGATCGGCGCGAAAGCGCGCCAGGGCGGCCAGGGCGTCGATGCCGAACGCCGCCTCGTCTGCGCCCTCGACCTCGCCTCCGAGGACATGGACCCGCACGCCGGCGAGGCGGCACAGGACGAGCCCGACCGGCAGGCTGTTGGTGCAGATCGTCAGGCCCCTCGGCACGGGGCGCGTGAAGAGCGGATCGTGGCCGGCGAGCGCGTTGGCGACCGCCAGGGTGGTGGCGCCGGAATCGAGCAGAACCACCATGCCGTCCTCGACGAGCCCCGCCGCGACCCGCCCGATCGCGGCCTTGCCGGCCGCGTTGTCGCGCTCCCGTATGGCGAGGACCGGCTCGTCCGCGCAGCGCGTCGCCCCCCCGTGCACGATGGCGAGGCGGCCCCGCTCGGCCAGGGCCTTCAGGTCGCGCCGGATCGTCTCGCGCGAGACGCCGAAGCGGTCCGCCATCGCCTCGACGCTGACGCTGCCGTCCTGGCCGAGTCGCACCAGGATCGCGTCGTGGCGGGCGGCCGCGAGCGCCCGGTTCTCCGAAGCCGGGGGTTTCCGGGTCATCGCGCCGCCTCGTCTGTCTCGGTCGCCAGTCCGAACACCGCCCGGATCAGGCGCAGGTTCCGCCGCCGCGCGAGGCAGGCGATCGCGTGGCGGTTGCTGAGGTCGGCGCCCGCGATCGGGATCGCGGCGATCCGGGTGTCCGCCCCGCATTCCAGGGACGAGACGATGCCGATGCCGATCCCCGCGGCGGCGGCCTCGATCACCGCCTCGCGGCTGTCGAGCTCCATCAGCACGGTGGGCGCGACGCCGCCGGCCCGGCAGGCCCGGTCGAAGGTGCGCCGGGTCACCGAGGTCGGTTCGCGCAGCACCATCGCGGCGCCGTCGAGTTCGGCGCGGTCGAGCGTTTCGCGATCCGCCAGGGGATGGCCGCGCGGGACCACCGCGCAGATGCGCGAGACCGCGATCTGCGCGAGGTGGAGATCCGGATGCGCCTCGGCCTCGGTGAGCACGGCGACGCTCGCCCGCTCCGACAGCAGGGCCTCGCGGGTGTCGGCGGCGTTGCCGAGGATCAACCCGACGACGATGCCGGGGTGGCGTGCGCGCAGACGCGCCAGCAGGGGCATCACGATGTGGGGCGAATCCACCGCGATCTCGACCCGCCCCGAGACCAGGGTCCGGTTGGCCTCCAGGAGATCCTCCGCCTGCTCGACGAGGCCGAAGAGCGGGCCGGTGAGTTCGGCCAGGGCCCGGCCCTGCGGGGTCAGCTCGGCGGCGCGTGCGGTGCGCCGGAACAGCACGAGGTCGTAGCGCTCCTCCAGCGCCTTGATGTGCCCGGTCACCGCGGGCTGGCTGATGCAGAGGCGCCCGGCCGCGCGCGTGAAGCTGCCCTCCCGCGCGACCGCATCGAAGGCCCGAAGCTGGAAGAGGTTCATGGCGATCGATCGGTCAGACTGATGGCATGCATCACGAGAAACGATTTGATCTGATGGGTCGGCCGAACGCAAGGTCGCCGCATCCCGGAGCGCCCTCCGGGCACGGGATTGTCCCACGGCCGATCGGGCAGGATCACCATGACAGACGCCTCGTCCATCCCTTGGACGCCGATTCTCCTGACCCCCGGTCCGCTGACGACGTCCGAGCGCACCCGCGCGGCGATGATGACCGATTGGGGGTCCTGGGACGGCAGCTTCAACGCGCTGACGGCCGACGTCTGCGCGCGTCTCGTCGCCATCGCCAACGGCACCGGCAGCCATGTCTGCGTGCCGCTTCAGGGAAGCGGCACCTTCGCCGTGGAGGCCGCCATCGGCACCCTGGTGCCGCGCACCGGCAAGGTGCTGGTCCTCGTCAACGGCGCCTACGGCAAGCGCCTGGCCCGGATCTGCGAGGCGCTCGGCCGCGACCACACGGTCTACGAGACCGCCGACGACGTGCCGACCACCCCCGAGGCGGTCGACGGCCTGCTCGCCGCCGATCCCGCCATCAGCCATGTCGGGCTGATCCACTGCGAGACCAGCACCGGCATCCTCAACCCGCTGCCCGCAATCGCCGACGTGGTCGCGCGCCACGGGCGCGGCCTCATCGTCGATGCGATGAGCTCCTTCGGGGCGCTGCCCATTGATGCGGCCGCGGTGCCGTTCGAGGCGCTGATCGCCGCCTCGGGCAAGTGCCTCGAGGGCGTGCCCGGCATGGGCTTCGTGATCGCGCGGGCGGAGGCCCTGGCCCGGGCCGAGGGCAATTCGCCGTCGCTGGCGCTGAACCTCAGCGACCAGCACACCTACATGCAGCGCACGGGGCAGTGGCGCTTCACCCCGCCGACCCATGTCGTGGCGGCCCTCCACGAGGCCCTGCTGCAACACGCGGAGGAGGGCGGCCTGCCGGCCCGACACGCCAAGTACGCGCGCAACTGCGAAGTGC
Source organism: Methylobacterium goesingense (assembly GCF_022179225.1). Taxonomy (GTDB): domain Bacteria; phylum Pseudomonadota; class Alphaproteobacteria; order Rhizobiales; family Beijerinckiaceae; genus Methylobacterium; species Methylobacterium goesingense. Next base: position 41,837 of record NZ_BPQL01000115.1, read on the forward strand.
TCGTCCGTGGCATGGAGCGCCTTGGCCTGAAGTCCTTCCTGGCGCCCGGGATCCAGGCGCCGATCATCGTGACCTTCCACGCCCCGCGCGACCCGAAGTACCGATTCGCCGATTTCTACGCCGCAGTGCGCGCGCGGGGCTTCATCCTCTATCCGGGCAAGCTCACGCAGCTCGAGACCTTTCGCGTGGGCTGCATCGGCCACGTCGAATCCGCCGACATGGAACGTGCGGTCGAGGCCGTCGCCGCGGCGTTCGCCGATCTGAACATCACGACCCTCTGATCGCCCGTCCCTCGGCCGCACGCGAAAGTCTATCCATGTCCTACGCTCCTCCGAAGAAGCTCCAGGCTGCGATTCTCGACTGGGCCGGGACCGTGGTCGATTTCGGCTCCTTCGCCCCCACCCAGATCTTCGTCGAGGCCTTCGCGGAGTTCGGCGTCGCCGTGAGCCTGCCCGAGGTGAGGGGCCCGATGGGCATGGGCAAGTGGGACCACATCCGCACGCTCCTGAACGACCCCGCGATCGCGGCGCGCTACGCCGCCGCGCACGGGCGCCCCGCCACCGACGCGGACGTCACCGCGATCTACGAGCGCTTCATGCCGCTGCAGATCGAGAAGATCGCCGCGCATTCCGCCGTGATCCCAGGGGCGTTGGAGGCCATCGCCGACCTGCGGGCCCGGGGCCTGAAGATCGGCTCCTGCTCAGGGTATCCCGCCCGCGTCATGGAGCGCGTGGTCGCGCTCGCTGCCACCAACGGCTACGTCGCCGACCATGTCGTGGCCACGGACGAGGTCCCGAACGGGCGTCCCTTCCCGGCCCAGGCGCTCGCCAACGTGATCGCGCTCGGCATCGACGACGTCGCCGCCTGCGTGAAGGTCGACGACACGGTTCCGGGCATCCTCGAGGGCCGCCGGGCCGGCATGTGGACGGTGGCGCTCACCTGCTCGGGCAACGCGCTGGGCCTGAGCTACGACGCGTTCCGCGCGGCTCCCGCCGAGCACCTGACCGCCGAGCGGACCCGGATCGCCGCCCTGTTCGCCGATTCGAAGCCCCACTTCCTCATCGACACGATCGCCGACCTGCCGGGCGTCGTGGACGACATCAACGGATTGCTGGCGGCCGGGCGCATGCCCCAGGCCTGCTGAGGAGGTCGCCGCGGCGAGCCTCTTTTTGCAGGCAAACGAAGATTTCGGCATCGATCCGCGGCCGAGCGCCGCGGATCGCTTTCGGCTGTCCGCAAGGTTTGTAAGTACATCTGCATCGTGGTCCGTAATTAGGCACTATATGCAAAAAGCCTGGACTTGATCGCATTGGGATTTGTCTTCTTACTGTCATGGGCCAGGCCCTAGACATCGGAACGACAACACCCCGGAGTATCGTCCATGAAAGCCCTCGGCCTCCTCGCCCTGACCCTCGCCCTCGCGTCGTCGCTGACCGCACCGGTGTCGGCCGCCGAGCGCACCCGGCTCACGATCTACACGGCCCTGGAGAACGACCAGCTCGGTCCCTTCAAGGCCGGGATCGAGCGGGCGGTGCCCGAGGTGGAGGTGGTGTGGGTGCGGGATTCGACCGGCGTCATCACCGCCCGCTTCCTTGCCGAGAAGGACAATCCCCGGGCCGACATGGTGATGGGGCTGGCCGCCTCCAGCCTCCTGCTGTTCGAGAAGCAGGGGTTGCTCGCCACCTACGAGCCGAAGGGCGCCGACGCCCTGAAAGCCACTTTCCGCGATTCCGTGCCGCCCTACAGCTGGACCGGCACCGACGCCTCGATCGGCGTGGTCTGCTTCAACACGGCGGAGGCCGAGAAGGATGGGGTGAAGACCCCCGTGCGCTGGGCGGACCTGCTGGTGCCGGCCCTCAAGGGCAAGGTGGTGATGCCGCATCCGGCCTCCTCGGGCACCGGATACCTGCTGGTCGCGGGCTGGCTCCAGGGCATGGGCGAGGAGGCCGGCTGGGCCTTCATGGACAAGCTCCACGAGAACATCGCCGCCTACCTGCATTCGGGGTCGGCGCCCTGCGTCCAGGCCGCCCGCGGCGAGCGCACCGCCGGCCTGTCGCTCGACATGCGCGGCGCCGCCGAGAAGACCAAGGGCGCGCCCCTCGCGGTGGTCGTCCCCGCCGACGGCACGGGCTGGGACGAGGAGGCCTACGCCATCGTCGCCACCACCAAGCATCTGGAGCTCGCCCGCAAGGTCGCGGACTGGGGTGCCACGAAGGCCGCCAACGAACTCTACGCGAAGAGCTATGCGGTCGTCGCCTATCCGGGTGTCGCCAACGTGCCGACGAACTATCCCGCCAACGCCGAGGCCGCGATGATCAAGAACGATCTCGGCTGGATGGCCGACAACCGCGAGCGGGTGCTGGCCGAGTGGTCGCGCCGCTACGAGGCCAAGGCTGCCAAGAAGTAGAAGGCTGCCAAGAAGTAGAAGGCTGCCAAGAAGTAGAAGGCCGCCGAGAAGTAGGGTGCAGCCCCGGCCGCACAGAGATCAGGAGCACCGCCATGACGCCTCGCGACGCGACGCCGTTCCTCAAGGTTTCGGGCTTGTCGAAGCGCTACGGGGCCTTCACGGCCCTCGACGGGATCGACCTGGAGATTGACCGGGGCGAGTTCGTCTGCTTCCTCGGTCCCTCCGGCTGCGGCAAGACCACCCTGCTGCGCCTGATCGCCGGCCTCGACCGACAGGATGCGGGGCGCATCGCGATCGGCTCTGTCGACGTCTCGCGAGCGCCGCCGGCGGCGCGCGATTTCGGCATCGTGTTCCAGTCCTACGCGCTGTTCCCGAACCTGACGGTCGCGGCCAACGTCGCCTACGGCCTCGTCAACCGGCGGATGCCGCGGGCGCGGGTCGCCGCTCGGGTCGCCGAACTGCTGGCCCTCGTGGGCCTGTCCGAGCAGGGGCCTAAGTATCCGGTCCAGCTCTCGGGCGGCCAGCAGCAGCGCGTGGCGCTCGCCCGCGCCCTGGCGACCTCGCCCTCCCTGCTCCTCCTCGACGAGCCGCTCTCGGCGCTGGACGCCAAGGTCCGCACGCGGCTGCGCGACGAGATCCGGCAGCTTCAGAAGCGCCTCGGGATCACCACCATCATGGTCACCCACGACCAGGAGGAGGCGCTGGCCATGGCCGACCGGGTCGTGGTGATGAACCGCGGCACGATCGAGCAAGTGGGCACCCCGGCGGAGATCTACCGAAACCCCGCCACCGCCTTCGTGGCCGACTTCATCGGAGCGATGACGTTCCTCGATGCCCGGGTCGGTTCGGCCCGCCAAATCCGGGTCGGCGCCGTCGATCTCGTCTGCGAGGAGGGACGCGGCTTCATCCCCGGCAGTCCGGTGCGCCTCGGCTTCCGGCCGGAGGAGATCCGGGTCGGCAATGTGCGGCCGACCGACGTCAACGCGTTTCAGGTGCGGGTGCGAAGCCTCGAATTCCTGGGCGCCTTCACCCGTGCCCGCCTGGAACCGAGCCTCGACCTCGGTGGCTCGCTGGTGGCCGACGTCTCGGCCAACCTCCACGGCGACCTCGCCCTGACGGAAGGCCAGTACCTCTATGTCTCCCTGCCGCCGGCGGCCCTGCGGGCCTTCCCCGTAGCGGCGCACGCGTGAGCCGCGCCGTGGCCGAGTCCATCCTGGGGAAACCCAGCCTCGCCCGGGTTCTGCCGGAGGCCGCGCCCGCGAAACACCGGGCCGTGCCCGAGGCCGCGATCGGCGTCGCGCTCGTCGCGGGCCTGTGCCTGCTCCTCCTGCTCGTCATCGCGCTGCCCCTCGGCGCGCTGCTGATCAAGAGCCTGGAGGCGCCGGATGGCGGGATGGCGGGGCTGTCGAACTTCCGCACCTACTTCGCGACGCCGACCCTGGTCGAGGCCCTGTTCAACAGCCTGACCGTCGCCGGCAGCGTCGTGGGAATCGTGGTGCCGCTGGCTTTCGGCTACGCCTACGCGCTCACCCGCACGGCGATGCCGTTCAAGGGTCTGTTCCTGGCGCTGGCGCTCCTGCCGCTGTTCGCGCCCTCGCTGCTGTCGGGCATCGCGCTCACCTACATCCTCGGCAACCAGGGCTTCCTGCGCGGCCTGCTGTTCGGCCGCAGCGTCTACGGGCCGATCGGCATCACCCTCGCGGAATGCCTCTACGCCTTCCCGCACGCCCTGATCATCCTCGTCACCGCCCTCGGCCTCTCCGACGGGCGCCTCTACGAGGCCGCCGCCGCAATGGGGACGCGCCGCTGGCGTACCTTCCTCACCGTGACCCTGCCGGGGGCCCGCTACGGACTCGTCAGCGCGGCCTTCGTGGTCTTCACCCTGGTGGTCACGGATTTCGGCATCCCGAAGGTGATCGGCGGCCAGTACGCGGTGCTGGCCACCGACGCCTACCGGCAGGTGGTCGGCCAGCAGAACTTCCCCATGGGCGCCGTCGTCGGCCTGCTGATGCTGGTGCCCGCCGTGCTGGCCTTCGTGGTCGACCGCCTGATCCAGCGCCGGCAATCGTCCCTGCTCTCGGCCCGCTCGGTGCCCTACGAGCCCAAGGCCCACCCGGTTCGTGATCCGCTCGCGCTGGCCTACGCGGTGCTCGTGGCCGGCGTGATCGCGGGCACCTACGGGGTCGCGGTCTGGGCCTCGTTCATCCGCTACTGGCCCTACAATCTCGGCCTGACGCTCGACCATTACGACTTCGCGGCGGCCGATGCCGACGGCTGGTCGCCCTACTGGAACTCGCTCGCCATGGCGCTCTCGGTGGCCGCCATCGGCACGGCGGTCGTGTTCTGCGGGGCCTACCTCATCGAGAAGCTGAGGCTGTTTCCCGCCGGCCGGGCCTTTGCCCAACTGCTGGCGATGCTGCCGCTCGCCGTGCCGGGCCTCGTCCTCGGCCTCGGCTACGTGTTCTTCTTCAACGCGCCCTGGAACCCGCTGAACGTCCTCTACGGAAGTCTGGCGCTCCTCGTGATCAACACGCTCGCGCACTACTACACCGTGGCGCATGTGACGGCGACGACGGCGCTCAAGCAGATCGACCCGGAATTCGAGGCCGTGTCGGCCTCGCTGAAGGTGCCGTTCTGGCAGACGTTCCGCCGGGTCAGCCTGCCGATCTGCCTGCCGACCGTGCTGGAACTGTTCGTCTACCTGTTCGTCAACGCGATGACGACGGTCTCGGCGGTGATCTTCCTCTACGGGCCGAGCACCAAGCTCGCGGCCATCGCCATCGTCCACATGGACGAGGCCGGCACCACGGCGGCGGCCGCCGCG
>NZ_BPQL01000116.1 GCF_022179225.1 Methylobacterium goesingense
TCGGTGTCGCGCACGCCGCCTTCGTCATGGCCCTGCGGGGCCGCGGCGTGCGCGACACCGACACCCTGCGGGCGATGGAGCGGGTGCCGCGCGAGCGCTTCGCCCCCGCCCGGCATCGCGATCTTGCCCGGCGCGACCTCGGCCTGCCCCTCCCCTGCGGGCAGACCATGACGGCGCCGACCATCGTGGCGGGCATGCTGACGGCGCTGGCGGTGCGCCCGGGTGTCCGCATCCTCGAGATCGGCACGGGGTCCGGCTACGTCACCGCGCTGCTGCTGCGCCTGGGCGCCGCCCGGGTCCGCAGCGTCGAGCGCTACGCCACCCTGGCGGAGGATGCCCGCGACAACCTCGTGCCCGAGGACCGGCCCCTGGCCGAGATCGTCGTCGGCGACGGGCTTCACCCGGGCGGCCTCGCGGGGCTCGAACTCTTCGACCGTATCCTGCTCAACGGGACCCTGGCGGCCCTGCCCGGGCACCTCGCCGAGGCCCTGGCGCCGGGCGGGCGCCTCGTGGCGGCACTGGGCCGACCGGAGGCGGCGACGCTCCTCACTCTGGTGCGCGAGGCCGACGGCACGTGCGCCGAGCGCCGCGGCGCTACGATCCGCCTGGCGCCCCTTACCCCCGGCCGGGCCTGCGTGCTGTAGGCGCCCGAAGGTTCCCCGGCTGGCCGGTATGTGGCCGCAACGTGGTGAATCGGAACGGTTGCTTAACCTGAATCCGGTTTGAATGACGTCATCAAGTTGCGTCAGGCAAACAGGTGCGTCGATGCGGGTTCGCGGGACTGGTCGAGGGTTGAGGACGCTGTCGCGCTTCGCGCTCATCGGCGTGATCGGAGGCGGTGCGGCCGCCTGTTCTTCAGATTCTTCGCGGCTGGGCGATCCCTTCGGGAATCCCTTCGCCTCGAATCTTTCCAGCGAGCCGTCGGCCACGGGCAGTCTGCCGGATGGCGAGATCGCCCCGGCACCGGTGGTGCGCACCAGCCGCATCCAGTCCCAGGCGCTCGGCGCGCCGGGGGCGGCGATGTCGCCGCGCCCCATGGCCGCCGCGCCGGTCCCGGCCCGTCCTCAGACCAGCCGCCTGGCCTCCGCTGAGCCGGTCTCGGGTGGCATGAGTTCGGGGGGGATGGCTTCGAGCGCCGCGGTCTCGGGCATGAACCCCGATGCCGGGCGCATGACCACCCGCGCGGTGCCCCCCGCCCCGGCCCCGAAGGTCGTCGACCGCGCCGCCGAGAAGCGGGCCGCCGAAGCCCGTCGCGAGGCGGAGGCCCGCGAGGCCGCCGAGGCCAAGCGCGAGGCCGAGGCGGCCAAGCTCGCCGAGGCCCGGAAGCTCGTCGAAGCCGCCAACGCGCGCAAGGCCGCCGAAGCCGCGCGCCATGCCGAGGCCAAGGCGGCCGAGAAGTCCGCGAGTGCCGCCAAGCTCGCCGAGGCGAAGAAGCTCGTCGAGGCCCGCAAGGTCGCCGAGGCCAAGGCTGCGGCCGCGGAGACCAAGGCCGCCGAAACCAAGGCGGCTGAGGCCCGGAAGGCTCATGTCCGCCCCGGCCAGGCCGTGGCCAAGGCCGAGGACAAGCCGGTCCGCAAGATCGAGATCAAGGAAGCCAAGGCCGAGGTGAAGCCCGACGCCAAGGTGGACACGGCCAAGGCCGACGCCGCCAAGAAGGCGGAGGCCGCCAAGAAGGCCGCCGAGGCGGAGGCCAAGCTGGCCAAGGCGGAGGCCGCCAAGGACGCCGCGCGCAAGGTCGCCGAGGCGAAGGCTGCGGCGGACGTCAAGGCCGCCGAGGCCGCGGCCAAGGCGCCCGTGAAGGTTGCCTCGGCGGAGCCGGCCAAGGTCGAGCCCGCGAGCACGGGTTCGGTCGCGGTCGACCAGTCCTTCCGCTGGCCCGCCAAGGGCCGGGTGATCTCGGGCTACGGCTCCTCCGGCAACGAGGGCATCAACATCTCGGTGCCCGAGGGAACCCCGGTGAAGGCCGCCGAGGACGGCACGGTGGCGTATGCAGGCTCGGACGTGAAGGGTTACGGCAAGCTCGTGCTCGTGCGCCACACCAACGGCTACGTCTCGGCTTACGCCCATAACGGCGAGCTCGACGTGCGCCCCGGCGAGAAGGTCAAGCGCGGCCAGACCATCGCCAAGTCCGGCGCCTCCGGCAACGTGACCTCGCCCCAGCTCCACTTCGAGATCCGCAAGGGCGCGACCCCGGTCGACCCGATGCCGCACCTCGCCAGCAATTAATCTATCCTTCGCCCGAGCTTGGACAAAGAACGGCGGCCCCTCGGGGCCGCCGTTCTGCGTTTGCGGATGCGAGAGGGTCAGCGTCCCGTTCGCACCCGCGTCCAGCTCCGGGTCACGAAGCGCTGGGTGCGGTCGTCCCAGGCGGTGTTGCTGGAGAGGCGCTGCATCGTCGCCTCGTCCGGGTAGATGCCGGGATTGGCCAGGATCTCCGGCTTGACGAATTTCCGCGCCGCCGCGTTGCCGTTGGCATAGGAGACGAAGTTGGTGTTGGCCGCCGCCACCTCGGGCCGCATCATGTAGTCGAGGAAGATGTGGGCCTCGGTGGGGTGCGGCGCGTCCTTCGGGATCGCGAAGGCGTCGAACCACATCAGCGCGCCCTCGCGTGGGATGACGTAGCCGATCTCGATGCCGTTCTTGGCCTCCTCGGCGCGCTTGCGGGCCTGCATCACGTCGCCCGAATAGCCGACCGCGAGGCAGAGGTCGCCGTTGGCCAGGCCGTTGATGTATTCCGAGGAGTGGAACTTGCGCACCGAGCCCCGCACCTTGAACAGCGCGTCGGTGACCTGGGAGATGTCGTCCCAGCGCTTGGAATCCGGCTTGAAGCCGTAGAACGGCAGCATGCTGGGGATCAGGTCTTCGGGCGAATCGAGGAGCATCACGCCGCAATCCTTGAGCTTGCCCATCAGGGCCGGATTGAGGATGAGGCTCCAGGTGTTCAGGGGCTGGTTCGCCCCCAGGCGCTCGCGCACCTGGGCGAGGTTCACGCCGATGCCGGTGGTGCCCCACATGTAGTCCACGGCGAAAGCGTTGCCGGGATCGTAGGTGGCGAGCCGTGCGGCGATCTCGGGCCAGGCATGGACGAGGTTCGGGATCTTCGCCTTGTCGAGGGGCTGAAACACGCCGGCCCGGATCAGCCGCTGCAGGAACGGCCCGGAAGGCGCCACCACGTCGTAGCCCGAGCGCCCGGCCAACAGCTTGGTCTCGAGGATCTCGTTGTTGTCGTAGGTGTCGTACACGACCTTGATGCCGGTCTCCTTCGTGAAGGCCTCCAGCACTTTCGGGTCGATGTAGTCCGACCAGTTGTAGATGTTGACGACGCGCTCGCGGGCCGGCGCCTGCGCGCGGGCGCGGGCGCCGGGGTCGGCCCCGAAGGCCAGGGCGGCGAGCGCCCCGGCCGTCAGGATCCGGGTCAGGAGCGCGCGGCGGGTGCCGGCTCGGATCATGCGTTCCCCTTGGCGGCCACCACGACGATCTCGACGCGGTATTCGGGGGCGGCGAGCTTGGCCTCCACCGTGGCGCGGGCGGGCGGGTTGTCCTTCGCCACCCAGGCGTCCCAGGCGGCGTTCATCTCCGCGAAGGTGGCGATGTCGGCCAGGTAGATCGTCGCCGTGAGGATGCGGCTCTTGTCGGTGCCGGCCGCCGCGAGCAGGCGGTCGATCTCGCCCAGGATCTCCTGGGTCTGGGCAGTGACGCCGGCGCCCACCACGGTGCCGGCCACTTGGCCCGCGAGGAAGACCATGTCGCCGTAAGTGACGGCCTGGCTCATGCGCGGGCCGGATTCGAAGCGCTGGATCGTCATGGCGGAAAAGCGTGCCTCTCGCGGGCCGGCCCGGCGCCCCATGGCACCCGGACTTCCGGCGCAAGCCTTGTGCCGTGCCGTGCCCCCGAGCGTAAAGGGGGCCCGCCGCGTCCGGCTCCGGCGCGCGCGCTCCGAAGCAATGCGACAAAGTCCCTTTCCGCAGCGCAACTCATCCTGTGGGTGCGGCGTTCTCACCTCAGGCGCAAGGCCAAGGCGACACAGCCAGCCGTTATGGCCTGTGAGGTCCGACCCAGCGGGTTCGGCCAAGTATCGAGGATCAGCTCATGGGTATTATCTGGACCATCATCATCGGCTTCCTGGCCGGTGTCATCGCCAAGTTCATCATGCCGGGCAGCAACGAGCCTGCCGGCTTCATCCTGACCACGATCCTCGGCATCGTCGGCGCCTTCGTCGCCACCTTCCTCGGTCAGGCGCTGGGCTGGTACGGTCCCAACCAGGGCGCGGGCCTCATCGGCGCCGTCGTGGGCGCCATCGTCGTGCTCGCGATCTACGGCTTCATCCAGGGCCGTCGCTCCACCACCACGCTCTGATCCGACCTGAATTCGGGACAAACGAAAAAGGGGCGCCTCATCGAGGCGCCCCTTTTTCGTGTCCACTTTTACGTACGGCCGCTTCGCCCGATGCCGGCTGGCACCGGGCGTCGATCGGTTCAGGCCTCGGTCACGGCCTTGACGGCGCAGTGACCGGTGGCGCCCCGAATGGCGAGGCCGGCACCGACCACGAGGGCGGCGAGGCTGAGCCACTTGTTCGGGCGCGGCTGGGCGGCGGCGGCGGCGATGCCGAGGCCGAGCACCACGGACACCGCCCGCTCGGTGGTGGTCAGGTTCGGGGTTCCGCTGAAGATGTCCTGGATCATCGCATTGGCCATGGCGGGCGCTCCTATGTTGCGTCGCGGGGCGAACGCGGTGGGGGGAGCGGCGTTCCACGTTCCGCGTCGACCCCGTGTCGCGGTGCCGGCCGCGTTCGGGGCTAGGCCTGAATAGGTGCGGCATTTCCGTCACAGGGCGGGACGGCCTGAACGGTCGGTCTTGATACAACCTTGTCGATTATCGCTCCGTTCATCACAACCCTCGAACCGTCGCGAAAAATCGCTCGGACGACGGACTGGGGGCAGGAATGAACACGTCAGGAATGGCCGCCGCGATGCTCATCGCGGTCAGTGTCGGCGCATGCGGCAGCATCACGCGCGGCACGACGGAGAAGATGGCCTTCCTCACGGAGCCGTCTGGCGCGACCATGACGACCACCAAGGGCTATGCCTGCCCTGCCACGCCCTGCTCCCTCGAGGTCGAGCGCTCGGACGAGTTCGACGTGACCTTCGTCAAGCCGGGATTCCGGCCCGAGACGGTCCCGGTCCGCACCAAGGTGGTGGGCGCGGGCGCCGCCGGCATGGCGGGCAACGTGCTCGCGGGCGGCGTCATCGGCATCGGAGTCGATGCCTATACGGGGGCCGCCTTCGATCACACGCCGAACCCCGTCAGCGTCTCCCTGGTGCCCTCCGCCCTGCCGAGCGCCCAGCGCAACCGGCGGCGCCAAGCCCCCGATAGCTGAAATCCCCGGCGCTACCGCGCGTTCGGCAGGCGGACCTTGACGTTCGCGCGGTCTGCGGCGGCCGGGGAGACCGGGGCCGCATCGCCCCAGCGGGTGGCGTCGATGCGCACCGTGCCCCAGCCCGTCGCCACCGCGATCGAGAGCGGCAGCAGGAGCGTGCCGTCGGCAACCGGCGCGAAGCGCACGTGGAGGTCGTCGCTCTCGGCCATGCGGCGAACGTTGGCCCCCTGGGCGCGATGCCCCGAGATCGGGACCCAGCGCACCCGGCAATCCAGCGCGGGTCCGCGATAGGCGCCCTCCGTCACCGTGAGGACGCTGCCGCGCGACAGGACGAGATCGGCCCGTGTCGCCCCATCGAAGACGGCGATGCGCCGGTCGCACAGGCCCGGCTCCAGGGCGGATGGGCCCGTGGGAATCATCAGCATGGTGAGGGGGTCGACGACGCCGACCCGGTCCTCCGGCGCCACGGGCACCCGGTCCGGGCGCGGGGCCGGGGGCGGCTCCACCGTGGCGCTGCGAACCCGGCCGCCTGCGAGATCGAGCACGACCGAGATCGGCTTACCGGCATAGCGGCTGTCGAGCCGGAACGTCGCCGTGGCCGCCCCGTTGCGCGCCAGCGTGCCGGCGACCACCGCCTTGCCGGTCCCGTCCAGGAAGAAGCCGGCGAGGCCACGAAGGCCCGCCTCGACCTCGAGGGCATAGCGCGCATCCGCCCGCTCGAGGGCCAGGGTGGCCTCGCCCACGCGCAGGTTCAGGAAGCTCAGGCTATAGGCGATGCTGAAGCGGGCGGCCGGAATCTCGCCGACCGCGTTCGCGGCTGAAGCGCCGGAGACGAGCGCCAGGAGCGCGACGGCCGGGATTCGCGGCATGGCCCGGGCTCCCCTGCGCCTCCACACGGCCTTCATGCCTCGCCCCCGCCGCGCACGGATCTTCTGCGCATACTCAATGACGCTACCACTGTCCGCACCGCCTGCGATGCGCGCTTCGGCACCCGGCGGACAGGGCCGCCCTCCCCCTGGGAGCGAACCATCCGCCGCGGCCGTCCGCGCATGAGAATGTCCCTCGAACGAGAAAGAGCGCGGCCCCGGCGAGGACCGCGCTCTTCACTTGTTCCAGCGCATGGGCCGGGCGCCGACGCACCCGGCCGGATGCCGCCTTACGCCTCCTGGCGGGGTCCGCGGGCGCGGTCCTGCTCGGCGTTGCGCTCGGCCTTGAGCTTCTCGGTGAGGTCCTCGCCGGTCTCCTGGTCGACGACCTTCATGGAGAGGCGGATCTTGCCGCGGTCGTCCTGGCCGAGGAACTTGACCTTGACCTTCTGGCCCTCCTTGACGACGTCCGTCACCTTGGCGACCCGCTGGGCGGTGAGCTCCGAGATGTGGACGAGACCGTCCTTGGCGCCGAAGAAGTTCACGAAGGCGCCGAACTCCATCGTCTTCACGACGGTGCCGTCATAGATCATGCCCGGCTCGGCTTCCGCCACGATCGAGCGGATCCAGTTGTAGGCGGCCTTGATGGCCTTGCCGTCGCTGGAGGCGATCTTCACCGTGCCGGTGTCGTCGATGTTGATCTTGGCGCCGGTCTTCTCGACGATCTCGCGGATCACCTTGCCGCCGGTGCCGATCACTTCCCGGATCTTGTCGGTGGGGATCTGCATCGTCTCGATGCGGGGCGCGTACTCGCCGAGCTCGGGACGGGCGTCGGTGAGGGCCTTGGCCATCTCGCCGAGGATGTGCACGCGGCCTTCCTGCGCCTGATGCAGGGCGACCTTCATGATCTCCTCGGTGATGCCCGCGATCTTGATGTCCATCTGCAGCGAGGTGATGCCGGCTTCCGTGCCCGCCACCTTGAAGTCCATGTCGCCGAGGTGGTCCTCGTCGCCGAGGATGTCGGACAGTACGGCGTAGCGCTCACCCTCGAGGATGAGGCCCATGGCGATGCCCGCCACCGGACGGCGCAGGGGCACGCCGGCATCCATCAGCGACAGCGAGGCGCCGCAGACGGAGGCCATCGAGGAGGAGCCGTTCGACTCGGTGATCTCGGACACGACGCGGATCGTGTACGGGAACTCGTGGGCCGGCGGCAGCACGGGGTGCACGGCGCGCCAGGCGAGCTTGCCGTGGCCGATCTCGCGGCGGCCCGGGGAGCCCATGCGGCCGGTCTCGCCCACCGAGTAGGGGGGGAAGTTGTAGTGCAGCAGGAAGGTCTCCTTGTAGGTGCCCTCCAGCGCGTCGATGAACTGCTCGTCCTCGCCGGTGCCCAACGTCGCGACCACGAGGGCCTGGGTCTCACCGCGGGTGAACAGCGACGAGCCGTGCGCGCGCGGCAGTACGCCGACCTGGGACTCGATCGGGCGCACGGTGCGGACGTCGCGGCCGTCGATGCGCGAGCCCGTGTCGAGGATGTTCCAGCGCACGACCTTGGACTGCGCTTCCTTGAACGCGGCCTTGACCTTCTCGGCCGGGAAGCGGGCCTCGCCCTCGGCGGGGCAGAGGGCGGCCATCACCGTCGCCTTCACGGCGTCGACGGCGGCGTAGCGCTCCTGCTTGACGGTGTTCTTGTAGGCGGCGCGCAGATCCGCTTCGCAGACCTCGAGCACGGCGGCTTCCACGTCGCCGTGCTCGGGCGCCTGGAAGTTGCGGGGCTCCTTGGCGGCCTTCTCGGC
>NZ_BPQL01000117.1 GCF_022179225.1 Methylobacterium goesingense
CGCAGGTCTCCATCGCGGTTTCCGACCGCGATGGAGACCTGCGGGCAGTGGCGCACCCGGCCACCATGCGCCCTGACCCGCGAGACCAGGGCATTATCCTCGCCGCAGGCGATGGCGGGCAGCCCACCCACGGCACGGTAGAGGTCCGCCCGCAGGCACAGGCTCGCTGCGACGTGGTCGCCGTGCCGCGGCGCCGGATCATGGGCCGGGGGATCGAGCTGATCCTCGAGTGCGCGGACGGACGACCAGTATTCCTCGATTCTCAGGTGCAGCATGCGCAGGGCTGGGTCCTGACTCGGTGAGTCCGCCTGGAGCACGAGCCGTCCGCCTACCATTTCGGCGTTGCGCAGGGCGCGCAGGTTGGCCCGTACCCAGTCCGGCGGCGCGACCGCGTCCGCATCCGTGCTGAGAAGGACACCGTCCGTGACGCCTTCCCTGGCGAGCCACGCGACACCCTCGTCGAGGGAGCGCCGGCGCGCAGTCCCGACATGGGCCTCGGGCGCCGGGATGGCGGCCTCGATCACCCGGAGTTCCAGGCTCTCGGTGACGCCTTCGCGCACCATGCCGGCGAGTACCGCCACCGTCGCATCAGTGCAGTTGTTGGCGAGCACGACGACCCGCAGGCGGGTGCCGTCGCCGTCCCCGATCTGCGCGGCGAGGGAGCGGATCAGATGCGGCAGCGCCTCGGCCTCGTTGCGGACGGGCACGCAGACGACGGCCCGGCCGAAGGACAGGTCCGGCTCACGCATTGCTGACACGGGCCGCGATGGCCGCGCGGGCGGCGCGCTGCAACTCGATTTCGTAGAGGTCCTCGTAGCGGTCCGTCATGGTGCTGGCGTCGAAGAGGTGCTCGGCCCGGCGTCGGCAATCGGCTCGGTTCAGGCGGATGGCGCGGGTTACCGCCCGCCCGAGATCGGCCACGTCGTCGGCCTCCGCCAGCACGCCGGAGGACGCATCCAGGATGTCGGGAATGGCACCGCGCCGGAAGGCGGCAACGGGCGTTCCGCAAGCGAGAAACTCGGCAAGCACGAGGCCGAAGGGCTCCTCCCAGCGCGGCGTGCACAGGGCGACATGCGCTTCGCCGACCCGCCGGGCGAGATCGTCATGCCCGAGATGCCCGAGATAGGTGATGTCGTCGCCGAGGCGGGGCGCGATTTCGCTGTCCCAGTAGGCCGGGTTCGAGCGTGGTCCGGCAAACTTCAGGGGCAACCCGGCGGCGCGTGCGGCATCGATGGCGAGGTGCGGCCCCTTCTCCGGCACGAGGCGCCCCATCCAGATGGCGTGGGGGGCGCCCACCGGCCGTGCGGAATACGCGAAGGCGTCGAGGTCGATGCCGTTGCCGATCACCTGCGGCTCGCCAATCAGATCACGCCACTCCCGCGCCAGGGAGGGCGACACGGCCGCGAAGGTCATGTCGCGGGCTCTGGCCCGGACGCCCCTCACGAAGGGCTCGAAGGGAGGTGTATGCAGTGCGGTCACCATCGGCACCGCGAGTTCGCCGGCCCGGAGCAGCGGCAGATAGTGCAAGCTGTTGTTGTGCACGAAATCGTAGCCGCCGGCAGCGACCGCATCCATGATCCGCACATAGGCCGCGTGCTCGGCGGCGTCGATCCGAGCCTCGGATACGTCGTCGAAGGCGCAGCCAGTGGGGGCGCAGACCGAAACCAGATCGAATTCCCCGCCAGAGCCCTCCGAGGCGTAGAGCGTGACCGCGTGGCCTCGAGCCTGAAGTGCGGATGCGAGCAAATGCGTATGCATCTCCAACCCTCCCGAGAACGGTTGAGCGATCGGGAACTTGAGATGCGCGATGATGGCGATCTTCACGGGATACGGATCACGGACGTTCGAGAAGAGGGAGGCGCCGGGCAGTTCGAAGACCCAGCGGCGAGCGCCGATGCCAGGGAGCATCGACGCAGTCACGAGGCCATCTCAATCCACAACGTAACGTGAACAAATGCGTGGCTTCTGCGTCTTGGTGTATCACGAACCAAACTTCGCCACGACGAGAAACGAAGTTTGTGTCGTGTTCACCGCGGTCAGCCTCACGCGGTGCGATGCTTCCGTGTTCATAGTGACGCCGCTGTGGAGCACGTGTCGTTCCTCATGATCTCCAAAGGAACGGCGGCGCTCGACGTGGGAGGCTTTCGCCATCACGCGGATGCGAGGCTTAAGTGATGGTAAATATTGCGTACGGACTGACAAGCGTATTCTAACGATACGACTGGACAATCATCGGATTTATAAGGCTACAGGCTCACCTGAGAAGTCTGACAGATCTACTCGGCCTTTTCCCGTCGGGCTCCCTATCCATCGCAGTCCCCCACTCTCGGCGGCACTGCCGATTGCCGGTAGAAGCATGACGGGTCGACGGTCGAGGCCGGTTCGATCGGCACCGGCTTGTCCATCGCCAAGCTGAAGGCTCCTGACTCTAAAGGTGCGCGTAGCTAGATGGTTTCGAGTCGAAAAACTTCCTGAACCAATGTTGTGAGGCAGAGAGGAAGGAACTCCCTGGCTTCCCAGAAGATCACGAATAATTGATTTTGTGAAAAATTACCGAACGCAGGAATGATGTGGCATTTCCGCTGCACTTGCATGGTTTGACTGAATTAATGCATTTGCGTCAGAGCCGAATGTGAAGGCCGCGTGCTTGTTTAACTGATTTTTTCATATTCAACAAAATTCATTTTTATGTTATCTGGTATCACATATTTTCTGCACTTCATTTATCCGAGCGCATGAATTTTGCGGCAATTAATTTTATTATACTAATACCGGATCTTATCATGTTTGGTCTATTTCTTATCACTGCTCAATTATTGCCACGCCCTTATCAATCCGCCATCCGAGGATTGGTCTCAATAAACGACTTGTTTTCAATTGAGGCGTACGTATCGCGTGGGGAGGTACCGTGGCTTCATGCAACAGAGCGCCATCTTTCTGCTGACGGACCGACCGGATCGAAGCGCCGCGCTGGAAACGTTGATCAGGACGATCGGACCCTGCGAGGTGTTCGCGACCGGCGAGGACCGGGCTGTTCGCGCTGCGCCCCGTGCCGTCGTTTCCGATCTGACTCTGAGCCGGCGCGAGGCCGTGAATCGCGTGCGCGCGCTCGTGCCTCACGGAAAGGCCGCCACGATCCCGCTCCTCTGCCTGCTGCGCTCGACCTCCGACCAGGACCTCCGTATGGCGCGCGATCTCGGCGCGACCGTCTGCTTCCCGGCCTATACGGCGCCGCACATCGTCGTTCAGGCGCTCCTCGATCAGATCGCCTCGCCTGAGTCCGATTCGGTGGCCGAGCCGGTGCTTCGCGGCATCTCTCAGGCGACCGAGGTCCTCACCGGCCTGTTCGACGGCGTTCGCGACGGCGGCACGATTGACCTGCCAAGCGTCGATGCGGGGCTCGACCCGATCCTGTCCGCCGTGCGCGAGGGCGGGTTGACGCGCTGGCTCGAGACGGTCTGGACCCACGACGACGCGACCTATCAGCATTGCCTGCTCGTGGCCGGCGTGGCGGCGCAGTTCGTGCTGCACCTCGGCTTTCGCGCGGAGGATCGCGAGCATTTCGTGCGCGCCGCCCTCCTGCACGATGTCGGTAAGGCGCGCATCCCCCGCGAGATTCTGAACAAGCCGGGGCGGCTCGACGCGGACGAGACCGCGATCATGCGGCGCCACCCGGTCATCGGGTACGATATCCTGAAGGAAAGCGGCTGTGATGTCGCCACCCTCGGCGCCGTCCGCCACCATCACGAGATGCTGGACGGCTCGGGCTATCCGGATGGGCTCGTCGGCGCGGAAATCAGCGACACCGTCCGCCTGCTGACGATCTGCGACATCTACGCGGCGTTGACCGAGCGCCGTTCCTACAAGCCCCCTATGCCGGCCCGGGACGCTATCGCGATCCTGGAAGGCATGACCGGCAAGCTTGAGATGGGACTGGTCCGCCACTTTGGCGACGCGATGATCGCCGCCTGACATCCGCGCGATCGCGGGGCGCATCGAATCGGTGCCGTGGCACCGACCCGATGCGCCCGGATCTTACTCGGCGGCGTCGAGGCGCGGGCGCTCGACCGCGGTGCGCTCGCGCTTGACCAGTTCGGCGGTGAGGAACGCCACTTCGAGGGCCTGCTCCGCGTTGAGCCTGGGATCGCAGTAGGTGTGGTAGCGGTCCTGCAGGTCCTCGGCCGAGAGTGCCCGGGCGCCGCCGGTGCATTCGGTGACGTCCTTGCCGGTCATTTCCAGATGGATGCCGCCTGCGACCGTACCCTCGGCGCGGTGAACACCGAAGAAGCCCTCGATCTCCTGCATCACGCGCTCGAACGGTCGCGTCTTGTAGCCGCCGGCCGAGATCGTGTTGCCGTGCATGGGATCGCAGACCCAGACCACGTTGCGTCCCTCGCGCTCGACGGCACGAATCAGCCCCGGCAGGTGGTCGCCGACCTTGTCGGCGCCGAACCGGCAGATCAGCGTCAGCCGCCCGGCCTCGTTGGCCGGATTGAGCTGATCCACGAGCCGGATCAGGCCCTCGGCGGACATCGACGGTCCGCATTTGAGGCCGATCGGGTTCTTGATCCCGCGAGCATATTCCACGTGGGCGTGGTCCGGCTGCCGCGTGCGGTCGCCGATCCACAGCATGTGGCCCGAGGTGGCGTACCAGTCGCCGCTCGTCGAATCGACGCGGGTGAGCGCCTCCTCGTAGCCGAGCAGCAGGGCCTCGTGGCTCGTGTAGAAATCCGTCGTTCGGACTTCCTGGTGCGTCTCCGGGTTGATGCCGATGGCCCGCATGAAGTCGAGCGTCTCGGTCATCCGCTCGGCGCAGTCGGCGTAATGCGAGGATTGGGGCGAATCCTTCACGAAGCCGAGCATCCAGCGGTGCGAGTTCTCCAGGTTGGCGTAGCCGCCGGTGGCGAAGGCGCGCAGGAGGTTGAGCGTCGCCGCCGATTGGCGGTACGCCTCGAGCTGACGGCGCGGATCGGGCACCCGCGCCTCTTCCGTGAAGGTAAGCCCGTTGACGATGTCGCCGCGGTAGCTCGGCAGCGTCACGCCCCCAATCGATTCGGTGGGCGAGGAACGCGGCTTGGCGAACTGTCCGGCGATGCGGCCGACCTTCACCACGGGCGAACCGCCCGCGAAGGTGAGAACGAGCGCCATCTGCAGGAACACGCGGAAGAAATCGCGGATGTTGTCGGCCGAATGCTCGTCGAAGCTCTCGGCGCAGTCTCCGCCCTGAAGGAGGAAGGCGTCGCCGGTAGAGACACGGGCCAGCGCCGACTTCAGCTTGCGCGCCTCACCTGCAAAAACCAGCGGCGGAAAGCTCGCGAGCTGCGACTCGACCGATTCAAGGGCGGCGGGATCCGGATAGGCGGGCACCTGCTGGATCGGCAGGTTTCGCCAGGTCTTCGGTGTCCAACGCTCGGCCATGGTCGTCTCCGTTCCGCCTTTCGGTCGGCTCCGCGCAGGCGGAAGGCCCCACGGAGAAGGGCGGCTTATAGAGCGGTTCTCTGGCGGATGCGAGAGAGGGCCGGAAGCTGACAGGCATTCGCGCGACGCTCGGCATCCCGCCTTGGCTGGATCGACCGGCGATCCCAACTCCACACGCTACGAAGTCCCGCGTGGATGCGTTCAGTCTCCGGCGGGATCTCCGTCCTCGATGGCGATGCCATGCTCGGAGAGGATCCAGAAGATCGCCTCCAGGTCCTCGGCGGTCACGTCACGCGGGGGCAGCGCCTCCTCCAGGTCCTCGTAGGTCAGGCGACGCTGCCGCTGCGCCTCGGCCTTGGCCAGAAGTACGTCCACCACCAGGCGCATGTCGTCGGGCAGCCCGTCGTGGCTCGGGCTCCGATCGTTCGAGACCGGATGCAGCGCTTGCGCGAGCATCCGGTCGATGATGGCCTGGCGGCGCTCATGGGCGTCGCGGTCATGGGCGTCGTCGGAGCGTTCCATGCTCCGATTATGGGTCGGTGGCGCCGGCCGTCGAGGGGAGTGGCTCCGGAAAACCGCGCCGGCGTCAATCGGCGACGGCGATCGGCGTCCCCTTCCGGATACGCACCGGGATTGCCTTGGCGGCCGGCGTCATGGCCTGCGCGTCGTAATGCCAGAGCGGAATCAAGGCGTTGAGTTCGGGGTAGTAGCCGCCGACATTACCCTCGGGAATGTTGTACTGGATCACCCGCAGGCCGCTGACCTCCCGCACGAATTCGTCGTCGGCCTCGGCGGAGAGATCCACGGTCTCGCCATCGCTGAGCCCGAGCCGCTCCACGTCGTTGACGTTCATGAACAGCACCATCCGGGTGCCCTTCACGCCACGGAAGCGATCGTCGTAGCCGTAGACGGTGGTGTTGAACTGGTCGTTGGAGCGCAGCGTGATCAGGTCGAGCACGTCGCGGCGATTGCTGCGCATGTCCGGGTCGGCCTCCAGCCCGCCCGGGACGGTGAAATTGGCTTTGCCGGTCTCCGTATCCCACTTGCGGTCGCGGGCCGCGAGGGGCTTGTGCAGGCCGCCGGGCTGGAACATCCGTCCGTTCAGATCGTGGAACACGTCCGGATAGGTCGCTTCGATCGCGTCGCGGACACGGGCGTAGTCCCCGACCCAGCCGTCCCAATCCACCTTCGGGTTCGGCGGCAGCAGGGCCTTGGCCATTTCGGCGACGATCCAGGGCTCCGACCGCACCCCGTCGCTGACGGGCTTGGTCTGGCCACGCGAGCCGTGGAAGCAGGAGGTCGAATCCTCCATCGAGACCGCCTGTGGTCCGCTCGCCTGCACGTCGACCTCGATGCGTCCGAGGCAAGGGAGGATGTAAGAGACCGCGCCATGGACGAGATGCGAGCGGTTGAGCTTGGTCGAGATCTGCACCGAGAGGCGTAAGGCGCGCCAAGCCTCCTCCATGCGGACCGTATCGGGCACGGCACGGACGAAATTGCCCCCGAGACCGATGAACGCCTTCACATCGCGGGAGATGATGCCCTCGCAGGCCTCGACGGTGTTGTGGCCCTTCTCTCGCGGCGGCTCGAACCCGTAGAGTTCCTTCAACTTGTCCAGCGGCGCCAGTTCCGGCTTCTCCGTGATGCCGACGGTGCGCTGACCCTGCACGTTGGAATGCCCGCGCACCGGGCAGAGGCCGGCCCCAGGGCGGCCGACATTGCCGCGCAGGAGCATGAGGTTGACGAGCATCTGCACGCCCTCGGTGCCACGGCGGTGCTGCGTGAGGCCCATGCCGTAAACCGCGATCACCGAACGAGCGCGCCCATAGACGGTGGCGGCCGCTTCCAGCGCTTCGCGGGTCAGCCCCGAGCGCGCCTCGATCTCCGCCCAGCCCTGGGAATCGCAGAAGGCGACGAACTCGCGGAAGCCGTGCGTGTGCTCCGCGATGAAATCGACGTCGAGGATGCGCGGGCGCCCGACCTCCATGGCCTCGCGGTCGGCGGCGATCAGGACCTTGCACATCCCGGTGATCGCCGCGAGGTCTCCGCCCGCCTTGACCTGATGGTACTGCGTCGAGATCTCGGTCGAGGTCCGCGTCAGCATCTCGGTCGGCGATTGCGGGTTGGTGAAGCGCTCGAGGCCGCGCTCCCGCAGCGGGTTGAAGGTGATGATCGGAACGCGCCGCTTCCGTGCCTCCTGCAGGGGGTGGAGCATGCGGGGGGCGTTCGATCCGACATTCTGGCCGAAGAACAGGATCAGATCGGTGGACTCGAAGTCCTCCAGGATCGTGGTGCCGACCGGCGACCCGATCGACGATTTGAGGCCGACCGAGGTCGGCTCGTGGCACATGTTCGAGGAATCGGGCAGGTTGTTGGTGCCGTGCATGCGCGCCATCAGCGCGTACATGTACGATGTCTCCAGGGAAGCACGGCCCGACGTGTAGTAGACCACCGCATTCGGATCGAGGGCGCGCAACTCGCGGCCGATCTCGGCGAACGCGTCTTCCCACGTCACCGGCATGTAGCGGTCGCTGGCCGGGTCGTAGCGGAGCGGGTGGGTCAGCCGGCCCTTCTCTTCGAGGGCGTAGTCCGTCCAGGTGAGAAGTTCGGTCACCGAATGGCGGGCGAAGAAATCCGGCCCGACGCGCTTGGCAGTCTGCTCCCAGACGGTCGCCTTGGCGCCGTTCTCGCAATATTCGAAGGTATTGGGCTTGGCCGGCTTCGACCAGGCGCAGGACGTGCACATGAAGCCGTCGGGCTTGTTCTGCTTCAACAGCAGGGCCGCGCCCGAGACCGGAATCTGCTCTCGCGTCAGGATCTCGGCCAGGGAGCCTGCCGAACCCCAGCCCCCCGCCGGGCCCTCATAGGGTTCGATCTTGGGTTCGGCCATCGGCTTGGTCATGCGCGGGTCCAGACGTGAGTCGTGTCAGGACGGCAATCATGCGCGGGGCCGGCGTGTTCCGGACTGCGACCGCGCGGCAGTCGCAGTCCGGGCGGACGTCGCGTCAGCGCGGCAGGATGCTCGCGCCCATCAGGGCTTCGTCGATGGAGCGCGCCGCCTGCCGGCCCTCGCGGATGGCCCAGACCACGAGGGACTGGCCCCGGCGCATGTCGCCGGCCGCGTAGATCTTCTCGTTCGAGGTGCGGTAGTCGAGCTCGTTGGCCGTGACGTTGCCGCGCTTGTCCATGGTGACACCGGACTCTTCGAGGAGGCCCTTGCGCACCGAACCCGCGAAGCCGATCGCCAGGAACACGAGGTCGGCCGGCAGGACGAACTCGCCGCCTGGGATCGGCTGGCGCTTCTCGTCGACGCGGGTGCAGACCACGCCTGTCAGCTTGCCCTTCTTGCCCTCAAGCCGAAGGGTGGCCGCCTGGAACTCGCGCTCGGCACCCTCGGCTTGGCTGGAGGAGGTCCGCATCTTGGTAGGCCAGTACGGCCAGACCGAGAGCTTGTCCTCGCGCTCCGGCGGGCGCGGGCGGATGTCGAGCTGCGTCACCGACAGGGCGCCCTGGCGGAACGAGGTCCCGACGCAATCCGAGGCGGTGTCGCCGCCGCCGATGACAACCACGTTCTTGGCGGTGGCCAGGATCGGCGCCTCGCCGTTGCCCGGCATCGGCTCGGCGCCGACCCGACGGTTCGACTGCACGAGGAACGGCATGGCGTAGTGCACGCCGACCAGATCCTGGCCGGGAAGCTGCGGGTTGCGCGGGTCCTCGGCGCCGCCCGCGAACAGCACCGCGTCGAACTCGGCGGTGAGTTCATCGAGCGGCTTGGTCACCCCGACATTGACGCCGTAGTGGAAGCGGACGCCCTCGGCTTCCATCTGCTTCACGCGCCGGTCGATGTGGCGCTTCTCCATCTTGAAGTCGGGGATGCCGTAGCGCAGCAGGCCGCCGGCTTTCGGCTCGCGCTCGAACACGTGGACCTCGTGACCGACGCGGGCGAGCTGCTGCGCCGCCGCCATGCCGGCCGGGCCGGAGCCGATCACCGCGACCTTCTTGCCGGTCTTGTGCTCGGCCGGCTCGGGCTTGACCCAGCCGTTGTTCCAGGCCCGGTCCGCGATGGCCTGCTCGATGGTCTTGATCGCCACCGGCTGGTTCTCAAGATTCAGCGTGCAGGCCTCCTCGCAGGGCGCGGGGCAGATGCGGCCGGTGAATTCCGGAAAGTTGTTGGTGGAGTGCAGGTTGCGCGCGGCCTCCTGCCAGTCCGACTGGTAGACGAGTTCGTTCCAATCCGGGATCTGGTTGTGAACCGGGCAGCCGGTATCGCCGTGGCAGAACGGAATGCCGCAATCCATGCAGCGGGCCGCCTGCTTCTTCAGGTCATGCTCGTCGAGCGGCAGCGTGAACTCGCGGAAGTGCCGCACGCGATCGGCGGCAAGCTGATACTTCTGCTCCTGCCGGTCGAATTCGAGGAAGCCCGTAACCTTGCCCATCGTCTGATCGTCTTTCGCGAGTCTGTCTGATCCGTCGCGCGGATGGCGGCCGGATCGGCCTGTTCCGCTCTCATCCAGCGGACCGGCATCTTCGCCGATCCGCCACTTCCGTCAGTGTCGCAGGCTCTATTCCGCCGCCACCGGCATCCGCGCCATCTCCATCTCGCGCAGGGCCCGGCGGTACTCTACCGGCATCACCTTGACGAACTTGGTGCGGTAGCCGGCCCAGTCGTCCAGGATCGCCTTGGCACGCGGGGAACCCGTGTACTTCAGGTGATTGGTGATGAGCTGGGACAGGCGCTCCTCGTCGTGGCCCGACATGTCGGCCAGGATGTCGACACGGCCCTTCGTTTCCAGGTCGCCGTCCTGATGGAAGCGGCGCATCAGATCGTCCTCCTCCTCGACGGGTTCGAGATCGACCATGGAGAGGTTGCAGCGGGCCGAGAACGAGCCGTCCTCGTCGAGCACGTACGCGATGCCGCCCGACATGCCGGCCGCGAAGTTGCGTCCGGTCTCGCCGATCGACACGACGACGCCGCCGGTCATGTACTCGCAACCGTGGTCGCCCATGCCTTCGACCACCGCGATGGCGCCGGAATTGCGCACCGCGAAGCGCTCGCCGGCAGAACCGCGGATATAGGCCTCGCCCGCGATGGCCCCGTACAGCACGGTGTTGCCGGCCATGATCGTGTGCGATCCGGGAGCCTTGAGAGCGTCGGACGGGCGGATGATCAGCTTGCCGCCCGAGAGGCCCTTGCCGACGTAATCGTTGGCATGGCCCGTCAGCGCCAGGGTGACGCCCGCCGCAAGCCAAGCGCCGAAGCTCTGGCCGGCGGTGCCGGAGAGTTCGACCCGGATGGTGTCGTCGGGCAAACCCTCGTGGCCGTAGCGCTTGGCCACGGCTCCGGACAGCATGGCGCCCGCCGTGCGATCCGAGTTCTTGATCACGTCCTGCAGCACGACCGGCTCGCCGCCGTCGAGGGCCGACTGCGCGCCGGCGATCAGGCGACGGTCGAGGACCGTGTCGATCGGGTGCTTCTGCTTCTCGGTGTGGCGGATCGCGACGTGCGCGGGCACCTCCGGACGGTGGAACAGCTTCGAGAAGTCGAGGCCGCGCGCCTTCCAGTGGTTGATCACCTCCAACGTGTCGAGGAAGTCGGCCCGGCCGATGAGGTCTTCGAGCTTGGTGAAGCCCATCGACGCCATCAGTTCGCGCAGCTCCTCGGCGACGAAGAAGAAGTAGTTGATTACGTGCTCGGGCGTGCCCTTGAAGCGCTTGCGCAGGACGGGGTCCTGGGTCGCCACACCCACCGGGCATGTGTTCAAGTGGCACTTGCGCATCATGATGCAGCCGGCCGCGATCAGCGGCGCGGTGGAGAAACCGAACTGGTCGGCCCCGAGCAGCGCCGCCACGAGCACGTCGCGACCCGTGCGGATGCCGCCATCGGCCTGGAGCACGACGCGCCCGCGCAGGTGGCTCAGCACAAGGGTTTGCTGGGTCTCGGCGAGACCCGTCTCCCAGGGGCCGCCCGCGTGCTTGATCGAGGTCAGCGGCGCGGCACCCGTGCCGCCGTCGAAGCCCGAGATCGTGATGTGGTCGGCCCGTGCCTTGGCGACGCCCGTCGCAACCGTGCCGACCCCGACCTCGGAGACGAGCTTCACCGAGACGTCGGCTTCGGGATTCACGTTCTTCAGGTCGAAGATCAGCTGAGCCAGATCTTCGATCGAGTAGATGTCGTGGTGCGGCGGCGGCGAGATCAGACCGACGCCCGGGGTGGCGTAGCGGACCTTGGCGATCTTGGCGTCGACCTTGTGGCCGGGTAGCTGGCCGCCCTCGCCGGGCTTGGCGCCCTGCGCGACCTTGATCTGCATCATGTCGGAATTGACGAGGTACTCCGTCGTCACGCCGAAGCGGCCTGACGCAACCTGCTTGATGGCCGACCGACGCGAGCGCCCGTCCGCCATCGGCTTGAAGCGCTCGACCTCCTCGCCGCCCTCGCCCGAGTTCGAACGGCCGCCGAACGAGTTGACCGCGATGGCCAGCGTCTCGTGCGCTTCCTTCGAGATTGAGCCGTAGGACATGGCGCCCGTGGCGAAGCGCTTAACGATGTCGGCCGCCGGCTCGACCTCATCGATCGTCACCGGCGCACGGCCGAGTTCTTCCGCCTGCTTGATGCGGAACAGGCCCCGGATGGTCTTGAGGTGGTTTTCCTGCTGGTTCACCAGCCGGGCGTATTCGCGGTAGCGGTCGGGCAGGCCGAGGCGAACCGCGTGCTGCAGCGTCGCCACCGAATCCGGCGTCCAGGTGTGACTCTCGCCGCGCAGGCGGTAGGCGTACTCGCCGCCGACGTCGAGGGCGGTCCGGTAGATCGGCGCGTCGCCGAAGGCGTCGGCGTGACGCCGTGCGGTCTCCTGCGCGACCTCGGCCATGCCGATGCCCTCGATGGTCGTGGCCGTGCCGAAGAAGTCACGTGCGACGAAGGACGAATTCAGGCCGATGGCGTCGAAGATCTGCGCGCCGCAATAGGACTGATAGGTCGAGATGCCCATCTTGGACATGACCTTCAGCAGGCCCTTATCGATCGACTTGATGTAGCGGTAGACGATCTCGTCCGGCGTCAGGTCCGGCGGGAACTCGTCCTTCATCGCGATGAGGGTCTCGAAGGCGAGATAGGGGTTGATCGCCTCGGCGCCGTAGCCGGCCAGACACGCGAAGTGATGCACCTCGCGGGGCTCGCCCGACTCGACCACGAGGCCGACCGAGGTGCGCAGGCCCTTGCGGATCAGGTAGTTGTGAACGGCGGCCGTCGCCAGCAACGCCGGAATCGCGATGCGATCCGGGCCGACGCCGCGGTCCGACAGGATGATGATGTTGTAGCCGCCGCGCACCGCGACCTCGGCCCGGTCACAGAGACGGTCGACCGCGCCCTCCATGGCCGCCGCACCCGTCTCGGCCGGGAAGGTCATGTCCAGGGTCTTGGTGTCGAAGCGGTCCTCGAAGTGGGAGATCGAGCGGATCTTCTCGAGATCGCCGTTGGTCAGGATCGGCTGGCGGACTTCGAGGCGCTTCTTGCGCGACGCCCCCTCCATGTCGAGCAGGTTCGGGCGCGGCCCGATGAACGAGACGAGGCTCATCACGGCCTCCTCGCGGATCGGATCGATCGGCGGGTTCGTGACCTGTGCGAAGTTCTGCTTGAAGTAGGAATAGAGCGACTTCGGCTTGTCCGAGAGCGCCGAGAGCGGCGTGTCGGTGCCCATGGAGCCGACCGCTTCCTGGCCGGTGACGGCCATCGGCGCCATCAGCAGCTTGAGGTCTTCCTGGCTGTAGCCGAAGGCCTGCTGGCGATCGAGGAGCGACACGTCCGAGCGCGAGGCGCGCGGGATGACGGGCTTCAGGTACTCCAGCACGATCTGGGTGTTCTTGACCCATTCGGCATAGGGATGCGCGGCGGCAAGCTCGCTCTTGATCTCCTCGTCGGAGACGATCCGCCCCTTCTCTAGGTCGATGAGCAGCATGCGGCCCGGCTGGAGGCGCCAGGACTCGACGATCTTCTCGTCGGGGATCGGCAGCACGCCCATCTCTGAGGCCAGCACCACGAGGCCGTCGTCGGTGACGAGGTAGCGTGCGGGGCGCAGGCCGTTGCGATCGAGGGTCGCGCCAATCTGGCGCCCGTCGGTGAAGCAAACGGCGGCCGGGCCGTCCCACGGCTCCATCAGCGCGGCGTGGTATTCGTAGAAGGCGCGGCGCTCCTCGCTCATCAGCGGATTGCCGGCCCAGGCCTCGGGGATGAGCATCATCATCGCGTGGGCGAGCGAGTAGCCGCCCTGCACGAGGAACTCGAGGGCGTTGTCGAAGCAGGCGGTGTCGGACTGGCCCTCGTAGGAGATCGGCCAGAGCTTCGAGATGTCGTTGCCGAACAGCTCGGAATCGACGCTCGCCTGACGGGCTGCCATCCAGTTGACGTTGCCCCGCAGGGTGTTGATCTCGCCGTTATGCGCGACCATCCGGTAGGGGTGCGACAGGCGCCAGGTCGGGAAGGTGTTGGTGGCAAAGCGCTGGTGAACCAGGGCCAACCCCGAAACGAAGCGCTCGTCCTGCAGGTCGCGATAGTATTCGCCGAGCTGATCGACCAGGACCATGCCCTTGTAGACGATGGTCCGGGTCGAGAGGGAGACCGGATAATAGGTGCCCGTGCGCTCGTCCTTGAGACCGTAGACCTTGTTCGAGATGACCTTGCGGGCGGTGAACAGCCGACGCTCGAAAGCGTCCTCGTCCGCCACGCTGGTGGGACGGCCGATGAAGATCTGCCGATGGCACGGCTCGGTCTCTTTGACCATCACCCCGAGGTCGCTCGGATCGACCGGCACGTCGCGCCAGCCAAGGAAGGGCAGGCCTTCGTCAGCCAGCGCCTTCTCCACGATATCCTCGACAAGGCGGCGGCCCTCTGCGTCCTTCGGCATGAAGAACTGGCCGACGCCGTAATGGCCGGGCTCCGGCAGGGTGATGCCGAGGGCCTCGCACTCTGCCTTGAAGAAGGCGTGCGGGATCTGAACGAGGATGCCGCAGCCGTCGCCCATCTTCGGATCGGCGCCGACGGCGCCACGATGGTCGAGGTTCTTCAGGATCTGGAGACCCTGCTGGACGATGGCGTGGGTGCGGCGGTCGTGCATGTCGGCGACGAAGCCGACGCCGCAGGCATCGCTCTCGCGGGCCGGGTCGTAGAGGCCCTGGGCTTTGGGCATAGCCACATCGCGCACGATCAGCGGCGCGGTGCCGTCGCGGGTGGCGGGAACCGACGCCTGGAGCGCCCCGAACTCAGACAATGCGACCACGTCCACCATCCTTCGCCTTCGACCTGCCCGCATGCGAGCATGTTTCATGCCCAGGGGCCAAGGGGCCACCGGGTTTCGCGTCTCTCGACAGCGTCGGCTCTAAGCGGGTTCTTCGGTCAGAAGCGCCCGCTCCTCGCGGGCTCGACGCCGGCTTGGGTTTAAGCCGTGCGGGCCCGGATCGCCATATTGGCGACCGGCTTCGAATCTCGTTTGGTCGCCGGCAACGTCACCTGAGCGAGATCCCCACAGCCATCCGCGCAGGCGTCCTGCCGGAAATGGGACAGCCTTGCTGTCCTACCGGTGGAAAGTGACAGATTCTAATCGTTCCAGCAAGGGTGTGCCGGGACGCACATTGCGGTTTTCCAGCGCCTCGCCCCATCGAACGAACGCGATGTTGCCGCAGCCCCTCCGCGAGCGGAAATCCGCGCGGTCGGTCCGCCCGCCAATTCCGCCACGTCCGGCCCGCAATCTTGCCCCATTCCCACGCTCTATCGATACTGCCGAGCACAAGCGGCATGCGGGGTCGACAAAACCCGGCGGATCGTGACCGGGGGACCCGCGCCAACAGCTGGCCCCCGGACCGAACCCACTTTCGGAACCCGTCATCCATGGCTTTGTGTCGCAGGACGCTGATGCGCGCATTCCCGTCACGCCGTGCCTCAACTGCAGGCTCCCTGGCGCTTCTCCTCTGCCTGACTGCCCTCGGTCCCGGCACGGCGCAGGCGCAGTTTGCTTACGAGCCCGGCCTGTTCATGCCGCCGCGCGCCGTCGTCTGGCGCCTGAACGAACGCGGGTTCACCGAGGTCACGCGGCCTCGCTTCGACGGTCAGGCCTACATCGTCGAAGCCTCCAACCCCTACGGTGAGCGGGTGCGGCTGTTCGTCGACGCCCGCGATGGCCGCATTCTCGGGCGCCAGCGCCTCGACGCGCCGCCCCCCGAGATGCGCGCCCGCGTCGTACGGCGCGCGCCCGGCTATGGCTGGACCGAGGAGGATGAGGCGCCCCGGAGGCCGATCCGCGAGGCCGAGCGCATCGTTCCGCCCGCCGACATTCCGTTTCCGCAGACTCAGCCCCGCCGTCCTCCCGCCGATTTCGCCGGGCGGTCCGATCTGGCCGCGCGGCCTGATCTGGTGCCGCGCGCGGCGACGCCCTCCCGGGCCGAGCCGGCCGACCGAAATCCGATGGGCCTCAATCCGGACGCCCGGACCCCGGAGGCGCGCCCGAAGTCCGAGACGCCCCGCAAGGTGGTGCGCCTGAATCCGCCGCCGAAGCCCGCGGCCCCCCCGGCGACGCCGGAGGCCCCCAAGCTTTCCGACGTGCCCGCAGTCGCCCCTTCTCCCGAGGCGAAGCCCGGGGCAGCCAGTGCTGCGGCGCCGCCGCCCCAGGCGATGACGCCGGCCACGTCCGGCACGACTACGACGCCGGCCGCCGTGCAGCCACCGCCGGATAAGGCGGCCCAGAACTGGAAGGACGTACCGGCGGACGCCAAGCGTCCCGTCCGGGTGATCGGCGGCGCCACGATCGTGCCCGGCACGACCGCGAAGGACGCCGACAAGGACTGAACGTCCGACGCTTGAATGGATCGAAGGCCCGCGCGGACCACCGAGCGGGCCCTCGGTCTTTTTTAGCCCGAGCCGATGCCTCAGCCGGCGTCGCTGGCGCCGGCGCCCTGCAGGTGCGGGTCGCGCGTGCCGGCACGAACGGGGCTGTCGGCCTGTGGTGCATCCTGGACAGCCCGGAGCGCGAGGGGATCGAGACCGCTCACCGGGTTCGGGCCATAGGCCTCCAGGGCGGCGCGCATCTTCGGTGTCCAGAACGCGACGATGTGCTTGTGAATGCCGGCCACAGCTTCCTCTTCCGGATAGGAGCGGAAAAAGGTGGCGATCTGGTTGGCCATGCGAACCAGCTTCTCGTCGGACGTCAGGGCGCTCATGGATTCGAATATCTCTTTGGCGGGGACGGGTCTCGCGCGGGGGCTAGGCATGCGCCGGTAGATCGAGACGTTCGCGGCCGGTGAAGACCGTGAGGGTATCCGAGCGGGCGATGGCGCAGAGCGTCATGCCGTGCAGGCGAGCCCGGTCGATGGCGAGCGAGGTCGGGGCCGAGATTGCCACCAGCACCGTGGCGCCGAGGCTCGCGGCCTTCTCGACCATCTCGAACGAGCAGCGACTGGTGATGACGACGAAGCCGTCCGCCGGGTCGGTGCCGCGCCGGATCAGGGCGCCGATCAGCTTGTCGAGGCCATTATGGCGCCCGACATCCTCGCGCAGCGCCACCAGGCTCCCGTCGAGGTCCGCCCAGGCCGCGGCATGGACCGCTCGGGTCTCGGCATTCAGGACCTGTGCGTCGCCCATGGCGAGTAATGCCCGCTGGATCGCCGCGATGGTGACCCGCTTCGCCCCGTGCAGGGGCGCCTCCGCCTTCGGCAAGGCGGCGAGATCGTCGATCCCACAGACCCCGCAGCCGGTGCGGCCCGACATGGCCCGCTTACGCGCCAGGTGCTCGCGCAGACGTCCGGGCACGAGGTCGACGAGGAGGCGCATACCCCCCTCCGCCGCGTCCGCCTCGACCTCGACCGAACGGATCTCGTCGGCCGAGGCGACGATGCCCTCCGTCAGGCTGAAACCGTACGCGAAGTCCACGAGGTCGGCCGGCGTCGTCATCATCACCGCGTAGGGCACGGTGCCGTAGACGAGGTTGACCGGCATCTCGACGGCCAGGGGGCGTGTACCGTCCCGGGGCTGCGGATCATCGTAGGCGACGACCAGGGTGGGGACGCGCCGGGCGGTTTCGACCGTCGCGTCTCCTGTTTCTGCCGTCAGGCTGTCTTGATCATTCGGCCGCATTCAGCTGGGTCGCAATCCGGGTCAACGAGAAATCCTCCTCGAAGAACCGCGCCTGCCAGTCGGAGGGGCGGTTCGTCCGCCGGACCTGCACCGCCGTGACCTTGTACTCGGGGCAGTTGGTGGCCCAATCCGAGTAGTCGGTGGTGATCACGTTGGCGCCGGTCTTGGCGTGGTGGAAGGTCGTATACACCACGCCGGGCTGCATGCGCTCGGACACGATGGCCTTCAGGGCGATGTCGCCCGAGCGGCTCTCCAGGGCGACGAGATCGCCGTCCACGATACCGCGTACCTCGGCGTCGAAGGGGTGGATCTCCAGCACGTCCTCCTCGTGCCAGCGCGAGTTCTCCGTGCGGCGGGTCTGCGCGCCGACATTGTACTGCGACAGGATGCGGCCGGTGGTGAGGATGAGCGGGAAGCGCGGGCCGGTGCGCTCCTCGGTGGGCACGTACTCGGTGATCATGAACTTGCCGAGGCCCCGCACGAAGCGGTCCACGTGCATCATCGGGGTACCGCGTGGCGCAGCCTCGTTGCACGGCCACTGGATCGAGCCGAGTTCGTCGAGCTTGGCGAAGCTGACGCCCGCGAAGCTCGGGGTCAGGGACGCGATCTCGTCCATGATCTCGCTGGGGTGGCTGTAGTTCATCGGATAACCGAGGGCGTTCGAGAGCAGCATCGTGCCCTCCCAGTCGCCGACGCCGGAAAGCGGCGGCATCACCTTGCGCACGCGGGAGATGCGGCGCTCAGCGTTGGTGAAGGTGCCGTCCTTCTCCAGGAACGACGCGCCCGGCAGGAAGACGTGGGCGTACTTCGCGGTCTCGTTGAGGAAGATGTCCTGGATGACGATGCATTCCATCGCCATCAGGCCGGCGGTGACGTGGTGCGTGTCCGGGTCGGACTGGGCGATGTCCTCGCCCTGGATGTACATGCCCTTGAAGGCGCCATCGACGGCTTCGTCCAGCATGTTGGTGATGCGCAGGCCCGGATGCTGGTCGAGGGAGACGCCCCAGAGCGATTCGAAGGTCTCGCGGGTGGCGTCGTCCGAGACGTGGCGGTAGCCCGGCAGCTCGTGCGGGAACGAGCCCATGTCGCAGGAGCCCTGGACGTTGTTCTGACCACGCAGCGGGTTCACGCCGGCGCCCAGCATGCCGATGTTGCCCGTGGCCATGGCGATGTTGGCCATGCCCATGACCATGGTCGAGCCCTGGCTGTGCTCGGTGACGCCGAGACCGTAATAGATGCCGGCGGCGCCACCCTTGGCATAGAGACGCGCGGCGGCGCGAAGCTCGAGCGGATCGATGCCCGTATAGGTCGCCTGTGCCTCGGGGGAGTGGCGCTCGTCGGCCACGAAGCGGGCCCAGGCCTCGAAGTCACCGAGGTCGCAGCGCTCGCGCACGTACGCCTCGTCGACGAGACCTTCGGTGACGATGACGTGCGCCATCGAGTTGATGAAGGCGACGTTCGAGCCGGGCTTCAGCGGCAGGTGGTGATCGGCCTTGATGTGGGGCGACTTCACGAGGTCGATCTTGCGCGGATCGGCGACGATGAGTTTGGCGCCCTCGCGCAGGCGCTTCTTCATGCGCGAGGCGAAGACCGGGTGGCCATCGGTGGGGTTGGCGCCGATGACCAGGATCACGTCGGAATGCGCCACGGAGGCGAAGTCCTGCGTGCCGGCCGAAGTACCGAGCGTCGACATCAGGCCGTAGCCGGTGGGCGAATGGCAGACGCGGGCGCAGGTGTCGACGTTGTTGTTGCCGAAAGCCGCGCGCACCAGCTTCTGGACGAGGTAGGCCTCCTCGTTGGTGCAGCGGGACGAGGTGATCCCGCCGACGGAATCCTTGCCGTACTTCGCCTGGATGCGCTTGAACTCGCTGGCCGCCCGATCGATGGCCACCTCCCACGAGACTTCCTGCCAGGGGTCCGTGATCTTGTCGCGGATCATCGGCTTGGTGATGCGGTCCTTGTGGGTGGCGTAGCCGTAGGCGAAGCGGCCCTTCACGCAGGAATGGCCCTCGTTCGCTTTGCCGCCCTTGTAGGGGACCATGCGGACGATGCGGGTGCCCTGCATCTCGGCCTTGAACGAGCAGCCGACGCCGCAATAGGCGCAGGTGGTGATCTCGGAATGGTCCGGCTGGCCGTGCTCGATGATCGACTTTTCCTGAAGCGTCGCGGTCGGGCATGCCTGCACGCAGGCACCACAGGAGACGCATTCCGAGTTCATGAAGTCTGTTGGCCCGGCGGCCACGCGGCTGTCGAAGCCGCGCCCCGAGATCGTCAGCGCGAAGGTGCCCTGCGTCTCCTCGCAGGCGCGCACGCAACGGTTGCAGACGATGCACTTCGAGGGATCGTAGGTGAAGTACGGGTTCGAGGTGTCCTTGGGCAGGTACTGCTCGGAAGTCGGCTTGACGTGGTTGGCCCCGTCGTAACCGTAGCGCACATCGCGCAGGCCCACCGCGCCGGCCATGTCCTGCAATTCGCAGTCGCCGTTGGCGGCGCAGGTCAGGCAGTCGAGGGGGTGGTCGGAGATGTAGAGCTCCATCACGCCCTTGCGGAGCTTGGCGAGCTTGTCCGTCTGGGTCGAGACCACCATCCCGTTCTCGGCCGGCGTGGTGCAGGAGGCGGGCGTACCGCGCCGGCCCTCGATCTCCACGAGGCAGAGGCGGCAGGAGCCAAAGGCTTCGAGCGAGTCGGTGGCGCAGAGCTTGGGAATCGCGGTGCCGGCATGCATGGCGGCCGCCATCACGGAGGTGCCGGCCGGGACGGTGACGCTCATGCCGTCGATGGTGAGCGTGACGGTCTGCTCGCTCAACCGGATGGGGGTGCCGTAGTCGATCTCTTTGATGAGGGCCATGGATCGCGCCTCCTTACTCGGCCGCGACGGACATCGGCCCGCGCTGCTGGAAATCCTCGGGGAAGTGGGTGATCGCGCTCATCACGGGCATCGGCGTCAGGCCGCCCATCGCGCAGAGCGAGCCGTCCGTCATCACGTCGCAGAGGTCTGCGACGACGGCCAGGTTCTCGGTGGGGCGGATACCCGCGATGACCTTGTCCATGGTCTCGACGCCGCGGGTCGCGCCGATGCGGCAAGGTGTGCACTTGCCGCAGGATTCCACGGCGCAGAACTCGAAGGCGAAGCGGGCCTGCTTGGCCATATCCACGGTGTCGTCGAACACCACGATGCCGCCGTGGCCGACGAGGCCCTTGTTGGCCGCCATCGCCTCGTAATCGAGCGGCGTATCGAGGAGGTGGTCGGGAAAATAGGCGCCGAGCGGGCCGCCGACCTGTACCGCGCGCACCGGACGCCCGCTCTGCGTGCCGCCACCGAAATCCTCGATGATCTCGCGCAGCGTGATGCCGAAGGCGTACTCGATCAGGCCGCCGCGCTTGATGTTGCCGGCGAGCTGAATCGCCAGGGTGCCGAGGGAGCGGCCCATACCGTACTCGGCATAGGCCTTGGCGCCGTGCTCCAGGATGTAGGGCACGGCAGTGAAGGTCATGACGTTGTTGACCAGGGTCGGCTGGCCGAGGAAGCCCTTCAGGGCCGGGATCGGCGGCTTGGCGCGAACGATGCCGCGACGGCCCTCCAGGCTTTCCAGGAGCGAGGTCTCCTCGCCGCAGATGTAAGCCCCCGCCCCGAGGCGGACCTCGAGATGGAAGGCCTTGCCCGAACCCATCACGTCCGGGCCGAGGACGCCGGCCTTGACGCCGTTGGCGATGGCCTCCTTCAGGGTTGCGAAGGCCTGCGGGTATTCCGAGCGCAGGTAGATGTAGCCGCGCGTGGCGCCCGTCGCGATCCCCGCGATGGTCATGCCCTCGATGAGGTTGAAGGGGTCGCCCTCCATCATCATGCGGTCGGCGAATGTACCGGAATCACCCTCGTCGGCGTTGCAGACAACGTATTTCTGCTCAGCCTGAGCGAGCATCACGGTGTTCCACTTGATGCCGGCGGGAAAGCCCGCGCCGCCGCGTCCGCGCAGACCGGACTCGCGCACCTCCGCGACGATGCCGGCGGCATCCAGCTTCAGTGCGGCCTCGAGGCCCCTGTAGCCGCCATGGGCCCGGTAATCCGCCACCGAGACCGGATCGACCACGCCGCAGCGCTGGAAGGTCAGCCGATGCTGGCGGGCGAGGTACGGGATCTCTTCCGGGGGGCCGAGGCGCAGGGGATGCGCGCCGCCCTCGAGGAGGCCCGCATCGAGCAAGCCGTCGACATCGGCCGGCGTCACCGGACCGTAGGCGATGCGGCCTTCCGGCGTCGCGACCTCGATCATCGGCTCCAGCCAGAGCATCCCGCGGGAGCCGGTCCGCACGATGGTGACGTCGAGGCCACGGCGCTCGGCGCCTGCGAACAGCGCGCGGGCGACGCGGTTCGCGCCGAGGCCCAGGGCGACGGCGTCGCGCGGAACGGTGATCGTGATGCTCACGACATCTTCTCCGTCAGGGCGGCTTCGAGGGAATCGGCGGTCAGCCGGGCCAAGGGCTCGTCGTTCACGAGGGCGCCCGGGCCATTCGCGCAGAGGCCGAGACAGTAGACGGGCTCGACGGTGACCTCGCCGTCGGCGGTCGTTCCGTGCCAGTCGACGCCGAGCCGCGCGAGGATCTGCGCATGCAGGGCGTCCGATCCCATGGCCTGGCATGCTTCGGCGCGGCAAAGCTTGACTTGATGGCGGCCGGCCGGGGCGCGGCGGAAATCGTGGTAGAAGGTGATGCAGCCGTGGACTTCGGCTCGCGACAGATTGAGTGCGTCCGCGATCAGCGGAACGGCACCCTCGTCGACGTAGCCGAAGGTATCCTGCAGGGCGTGCAGGATCGGCAGGGTCGCGCCCTCAAGGTGGACGTGTTCGGCGATGATCCCGGCGGCGCGGGGCTCGCTCCAGGGCTCGTTCGGCACCATTGTTCCTACCCAGACTCATCTTGTTCTGGTTCCAGGGTGGGATCTCGGTGCGGGATGATCAATCGTGCAGTTCCGTCGTCTGACAACGGATTTTTGTCAAACGAGGATTTCGCAACGCAAAAATTGTAAGCGACGCCGTGTTGTTTTGAGGCCGGCTCAAATTTTTCTCAAAGGAGGTCGATCATCTCGGCGATCGCCGGCGCCGCGTTGCGCGCTTCCACGATGAGCCCCGCGCAGAGCGGCGTCATCGGTTCGCGCTCCGGAACCACGAGACCGACGGAGTGGCTCAGGTCGGGATCGATGATCGGCACCGCGCGGATGCGGTCGTTCAACCGGAAGGTATCGGCGAGCACCGCCGGCATGACGCTGGCCCATTTGGCCGTGCGCACATGCGTCAGGAGCACGATCATCGAGTTCGATTCGAGGAGCGGCGCGGACTCGGTGCCGGCCTTCAGAAGCTGGCGGTCGATGATGCGCCGGTTCTGCATGTCGGGCGTCAACAGGCAGAGCGGCAGGCTGGCCACCTCGTCCCAGGTGACGGCGTCCCGGCCCCCGAACACGCCGTCGATGGCCGTCAGCAGACGGTAGCGCTCCCGATAGAGCGGGACGGCGGTGAGCCGGCCGAGGGGCTCGTTTTCCAGATAAGTGATGCCGGCGTCGATCTCGAGATCGGCGATCAGACGTCCGATCTCGCCCGAGGTCGTGGAATGCACGGAGAATCGCACGTTCGGATGCCGGGCGCGGAAGGGTGTGGTCAGGGCGGCGACGATCGGAGTCGCCGTCGGAATTGCCGCGAGCCGAAGGGTGCCGGAGAGGCCGCGCCGGAGGCTCGACACTTCCTCGCGCATGGCGCGGGCGTCTCCGACGATACGGCGCGCCCATTCCAGAACCCGCTCCCCCTCAGGCGTGAAGCCTTGGAATCGGGAGCCGCGCTGGACGAGGAGGACGCCAAGCCGTTCCTCGAGCTGTTTGACACCCGCCGATAGGGTCTGCTGCGAGACGTTGCAGGCCTGGGCCGCGCGCCCGAAATGGCGTTCGCGGGCCAGCGCCAGGATGAATTCCAGTCGATCGATCACGCGCGGACCTCGGCTTGGCGGTGCATTCCGGTATCGCGCCCCATTGGTATTCTAAATACCTGTGGATGTATGAATGCGGCCTGCCACCCTTCGATAGTCGGTCGACGGCGCGAGTCGAGACCGCCACGGTGCATCAAGCTGCATGATGCGACGCTGTTGCGGTTGCGCACCCTTCGGCCATGTGGTCTGAAGCGCCAATCGGCCAGACGTGGGTTCATACCCGCGAACGGCGCGCGGTCCGCGAAATGCACTTGCGAATTCGTTCAAAGCCAGCAAGACGCGCGGCATCGCCGATTACAATCACGGGGAGCCAAGAGAGGCACATGCGGACGACGCAGGCGCAACACCGGTCATCATGGGGGCTTGCCGCGCTCGGCGCGTTCCTCGTCTCATCGTCGTCGGCGCTCGCCGCCGGCATCGGCCAGCCCGTGCCGTGGCAGATGGACCGTCAGGTCGCCGTCACTGAGAACGCGCGGGACATCCATTCGTTCGAGCACGGCATGCACTGGCTGTCGTTCGGCATCTCGCTGTTCGTGCTCGGCCTGATTCTCTACTGCGTCTTCCGATTCAGCGAGAAGGCGAACCCGACGCCGTCGAAGACCACCCACAACACCATGATCGAGGTGGCCTGGACCATCGTCCCGGTTCTGATCCTGGTGGCCGTCGCGATCCCATCGTTCCGCCTGCTGCGCACGCAGCTCTCGGACCCGAAGGCCGACGTGCTGGTGAAGGTTATCGGCCACGCCTGGTACTGGTCCTATGAGTACCCGGCCGTGGAGAACGGCGGCGGCTTTGCCTTCGACGCCAACCTCGACGAGGACAAACAGCCGAAGCTGCTCGGCACCGACAACGACATGGTCGTGCCGGTGAACAAGATCGTTAAGATCCAGGTCACCGCCGCCGACGTCATGCACTCCTGGGCGATGCCGTCCTTCGGCTTCAAGATCGACGCCGTGCCGGGCCGCCTGAACCAGTTCTGGTTCAAGGCCGAGCGCGAGGGCACCTACCACGGTCAGTGCTCCGAGCTCTGCGGCGCCCGTCACGCCTACATGCCGATCACCGTGCAGGTCGTGAGCGAGGAGGCCTACGCCAAGTGGCTCGCCGAGGGTAAGACCAAGTTCGCCCGCATCGACGACCCCGCGAAGTTCGCCGACGCCCGGTAAGGGCGCGGATTCCTGGGATCGGGCCCTTGAGCGGCGCCCGGTCCCGCCCACCGCGATGATTACGAGAAACCTGGACTAAGGTCTTAATCCATGGCGAACGCCGCTGCACATACGGGGCACCACGACGCCCACGACCACCACATGCCGTCCTTCTTCTCCCGCTGGTTCCTGTCGACGAACCACAAGGACATCGGCACCCTCTACCTGCTGTTCGCCTTCTGCGCGGGCATCATGGGCGCGTTCCTCTCCTTCGGCATCCGCATGGAGATGGAAGAGCCCGGCCTCCAGTACTTCGCCAATCCCGGCACCTACAACGTGTTCGTGACCGGACACGGCCTCATCATGGTGTTCTTCATGGTGATGCCGGCACTGATCGGCGGCTTCGGCAACTGGTTCGTGCCCCTCATGATCGGTGCGCCCGACATGGCGTTCCCGCGCATGAACAACGTCTCGTTCTGGCTCACGGTGGCGGGCTTCTTCAGCCTCGTCTGCTCGCTGTTCGTCGAGGGCGCTCCGGGCGCGTCCGGCGCCGGCACCGGCTGGACCGTGTATCCGCCGCTGTCCTCGTCCGGCCATCCCGGCCCGGCCGTCGATTTCGCGATCTTCGCGCTCCACCTCTCCGGAGCCGGCTCGATCCTCGGCGCCATCAACTTCATCACCACCATCCTGAACATGCGCGCGCCGGGCATGACCCTGCACAAGATGCCGCTGTTCGCCTGGTCGATGCTGGTGACCGCCTTCCTGCTGCTCCTGTCGCTCCCGGTGCTCGCCGGCGCGATCACCATGCTGCTGACCGACCGCAACTTCGGCACGACCTTCTTCGATCCGGCCGGCGGCGGTGACCCGGTGCTCTACCAGCACCTGTTCTGGTTCTTCGGTCACCCCGAAGTGTACATCATGATCCTGCCGGCCTTCGGCATCGTCAGCCACATCATCTCGACCTTTTCGCGCAAGCCCGTCTTCGGCTACCTCGCGATGGCCTACGCCATGGTCGCCATCGGCGTCGTCGGCTTCGTCGTGTGGGCCCACCACATGTACACCGTCGGCCTCAGCCTCCAGACCCAGTCCTACTTCGTCTTCGCCACGATGGTCATCGCGGTGCCCACCGGCGTGAAGATCTTCTCCTGGATCGCCACGATGTGGGGCGGCTCGATCCGCTTCACCGCCGCCATGCACTGGGCGGTCGGCTTCATCTTCCTGTTCACCGTCGGCGGCGTCACCGGCGTGGTGCTGGCGAACTCTGCGGTCGATAAGTACCTGCACGACACCTACTATGTGGTGGCGCACTTCCACTACGTGCTCTCGCTCGGTGCCGTGTTCATCATCTTCGCGGGCGTCTACTACTGGTTCCCCAAGATGACCGGCCACATCATCCCCGAGTGGGCTGGCAAGCTGCACTTCTGGCTGGCCTTCATCGGCGCGAACGTCCTGTTCTTCCCGATGCACTTCCTCGGTCTCGCCGGCATGCCGCGTCGCTACGCCGACTATCCGGAGGCCTTCGCCGGCTGGCACAAGGTCTCTACCTGGGGCGGACACATCTTCGCCCTCGGCATGGTGGTGTTCTTCATCGGCGTCGTCCTGGCCTTCCGCTCCAGCCGCCGCGCCGCGGACAATCCGTGGGGTGAGGGTGCGACCACCCTCGAGTGGACGCTGTCCTCTCCCCCGCCCTTCCACCAGTTCGAGACGCTCCCCCGGATCGTCGACGAGCCGGGCCACCACTGAGACGCCACGCAGCGTTTTGAGGATTGCGAGGACCGCGCGAGCGGTCCTCGCTCTTTCCCGGAAGCCCCGGCCCAGCTCATGCGAGCGGTTTCGAGGCTTCCCGCAAAGGGCGGCGCCCCGCGGCGCGATCCAAACCCCTCCGGACACGAGAACCGTATCAGGAATCCATGACGAGCCTGTCGAACAGCCTATCCGCTGGCGCCGAGCCGCAAATTCTGTCGCCGGTCGGCGGCGAGGTGTCGGACTTCTTCGCCCTGCTGAAGCCCCGCGTGATGGTGCTCGTCATCTTCACCGCCCTCGTCGGCATGCTGGTCTCGAACGTCCACATCCAGCCTGTGGTCGGCTCGATTTCCCTGCTGATGATCGCGGTGGGCGCCGGCGCCTCGGGTTGTCTCAACATGTGGTGGGACGCCGATATCGATGCGGTGATGACCCGCACCGCCAAGCGCCCGATTCCGGACGGCCGCATCCGCCCGGACGAGGCCCTGGCCTTCGGCGTCGTTTTGTCGGTCGGCTCGGTGCTGGTGCTCGGCCTCGCCTCGAACTGGCTCGCCGCCGGCCTGCTGGCCTTCACCATCGTGTTCTACGCGGTGGTCTATTCGATGTGGCTGAAGCGGGCCACGCCGCAGAACATCGTCATCGGCGGTGCGGCCGGCGCCCTCCCCCCGATGGTCGGTCAGGCCGCCGTCACGGGTAGCCTCGGCATCGAGTCGTTCGTCCTGTTCATGATCATCTTCATCTGGACGCCGCCGCATTTCTGGGCCTTGGCGCTCATCAAGTCGGCGGATTACGCGAAGGCCGGCATCCCCATGATGCCGAACGTCGCGGGGCCGCAATCGACCCGCCGCCAGATCATCGCCTACTCGGCGCTGCTCTTCCCCGTGGGCCTCGCCCCCGTCTTCCTCGGCTTCGGCGGCTGGCTCTACGCCGTGACGGCCTTCGTCGGCGGCCTCGCCATGCTGGCCTTCAGCGTCCATGTCTTCCGCAACCGCGAGGGCGAGCCCGAGCGCAAGGCCGCCATGGGCATGTTCGGGTTCTCGATCCTGCATCTGTTCCTGATGTTCTCGGCCCTGCTGGCCGAGCAGAGCCTCGGCCTGTTCCGCCCGGTGTTCGCGTGAGCGAGCGCCCGGTGGCGCCGCGTCCGCTGACGCCGGAAGAGGCCCAGCGCCGGCGCAAGCGTTCCATCGCCATCGCGGCCGTGCTGTTCGCGCTGGTGACCATTTTCTACGTGCTCACGATCGCCAAGCTCGGGCCGCAGGTCCTGAACCGGCCGATCTGACGCTCGCCCCAGCCGCGACGGAGCCCCATGACCGACCGCAGAGACGATCAGCCCGAGGGCACGCCGTTCGGGGTCCCGCAGGCCACCACGCCGCCTGCGCGGTCGAACCGGGCCGGCGTCACCGCCTTCGCCTGCGCGGGCCTCGCCTTCGGGATGATCGGCCTCGCCTTCGCGTCGGTGCCGCTCTACGACATGTTCTGCAAGGCGACGGGGTTCGACGGCACGCCGCGCACCGGCCTTGCGCCGACGCGTGCGGCCGTCGACGATACCATGCTGGTCCGCTTCGACACCAACGTCTCGGCGAACCTGCCCTGGCGGTTCCAAGCCGAATCGCCCAGGGTCGAGGCGCGGCTCGGCGAGACCAGGACGGTGTTCTTCCGCGTGAAGAACACCGGTACCACCCCCTCCACCGGCATCGCAACCTTCAACGTGCAGCCGGCTCTGATGGGCGGCTTCTTCGTGAAGGTCGAGTGCTTCTGCTTCAACGAGCAGACGCTGAAGCCCGGCGAGACCATGGACTTCCCGGTGGTGTTCTACATCGACCCGGACGTGCGAAAGGACTCGAACACCGCGCATCTCTCGGAGATGACCCTGTCGTACACCTACTTCGCCTCGAAGAACGGCCAGCCCACGGCCGCGCTTGCGACAACGGGTGGCACGGGGACGAAATCGAATTTTTGATCGCTCAAGCGTGACAACAGCGCGTGACCCTGGATAAGGGTTCGTCACAACAATCCGGGGCAACCCGGTCGAGATCGGCAATGCAATTGATCGCGGGTCGGAAACGGCCTGGAGGTCGGGGGTAGGAGAAAAGTTCAATGGCCGAGGCAGGCGCCAAAAATCACGACTTCCATATTCTGGCCCCGAGTCCGTGGCCGCTCATCGGCGCGTTCTCGGGCTTCCTGATGGCCTTCGGCGCCGTGTTCTGGATGAAGAGCCTGCAGATCGGCACCCTCACCCCCGGCCCCTACATCTTCGGCGCCGGGACCATCGGCGTGCTCTACACCATGTTCGCCTGGTGGAAGGACGTGGTCCACGAGGCCGAGACCGGCGATCACACCCGCGTGGTGCAGCTTCACCACCGCTACGGGATGATCATGTTCATCGCCTCCGAGGTGATGTTCTTCGTCGCCTGGTTCTGGGCCTATTTCGAGGCCGCCCTCTACACCGCCGACCCGATCCAGGCCTCGCGCGTGGACTTCACCGGCGGGACCTGGCCGCCGAAGGGCATCGAGGCCTTCGATCCCTGGCACCTGCCGCTTCTCAACACCCTGATCCTGCTCACCTCCGGCACCACGATCACCTGGGCCCACCACGCCCTTCTGAACGACGACCGGAAGGGCCTGAAGTACGGCCTGTGGCTGACGATCATCCTCGGCGTGCTGTTCTCCGCCTGCCAGGCCTACGAGTACGCTCACGCCCATTTCGGCTTCTCGGGCAGCATCTACTCGTCGACCTTCTTCATGGCGACGGGCTTCCATGGCTTCCACGTCATCATCGGCACGATCTTCCTCGCGATCTGCCTGTACCGCACCTATCTGGGCCAGTTCACCGTGCGTCAGCATCTCGGCTTCGAGTTCGCGGCTTGGTACTGGCACTTCGTGGACGTGGTTTGGCTGTTCCTGTTCGCCTCCATCTACGTCTGGGGCGCCGGCGTGGGCCACGGCGCGCACTGAGTGCGTCACCGACCGCATGACAGAGTTGAAGGGGGCGGCGCGAGCCGCCCTTTTTCGTGGGTGCCGCGTGAAGGTCGGTCCGCCGATCCCCATATCGTGTCCGTCGGCGCCACGCCGGCCGAGGAGTTTTTCATCTTGGACGTTTCGCGGCCGAAGCCCCCACCGATTTCCGCCGGCCTGCGCGGGCGCTGCCCGCGCTGCGGCGAGGGGCACATGTTCGACGGCTTCCTCACTTTTCGCCCATCCTGCGAGGTTTGCGGCCTCGATTACGAGAGCTTCAATTCCGGTGACGGTCCGGCCTTCTTCGTGATGTCCATCGTGGGCATCCTCGTGGTTGGCCTCGCCCTCTGGATGGAGATTACCTACGAACCGCCGATCTGGGTCCACGCCCTCGTGGCCGGATCGCTCTCGATCGGGTTGAGCCTTGCCCTGGTGCGTCCCCTCAAGGGGGTTCTGGCCGCCCTCCAATTCACCAACAAGGCCGAGCAGGGACGCTTTCGCTGATCATGGCTTCGACCCTTCGCTCCGGCAGCCATCTTCGTCCCGGTGCCTGGCGCAGCATCCTGGCGCCCGGCCTCGTCTCGCTGGTCTGTCTCGGCATCCTGCTCGGACTCGGGTTCTGGCAGCTGGAGCGCAAGGGTGAGAAGGAAGCCTTGATCGGCCGCATCCTGGCGCGCTCCAAAGTCGAGCCGCCGGCCCCGCTGCCGCCGGTCCAGAGCTGGGACCCGGCGCGGGATGAGTTCCGCCGGGTCCGAATCGCCGGGATCTTCCGGCACGAGGCGGAGACGCTGGTGCACGGCCTCGCGGCCGGCGAGGTTCCGGGCCGGGCACTCCAGGGCTACTACGTGCTGACCCCCTTCCGGCTGGAGGATGGCGGCACCGTGCTGGTCAATCGCGGCTTCGTGCCGACCGAGTTGAAGGCGCCGGCCGCGCGCGCGTCCGGGCAGGTCGAGGGGCCGACCACGGTCACGGGGATCCTGCGCGGCTCGGAGCCGCGCACGATGTTCGTCCCCGCGCCGGACCCCGTCCGCAACGAGTGGTTCAATCGCGACATCGGCGGAATCAGTGCTACCCGTGGCATCGCCGATCCGCGCCCCTACCTCGTCGAGGCCGACGGGACACCCAATCCCGGGGGATGGCCGAAGGGCGGCCAGCTTCGGGTCGACCTGCCGAACAACCATCTCCAGTACGCCTTCACCTGGTTCGGCATTGCCGGCTGCCTCATCGCGGTCTTCGGCGTTTTCGCCTGGCGACGCCTGCACGAGGCACCGGAGCCCGCGCCCGCGCGTTCGTGAGGCCGCCGGCCGG
This sequence comes from Methylobacterium goesingense, assembly GCF_022179225.1. Lineage (GTDB taxonomy): Bacteria > Pseudomonadota > Alphaproteobacteria > Rhizobiales > Beijerinckiaceae > Methylobacterium > Methylobacterium goesingense. The sequence continues at coordinate 30,649 of NZ_BPQL01000117.1, forward strand.
AAACTTGCATTGCGGCTTGGCGTGATCGGCGTAGGCTTCCCGGCTCGGTCACGTCACGGAGTCGGCACCATGCGGGCGGTTCTCCTGTTCCTCGCAATCCTCTTCGCCGCCCCGGCGATGGCGGCCGACACTGCGGCGCGCGACGCGGCCCGGGCCACGGTGGAGCGCCAGATCGAAGCGTTCCGGCGTGACGACGCGGCCACCGCCTACGCCCAGGCGGCCCCGGCCATCCAGAACATGTTCCCCTCCCCCGACACCTTCCTGGCGATGGTGCGGGAGGGCTATGCGGCCGTCTACCGCGCCCGGCGCTACAGCGTGGACCGCATCGAGGAGGCCGGCGACGACGGCCTCGCCCTCGGTGTCACCCTTCAGGACGAGGCCGGCACCGACTGGGCCGCTCTGTACAGCCTGGAGCGCCAGCCCGACGGCGCCTGGCGCATCAGCGGATGCCGCCTCGTGAAGGCGCCGGGGAGCAGTGCCTGACCGGAGCCGCACCTTTCGACACGCCCGCCGACATCGTGTAGACGGAGCGCCTTCCCGGAGGCCCCCTTGCTTCACGTTTCGACCCGCGGCGCCGCGGCGCCCCTCAGCTTTTCCGATGCCCTGCTCGCCGGCCTTGCCCGCGACGGCGGCCTCTACGTGCCCGAGACCTGGCCGCAGATCGCGAAACCCGCCATCGCGAACCTCGCGGGCCTGCGCTATGCCGACGCCGCCAAGACCGTGCTGCGCCCCCTCATCGACGGGGAGATCGCCGATGCGGACCTCGATCGGATGATCGAGGAGGCTTACGCCACGTTCCGGCACCCGGCGGTCTGCCCGCTCACCCAGCTCGACGACAACCTGTTCCTGCTCGAGCTCTTCCACGGTCCGACGCTCGCGTTCAAGGACGTGGCGATGCAGCTCCTCGGGCGCCTGATGGACCACGTCCTGCGGGCGCGCGGCGCCCGGGCCACCATCGTGGGCGCCACCTCGGGCGACACCGGGAGCGCGGCGGTCGAGGCCTTCCGGGGCCTCGATCAGGTCGACATCTTCATCCTGTTCCCGGAAGGCCGGGTCTCCGAGGTGCAGCGCCGGCAGATGACCTCGGTGGGGGCGCACAACGTCCACGCCATCGCCATCGACGGCAATTTCGACGATTGCCAGAACATCGTCAAAGCGCTGTTCCAGCACGCGGACTTCGCCGACGACGTGCGCCTCTCCGGCGTCAATTCCATCAACTGGGCCCGCGTCGCCGCCCAGGCGGTCTACTACTTCACCGCGGCCGTGGCGCTCGGCGCCCCGCATCGCCCGGTCTCCTTCGCGGTGCCGACCGGCAATTTCGGCGACATCCTGGCCGGCTGGGTCGCCAAGCGCATGGGGCTGCCGATCGAGCGCCTGATGATCGGCACCAACGCCAACGACATCCTGGCCCGCACCCTGGAGCACGGGGCCTACGAGGTGCGCGGCGTGCAGCCCACCACCTCACCATCCATGGACATCCAGATCTCCTCGAACTTCGAGCGCCTGCTGTTCGAGGCCCTCGGCCGCGACGCCACCAGCCTCGGCCGCCTGATGGCGGGCCTGAAGCAGTCGGGGGGCTTCCACCTCGACGCCGCCGTGCTCGACACCGTGCGCTCCGAGTTCGACGCCACCGCGGTCTCCGAGCCCGAGGTCGTTGCGGAGATCGCCCGCACCCACGCCGAGACCGGGCACGTCATCGATCCCCACAGCGCCATCGGCGTGCATGCGGCCCGCAAGCTGCTCGCCAAGGACCCGCACACGCCCGTGGTGGCGCTCGCCACCGCGCACGCGGCCAAGTTCCCGGACGCGGTGGCGAAGGCGATCGGCGGGCGGCGTCCGGAACTGCCGCCGCACCTCGCCGACCTGATGGACCGGCCCGAGACCTTCTCGCGGGTCGCCAACGACCAGGCGGCCGTCGAGACCTTCATCCGCGAGCGCGCCCGCATCACCAGGGGAGCGTGAGCGCCCATGAACCAGCATTTCGCGACTCACGGGGCCTCCCCCGACCTGAAGATCACCAAGCTCGACAACGGGGTCACCGTGGTCAGTGAGGCCATGCCGGGCGTGGCGACGGCGACCCTCGGAGTCTGGGTCGGAGCGGGCTCGCGCCACGAGCGCGCGGACGAAGGCGGCCTCAGCCACCTCATCGAGCACATGGCCTTCAAGGGCACGAAGACACGCTCGGCGCGCCGCATCGCGGAGGACATCGAGAATGTCGGCGGCGACATCAACGCCGCCACCAGCGCCGAGGGCACGAGCTACACGGCGCGGGTGCTGGGCGAGGACGCGGGAATCGCCCTGGACGTGATCGGCGACATCCTCACGGATTCGGTCTTCGATGCCGGTGAGCTCGCCCGCGAGAAGAGCGTGATCCTGCAGGAGCACGCGGCCATCGAGGATACGCCCGACGACGTCGTCTATGAGGCCTTCACCGAGGCGGCCTTCCCGAACCAGCCCATGGGCCGGCCAATCATCGGAACGCCGCAGACCATCAACAGCTTCGACCGCGACGCCATCCAGGCCTATATCGCGCGGGAATACACCCCGGATCGCATCGTGCTGGCTGCCGCCGGCGCCATCGAGCACGAGCGCATCGTCGCCTCCGCGACCCGGCACTTCGGCGGCCTCGCGCCCGTGCAGGCGCCCGAGACGGTCCCGGGCCTCTATGGTGGCGGCGAGAAGCGCCTGCCCAAGAAGCTCGAACAGGCGAACGTCGTGCTCGGCCTGCCGGGCCTCTCGTTCCGCGACGAGAATTACTACGCCCTGCACATCTTCGCGCAGGTTCTCGGGGGCGGCCTGACCTCTCGCCTCTGGCACGAGGTGCGCGAGACCCGCGGTCTCGCCTACGAGATCCAGTCCTTCCACTGGTCGTTCCACGATTGCGGCCTGTTCGGTATCGGCGCCGGCACGTCCGGTGGGGATCTCGCAGAACTGATGGATGTGACCCTGGAGGCGACGATCCGGGCGGCGGCGGACGCCGACACGGTGGAGGTCGCCCGCGCCAAGGCGCAGCTGAAGGTGGCGCTGCTCTCCGCCCTGGAGACGCCGGGTGGACGCATCGAGCGCAACGCCCGCCAGATCCTGGCCTGGGGCCGCGTCATCCCGGCGAGCGAAGTCATCGCCAAGGTCGATGCCGTCACGGTGGACCACGTCCGCGCCGCCGGTAAGCGCCTGCTTTCCGGCGCGCCCACCCTGGCGGCGATCGGGCCGATCAAGAAGTTGCCGGGCCTCGACCGGATCGCCGCGACCCTCCGCGCCGCCTGATATCGCCTCCGCGCGACCGCCGCGAAGCCCGTATCGGTCGAGCCCGCGCGGCGTCCGAGCGAAGCCACGATCCGCGATCCCGCCGGGATCCCCGGAGGGGATCCGCCGGATCCGGTAAGGCCCGGTACCGCCCGGCTTGTTTTGGCCGCAAAGGCGGGCGATCGAGGCGCCTCCGCGCCACGGTTAGGAAACGGTGAATGCCCGTCCGCGCGGCGTCCGCCCGCCTTGCTCGCGGAGGAACCCGCCGATACGACTGAGCCGCCGGCTCAGACGTATCTTCTCGACCCCTTCTCTCCGACGACGCCCCGCCCGGCCGGAACACTCGCCCGTTGCGCAGAATCGCCCCCGTCATCGCCGTCGTCCTGTCGGCCCTCGTCGCCACGCTGCTTGGCATCCTGGCCGGAAGCATGCCGGCCCGGGCCGTCGAGGCCGTGCGAGTCACGCTCGATGCTCCGGCGATCGACCTGACCCCGATGATCGAGCGGTATCGCTCGGACGGCGATCTCATCCAGATCTCGACCGCCCCGGGCAAGGACGGCATCGTCCGCCGCATCGTGGTCAAGGCCCGCGATGCTGGGGCCCGGCCCGACTGGATGGTTTTCGCGCTCACCAACGATACCGACGAGCAGGTCGACCGCGTCCTCGTCGCCCCGCATTTCCGCCTCGTCGGCTCGGGCGTGATCTGGCCCGACCTCGGCGGCTCGCGGATCGCCGCCATCACGGCGAGCCAGGGCATCCGTCCCGAGCGCGATGAGAACCCGGATTCCGACCAGTTCGTCATCACCCTCGATCCGGGTGCCACCGTCACCTACGTGGCCGAGCTGCGCGGCCCGAACATTCCGCAGGTCTATCTCTGGGACCAGGAAGCCTATCGCAAGAAGTCGACCGGGCTGACGCTCTACAAAGGCATCATCATCGGCATCGCGGGCCTGCTGGCGCTGTTCCTGACGATCATCTTCGTGGTCAAGGGCGCGATCATCTTCCCGGCAGCCGCCTCCCTCGCCTGGGCGGTCCTGGCCTATGCGTGCATCGACTTCGGCTTCCTGCAGCGCATCTTCCCGATCACCGAAGTGGCCGAACGGGTCTACCGTGCCTCCACAGAGGCGGTTCTGGGAGCGACGCTCCTCGTCTTCCTGTTCGCCTATCTCAATCTCAGCCGCTGGCACGTCCGCTACAGCCACGTGGCCATCATCTGGCTCCTGTTCCTCGCCTGCCTCGTCGGACTCGCGGTATTCGATCCGCCGGTGGCGGCGGGCGTGGCGCGCATCTCCGTGGCGGCGGTGGCGGGGGTCGGCCTCCTGCTGATCGTCTACCTCGCGGCCCATAACGGTTACGACCGCGCCATCCTGCTGGTCCCGACCTGGTGCCTGCTCCTGGTCTGGGTTGTGGCGGCGGGCTTCGCCATTACCGGCCAGATCGGCAGCGACCTCGTCCAGCCGGCGCTGATCGGCGGCCTCGTGCTCATCGTCATGCTGATCGGTTTCACGGTGATGCAGCATGCCTTCGCGGGCGGTGGCCTCACCCACGCCCTCGTGTCGGACACCGAGCGGCGGGCACTCGCTCTGACGGGGGCCGGAGACGTGGTGTTCGACTGGGACGTGCCCGGCGACCGGGTCTTCGCGGGCCAGGAGATCGAGAGCCAGCTCGGCCTCAAGCGCGGCACCCTTGAAGGGCCAGCGGCGAACTGGCTCGCCCTCCTCCATCCCTTCGACGTCGAGCGATACTCGGCCGCACTCGATACCGTGATCGAGGAGCGGCGCGGTCGCATCGTCCACGATTTCCGCCTTCGCTCCACGGTGGGACCGTATTTCTGGTATCGCCTGAAGGCGCGCCCGGTCATCGGCTCGGACGGCGAGGTGATCCGCGTCGTCGGCACGATCAGCGATGTCACGGAGGTGAAGACCGCCGAGGAGCGCCTGCTGCACGACGCGGTCCACGACAGTCTGACCGGCCTGCCGAACCGCGAGCTCTTCTACGACCGCCTCGATGCCGCCCTGGCCTTCGCCAGCCAGGATCCGCGCCTGAAGCCCACGACGATCGTCCTCGACATCGACCGCTTCAAGGGGATCAACGAGGTCATCGGCCTCTCGGCGGGCGATTCCATCCTGCTGACCCTGTCGCGGCGCCTCGGCCGGCTCCTGCGGCCGCAGGACACCCTGGCCCGGGTGGCGGGCGACGAGTTCGCCCTGATCCTTCTCTCGGAGCGCGAGCCCGACCGGATCCTCGCTTTCGCAGAGATGATCCGCAAGGCGATCGCCACGCCGATCACCTACGCGGACCGCGAGATCTTCCTCACCGTCTCCATCGGCATCACCCTGCACGAGGGCGGCACGGCCTTGAAGCGGGACGAGGTCTTCAAGAACGCCGAGATGGCCATGATCCAGGCCAAGCGCGGCGGCGGCGATCGCATCGAGGTTTTCCGCGTCACCATGCGCAACGAGCGCGGCGACCGGCTGATGCTGGAGGCGGACCTGCGCCGGTCTATCGAGCGCAACGAGATGAAGGTCCTGTTCCAGCCCATCGTCCGCCTGGAGGACCGCACCGTGGCGGGCTTCGAGACGCTGCTGCGCTGGGACCATCCGAAACTCGGCCGCATCACCCCGTCGACCTTCCTGCCCATCGCGGAGGAGAGCGGATTTATCGTCAACCTGGGCATCTTCGCCTTGGAGCGCACCGCCCTGGAACTCGCCGCCTGGCAGCGCTCCCTCGACGTCGATCCGCCGATCTTCGCCTCCGTCAACGTGTCCTCGCGCCAGCTCCTGCGGCACGACCTGCTGCACGACGTGAAGACGATCCTGGCGCGCTCCGGCGTGATCCCGGGTTCGCTCAAGCTCGAGATGAGCGAGAGCCTCGTGATGGAGAACCCGGAATACGCCGCGCAGATGCTCCACCGCATCCGTGATCTCGGCGCCGGACTCTCCCTCGACAATTTCGGCACCGGCTACTCGGCCCTGTCCTATCTGCAGCGCTTCCCCTTCGACGCGATCAAGATCGACCGCTCCTTCGTGCGCCAGATCGGGACGGGCCAAACCGCGATCCTGCGGTCCATCGTGAAGATGGCCCAGGAACTCGGACTGTCGATCATCGCCGAGGGCGCAGAATCCGAGGGCGATACCCAGGCTCTCTTCGAGCTCGGCTGCGATTATGCGCAAGGATTTGCTTTCGGCGAACCGATGTCGATGCTGCAGGCTCGGCAACTTCTCGGGGCAGCCCCCGAGGCAGCTTGAGGCGAAACGCCGAACCGATCCACCGGAGTCCTGACGATCGGTTTAAACTTCCCTTAACCATGATCCTGCATCGTTCAACCTCAGAACGGGTGCGAGCGGCGGGCGTGAGCGCCGGCCGGCAGGAGATGGTGTGATGGCGCAGGCCGCGTTGCGGATCGCAGACGACGAGATCGACACCAGCATCGTCCGGCGCCTGATGGCGCGGCCGCTCCACGTCGTTCCCGCCCCGGTTCCGGTGAGTGAGGAACCGGCGCCCGTGCAGGCCCGCCCCGATCAGACGAATGCCGAGGTGTCCCGCCTTCGCGCGGAAATCCAGGTGATGAAGGCGGTCCTCGGCGCCGAGCGCCGCGAGACGGAACGCCTGCGGGACTGCCTGACCCGGATGGAAGTCCCCGAGACGCTGACGCCCGAGGCGCGGATCGTCCGCGACCGCTGGGCGGCCTTGGTCGACATGATCCTCGACGGCCCGCGCTGACGCGCCGAAATCGCGTCGCGGCCTACTCATCCTTTCCCGCCTCCCCACCATTCGAAGGACGACCATGAGCGCCCGCTGCTCGCTCGTCGTCAACGGCAAGTCCGTGCGCATCTCCACCGGCGATACCCCGCTGGAGGCCGCCCTCGCCGATGGGATGATCACCCCCGCCACCGGATTGAACGGACAGGGGTCTGCGCCGGCCCCGCGCCGCGCCCAGAGCCGTTCGCATCGCAGCGAGTCGGTGAAGCTCGCTCTGCCGCGCCCGGCCAGCATCGAAGCGCCCCGCCCCCATCCCCTCCCCGCCCGGAACGCCGCAACCCAGAAGCGGACCGGGACCGTGACGGAGATCAGTCCGCTCGGACCGCATACAGTCGAGGTGGTGGTGACGCTGACCCGCCGCTTGGTGCTGGAACCCGGTCATCAGGTCGTGGCGACCTTCGAGGGGTTCGAGCCTGTGACCCTCAGCCCGACCCTGCGGGTCGACGGCTCGGCCGAACTCAACGAACTCGTCTTCCACCTGCGCCTGAGCTCCGATGGACGTGGGCTCGGGCATGCCCTCGGCGAGGCGATCGATCTCGATCATCCCGTCAAAGTGAAGGGTCCGGTCGGCCGCGGCTTCTACCGGCCGGGGGGCGGACGTCTCGTTCTGCTCGCGGCCGAGACCGGCTTCGCGCCGATCTGGTCGATCGCCCGGGCCGCCCGCTACATCGATCCGGCCCGCGAGGTCACCCTGATGGTCGGCGCGCGCGATCCCCTCGACCTCTACATGCGCCCCGCCCTTGACTGGCTGCGCGCCACCGGCGTGACACGCATCGTCATGGTCTCCGACCGTACCCGTCAGCGCCCCCCCGAGGTCCGCCCGGGTCCGCTGACGGCGCATCTGCCCTCGCTGCGCAGCACCGACGTGGTCCATGTGGCGGGCGACGCCTCGACGGTCGGCGCCGTGGAGGTCCTGGCCGCCGCGTCCGGCGCCCGCTGCTATCCGGTGCTGATCGAGCCCGGGATCTGAACGATCCACCCGTGCGAACGATTTGCGGCGCGTCCCCGGTAGGGACGCGCCGCAAATTGTTTGCCGTCCCGGTGAGGCCCGGCCCCTCGGGGCCGGGCGCTCCTGACGTCAGCCGACGCGGACCCGCCAGATCTCCTCGGCGTATTCGCGCATCGAGCGGTCCGACGAGAACCACGCCATCCGCGCCGTGTTGAGGATCGCCGCGCGCCACCATGCCGTCGGGTCGTTCCAGGCGGCATCGACCGCGCGCTGGGCGCGCCAGTAATCGTCGAAATCGACGGTGAGCAGGTAGCGGTCGTTGTGGCGCAGGTCGTCGACGATAGGCCGGAAGCGCCCGGGCTCCTCCGGCGAGAACCGGCCAGATTCGATGAGATCGAGGGCGGCCTTCAGGCGCGGCGAGGCGGCAATGGCGGCCTCGGCGTAGTTGGGCTCCGCCATCCGGGCCTGCACCCCGGCGGCATCCAGGCCGAAGATGAAGATGTTCTCCGGGCCGACATGGTCGCGGATCTCGATATTCGCGCCGTCCAGGGTGCCGATGGTCAGCGCGCCGTTAAGGGCGAGCTTCATATTGCCGGTACCCGACGCCTCCATGCCGGCCGTGGAAATCTGCTCCGAGAGGTCGGCGGCCGGGATGATCGCCTCGGCCAGACTGACCGAATAGTTCGGCAGGAAGGCCACGGTCAGGCGCCCGGCGACGTCCGGATCGGCATTGACCACCTTGGCGACGTCGCAAGCGAGCTTGATGATGAGCTTGGCCTGCACGTAGCTCGGCGCCGCCTTGCCGCCAAAGATCTTGACGCGGGGCGTCCAGTCCCGCTTCGGGTCCGCCTTGATCGCCTGATAAAGCGCCACCGTCTCGATGACATTGAGAAGCTGGCGCTTGTACTCGTGGATGCGCTTGATTTGCACGTCGAACAGGGCGGAGGGGTCGATCGCGATGCCGGTCCGCTCGGTCACGACGTTGGCCAGCGCCGCCTTGCGGGAGCGCCGCATGGCGGCGTAGCGCGACTGGAAGTTCGGGTCCGAGGCCACATCGGCGAGGCCGGTGAGGAGCTCCGGCGTATCCAGCACCTCGGGTCCCACCGCCTCGATGGCGAGCGCGGTGAGTTCCGGATTCGCGTTGTGAAGCCAGCGCCGGAAGGTGATGCCGTTGGTCTTGTTGACGATCTTGTCGGTGTCGAGGGCGTGCAGGTCCTTGAACACCGTCGAGCGCATGAGATCGGTGTGCAGGGCCGAGACGCCATTGACGCGCCGCGCGCCCAGGAAGGCGAGATGCCCCATGCGCACCCGCTTGCCGTGGCTCTCGTCGATCAGGGAGACGGAGGCGAGCTGGGCGGCATTGCCCCGCCCGTGCTTGCCCTGCTCCTCCAGGTGCATCCAGTTGATCAGGTAGATGATCTGCATGTGGCGGGGGAGCACCCGCTCCATCAGCTCCACCGGCCAGGTCTCCAGCGCCTCGGGCAGGAGCGTGTGGTTGGTGTAGCCGAGGGTGTTGGTGGTGATGTGCCAGGCATCCTCCCAGTTCAGGCCGTGATCCTCCAGCAGGAGGCGCATCAGCTCCGGGACCGCGATGGCCGGATGGGTGTCGTTGAGCTGAATCGCGGCGTGGTCGGCCAGGGAGCGCAGGTCGCCGCGCTCGGCCATGTGGCGCCGCACGAGGTCCTGAAGCGAGGCGGAGGTGAAGAAGTATTCCTGCCGCAGGCGCAGCTCCTGGCCCTCGGCCGACGAGTCGCTCGGGTAGAGCACCCGCGAGATCGCCTCGGCCCGGGCCCGGCCCGCGAGGGCCCCGACATGGTCGCCGCCGTTGAAGCGCGCCAGATCGACGGGGGCCTCGGCCTCCGCCTTCCACAGGCGCAGGGTGTTGACGTGGCGCCCGCGCCAGCCGACCACCGGCACGTCGTGCGCGACGGCCCGTACCGTCTCGGCCGGATGCCAGTGGCGGCGGATGACGCCCTCGGACACGGACGACATGGTGACGTGCCCGCCGAAGCCGACGCTGTAGGTGGCCTCGGGCCGGACGAACTCCCAGGGATTCCCCTCGGCGAGCCAGGTCTCCGGCGCTTCTTTCTGCCAGCCGTCTTCCAGCGATTGCCGGAACAGGCCGTGATCGTATCGGATGCCGTAGCCGATGGCCGGGATCGACAGGCTCGCCATGCTTTCCATGAAGCAGGCGGCGAGGCGGCCGAGGCCGCCGTTCCCGAGGGCGGCGTCCGGCTCGGCGGCCTCCACGTCACCAAGGTCGACGCCGAGTTCGCGCAGGGCCGCGCGCGTCGTCTCGACGAGCCCGAGGTTGTTCATGGCGTCGGAAAGGAGCCGTCCGATCAAAAACTCGAGGGACAGGTAGTAGACCCGCTTGTTGGGTATGGAGCGCTCGCTGTCCATGCAGGCGTCCACGATCCGGTCGCGCAAGGCCAGCGCGGTCGCGGCGAACCAATCGCGCTCGCGGGCATTAGCGGGGGTTCGTCCGATCGCGTAGGCGAGCTTGGCGACGATCGCCTCGCGCAGTTCGGCGACGGCATTGCCCGAAATCGTCCGTTCCGGGCTCACCCGGCCCTGGCGGACCTGCGCGGGCGCGGCGCTCGCGTCACGCTGCGCCGTCATGTCCGGACCCGTCGCTGCGGAAGCCTCATCGCGCCCATCCCGTCTGATCAGTTTTTCGTTCAACACGTCTCAAGTCCCCCCTTCTCAACCGCGGAACCTGGATACGCGAACCGGACCGTCGACCCGCCGGGTCCGTCCAGTGCAGCATTCCTGTTCTTCGTTCGGTCCAGCCATCTTGGTCGCGCTATTCAATCACTCTCAGGAGATCGGATTCGTTAAGACTCTCTATCAAGCAATGCATCGTTCGACCCGGTCAGCACACCCGCCGCGGTGTCGCCGCGAACCCGCCCACCGGCCAATCCAGACAATGAGCATTGCGCGCGGTTGCTTGCCCGAGCATGCCCTCCACGGCAACGCTGCACTGCACAATCATGCGTGCCGCGTCACACTGACGGTCCGTGTGGACCAAAGTGCACGGGAATGAGACCGCATGACGTTGGAATATTGTCTGAACGCAGACGGTCATCGGCGGGTCGCGGAGCGCGCGTTCTCCCGCTAGGGTCCGCCCCGGCCGAGCGGAGCGGGCCGTGGAGGGCATTGTATGGCGGATACGGTCTGGTGGAAGCGCGGCACCGTCTATCAGGTCTATCCCCGCTCGTTCCAGGACAGCGACGGCGACGGCATCGGCGACTTGGCGGGGATCACGCGGCGCCTGGACTATCTCGCCTGGCTCGGCGTCGACGCGGTCTGGATCTCGCCGTTCTATCCGTCGCCGATGGCGGATTTCGGCTACGACGTCGCCGATTATTGCGGCGTCGACCCGCTCTTCGGCACGCTGGCGGATTTCGACGCCCTCGTGGCGGAAGCCCATTTCCGCCGGCTCAAGGTCATCCTGGATTTCGTCCCGAATCACACCTCGATCGCGCACCCCTGGTTCGCGGAGAGTCGCTCTTCGCGCACCAGCCCGAAGCGGGACTGGTACATCTGGCGCGATCCCGCCCCCGACGGTGGTCCGCCCAACAATTGGATCAGCAATTTCGGCGGCCCGGCCTGGACCCGCGACGCGGAGAGCGGCCAGTACTACTACCACGCCTTCCTGCGGGAGCAGCCGGACCTGAACTGGCGCAACCCCGAGGTCCGCGCGGCGATGCACGACGCCCTGCGCTTCTGGCTCGACCGGGGCGTGGACGGATTTCGCGTCGACGTGATCTGGCACCTGATCAAGGACGAGGGCTTTCGCGACAACCCGGAGAATCCGGCCTTCGCGTCCGGACAGCCGGAGATCAACCGCTTCGCCCAGGTCTATTCGGCCGACCGTCCTGAGGTGTTCGATATCATCGCGGAGTTGCGGGCCGTGCTGGCACCTTACCCCGAGCGCGTGCTGATCGGGGAGATCTACCTGCCGGTTGAGCGGCTGGTCGCCTATTACGGTCCCGATCGTAACGGCGTCGATCTCCCCTTCAACTTCCAGCTCATCCAGACCCCCTGGAACGCCCGCTCGGTGGGCGACCTCGTCGATGCCTACGAGGAGGCGCTGCCGCCGGGGGGCTGGCCGAACTGGGTGCTGGGCAACCACGACCAGCCGCGCATCGCGGCCCGTGTCGGCGCTCGGCAGGCAGCCGTGGCGGCGATCCTGCTGCTGACCCTGCGTGGCACGCCGACCCTCTATTACGGCGACGAGATCGGGCTTGCCCAAGTACCCATCCCGCCCGAGCGGGTCCAGGACCCCTGGGAGCGCAACGAACCCGGCCATGGCCGCGACCCGGAGCGGACGCCCATGCAGTGGGACGAGACCGTCCATGCCGGCTTCAGCACCGCCGAGCCCTGGCTGCCGGTCAGCGCGGACGCGGCGACCCGAAACGTCGAGGCCTTATGCGACGACGCGACCTCGCTTCTCACGCTCTATCGTCGCCTGTTGCGTCTCCGGCGCGACTACGCGGCCCTGTCGATCGGTGCCTATCGCGTCTGGCCGGGTTGCCCGGAAGCGGTCCTGGCCTACGAACGGCACGATGCCGACGCGACGCTCCGCGTCGTGCTGAATTTCAGCGCAGTGCAACAAGACATCCGGATGGGCGGGCAGGAAGGCTGGTCGTGGTCTGTACTTCTCTCGACACATCCGGAGCGACAGGGGGCGCAAATCGGCGAATCGTTCGTCCTCTTGTCCGATGAGGGCGTGATTCTGCTCCGGCTGCCCACCTGATCCGCGAAAAATCGGCAACACGCCAAAATCTTCGTGAGCGTGGCTTGGATTGTGCGTCGCAAAGGAACCGCGATTGAACTAAGGCGTTCACGATGTCGACGTCGATGCTGGGCCAACGTTTCCCGTCCCTGCCCCTCGCGCGACGTGGGGACGATTTCATGAGCCTGGCGGATCAGACCGATCACCTCGACGCGCCGCACACCTTTCGATCCCGTCACACTCTTCAGCCCCGCGTTCTTTTCGCAACCCCCGAGATGGCGGACTTCGTCAAGACCGGTGGTCTCGGCGAGGTAGCCGCCTCCCTCCCCCGGGCCCTGCGCAGGCACTACGACGTTCGCATCCTGATCCCGGGTTACCGGCAAGTGGTCGAGCAGTTCGACCACATCCCGGTCGTCGCACAATTCGCCGGCAAGGCCGGTGTACCCCCGTGCGACTTGGGGCTCGTCGAACTCAGCGACGGCCTTCAGGTCTACGTGATCCTGAACGCGGAGCTGTATCAGCGCGACGGGACCCCCTACGGCAACGCCCAGGGTGATTTCGGCGACAACGACATCCGCTTCGCCCGCCTCAGCCTCGCCGCAGCGGAGATCGCCTGTGGCATCGATCCGGCCTGGAGCGCCGACCTGCTGCATCTCAACGACTGGCAGGCGGCTCTGGCGCCGGCCTACCTTGCTTGGAGCGGCCTGCGGGTGCCGAGCATCCTCACGGTTCACAACCTCGCCTATCAGGGGGTGTTTCCGCGCGAATCCCTCGGCCATCTTGGCGTGCCGGAGGATGCTTTCCAGATGGACGGCGTCGAGTTCTACGGCCAGATGTCGTTCCTGAAGGCGGGTCTGTACTACGCCTCGCACGTCACGACGGTCAGCGAAACCTACGCGCGCGAGATCACGACGCCGGAAGCCGGCTGCGGCCTCGACGGTTTGCTGCGCACCCGGGCGGCCCAAGGGCGCCTCGCCGGTATTCTCAACGGCATCGACGAGAGCTGGGACCCCAGCACGGACGCGCACCTCGCCGCGCGCTTCGAGATCGACGATTGGAAGGGCAAGCGTGCCAATGCCGAGACGGTGCGGCGCCAGTTCGGCCTCGCGGTCTCGCGCGGCCCGCTCTTCGCCATCGTCTCTCGCCTCGTCCACCAAAAGGGCATCGATCTGAGCATCGGTGCCGCCGAAACGATCGTGGCCGAGGGGGGGCAACTCGTGGTGATCGGCCGGGGCGAGGGTCGCTTCGAGGGGGCCCTGCGCGACCTCGCACGGCGCAACCCCGCCTCCATCGGCGTCCATGTGGGCTTCGAGGAGAAGGATGCCCGACGGATGTTCGCGGGCAGCGACTTCCTGCTGATGCCCTCGCGCTTCGAGCCCTGCGGCCTCGCGCAAATGTATGCCCAGCGCTTCGGCTCCCTGCCGATCGTCCACCGGACCGGCGGTCTCGCGGACACGGTGGAGGATGGCGTCACCGGTTTCACGTTCGGCGAGGCTTCGCCCCGCGGCTTTTCCCAAGCGATCCGCCGGGCCTTCGAGACCTTCGGCCAGAAGAAGCGCCTGAACGCCATGCGGCGCCACGCGATGTCGCGGAACTTCGGCTGGAACGAAGCGGCCCTGAACTACTCCGCTCTCTACGCCCGCGCCTTCGGCAACATGCCCGGCCTCCGGATGCGTGCCGCCTGAACCCAGGCGACGACATTTGTGCGCAAACGAAAGACGCCGGCGCG
>NZ_BPQL01000118.1 GCF_022179225.1 Methylobacterium goesingense
TGACGGTGACGAGCACGTTCTGGCTCGCGGTGGCTCCCTTGTCGTCCGTCACCAAGACCGTGAAAGTCTCGGTGTGGGTTTCACCCGCTGCCAGATCCTGATGCCCGGCATTGTCGAGGGCATAGGTCCAGCGGCCGGTCTGAGCATCGACCTTGAAGCTGCCATAGGTCCCGGTCGCGTTGCCCGTGTAGGTGGCGGTGGCGTCTTGATCCACGTCGTTAGAGGTCACCTGGCCGGTCGCCGCCAGCGTACCGTCCTCCTTCACCGTTCCGGCCTGGGCCGAGGAGGTGATCACCGGCGCGTCGTTGGTGCCCGTGATGGTGACGTCGATCTGCTTGGCGATCACACCGCCGTGGCCGTCGTCGATCGAGACCGTGAAGCTCTCGACCTTGGTCTGGCCCTGGGCGAGGGATTCCACCTTGGCGTCGTCGACGCTGTAGGTCCAGGTCACAACCCCACCCGTGCCCGCGCCGGTGGTGTCCTGGGTCTTCATCGCCGTTAGGGTGCCGAGCGGCGTGCCGATGGCGCTGGCCATGACGCCGTGCCCGTCCGTCAGGTCGACGTCGCCGAAGGCGAGCGTGCCGCTGTCGGTGAGGGCGGCGCCGGGCGTGACCTGTTCGGTGACCGCGCCGGCGAGCTTGGCGACCCCAATCACCGGCGCATCGTTGGTGCCGGTGATGGTCAATGCGACCGGTCTCGTCGCGGATGCGCCGGCACCGTCCGTCACGGTCACGCTGAAGACGACCTTGAGCGTCTCTCCCGCAGCAAGGAAGTCGACGGTCTTGTCGGTCACGCCGAAGGCCCAGCCGATCGAGCCGGCACTGGAACCGGTGCTGTCAGTCAGCGACGTGCTGAAAGCCTCGTCGAGACGATCAGACAGGCCGGTCGGCAAGGTGGCACCGCCCGACCACGTGGCGGTCGCAAGGGTGCTGCTGGTGACGTGGACGTCGGCGAAGTCGGTGTCGGCGAATGTGAGGGAGCCGAAGGCGACCACGGGCTCGGAGGCGCCCGTGAGCCCGCTCTTCTCCCGAAGCGATGCGCTGGCGCCGGCAGCGATCGATGGGGCGTCGTTGGTGCCCGTGACGGTGACGAATACGTTCTGGCTCGCGGTGGCGCCCTTGTCGTCCGTCACCAGGACCGTGAAGGTCTCGGTATGAACCTCGCCCTCCGCGAGTTCCTGATGCCCGGCATTGTCGAGGGCATAGGTCCAGCGGCCGGTCTGAGCATCGACCGTGAAGCTGCCATAGGTCCCGGTCGCGTTGCCCGTATAGGTGGCGGTGGCGTCGTGATCGACGTCGCTCGACGTGACCACGCCGGTCGCCGTCAGCGTGACGTCCTCCTTCACCGCCCCTCCTTGAGCCGAGGAGGTGATCACCGGCGCGTCGTTGGTGCCCGTGAGGGTCACGGCGACCGTCTGCGCCACCGAGCCGCCCTGCCCGTCGCCGACCGTGACCGTGAAGCTCTCGACCGCGGTCTCGCCCTCCTTGAGGCTCTCGAGCTTGGCCGCATCGACCGTGTAGGCCCAGGCGACGCTGCCGCCCGCGCCGGCCGTAGTGTCGGCCGTCACCGTCGCCGTCAGGCTGCCGAGGGTCGTGCCCGCGGCCCTGACGGAGGCGGTGTGCGTGTCCCCGACGTCGACATCCGCGAACCCGAAGGTTCCGTTGCTCGACAGGGTGCCGGCCTGGGTGACGAGCTCCGTGACGGCGCCGGAGACGGTGCCGCCCGTGACCACCGGGGCGTCGTTGACGGCGGCCAGCGCGAGGTTGAGCTGGGCGGGTGTGGTCGCCTTGCCGTCGCTGATCCCGTAGCTGATCGTCAGCGGGCCGTTGTAGTCCGCTGCCGGCGTCACGCTGTAGCCGCCCTGGCCGTCGCTCGCGATCGTGCCATGGTCGACGGACAGATTCGTGACCGAGAGCGTCGCGCCTTCCGGATCGACGAAGCCCTTGAGCAGCTGCGCCGTCGTCACCGTGAAGGCGGTGTCCTCGGTGCCGGCCGCGAGCGTCGCCTGGATGCCGTCGAGGCGCGGTGCCTCGTTGCCGACCGCGAGCGTGACCTGCGTGCCGGAGACGCCGTCGGAGGCGACGGTGAATACCGTGCCGATGTAGTTGCCGGTCAGGTGTAGGCTGGCCTTGGTCGCCCCCGTTCCGTCGATGAGATTGAGGATGCTGTTGGCGTAGTTGAAGCGCGCCGTGGTTGCGCCGATGCCGGTGACGTCGATGACGTCGCCGTCCGTGGCAAAGCCCGTGATGGCGTTGCCGAAGGTGTAGACCGCGTCCGCGCCGAGGGCGCTGCCGGCGATGCGCAGGGTCTGGGCCCCGCTGCCGAAGCTAATCGCCCCGGTGCCGGCGGCGGCCGAGGTGACCGCCCCGAAGGTGCCGGTGGTGGTGCCGGAGAGTTCCAGCGTGCCCGCCGTCAGGAACGTGCCGCCCGAGTAGGTGCTGGCGCCGCTCAGGGTCAGCGTGCCGGTCCCGGTCTTCTCGATCGTGCCGGCCCCGCTGAACACGGTCGGCGCGTGGGTGACGTCGACGTCGTCGTGCAGCTCGATGACGGCGCCGGCCCGGATCGCGACGGAGCCGGAGCCGAAGGCGGCGCCGGTGTCGCGCTCGATGAGCCGTCCGGCCTGGACGTCGACCGCGACGGACCCGTTATAGGCTCCGGTCAGCACGAAGGTGCCGCCGTCCATCTTGTTGAGGGCGGTCGCACCGGAGACGCCCGACATGTCGAGCGTGCCGACAGCACCGTTAGCGGCGGTACCGTCGCCAGAGCCGCGCAGGTTGATCGTGTTGGTGCCCCCGCCGAGGTCGACCTTGCTGACGATCGCAGCGGCGTGGGTGCCGGCCGTCTGCAGGACGGCGCCGTTGCCGGTGACGCCCGCGAAGGCCGCGCCGGTGCCGGTGTCGATCGACACCGTGTCGTTGCCGGTGATGAGCTTGATGGCGCCGGTGGTCGAGCCGGCATGGAGGCCGAGAGTGACGCCGGCGCCCCCGCCGAGGTTCTGGTTCGCCAGCACGCCGCCGGCGCCGCCGTTAGCGGTACCGTAGTTGTCGAACGTGCCGTCGTTGCGGGCGAACTGCACGGCGTAGCCGTAATCGCCGTTCGTGCCGCCGGTGAGCGTGCCGCCGGCCGCGTTGGTCACGGAGAGGCCGGTGGCGCCGACGATGGCCGAGAAGGCCGCGCTGGTGACGCTGCCGGTATTGAGGACGCTGCCGCCGGCATTCGCGAAGACCGTGTCACCCTGGCTGCTGATACGGCCGGCGTTGGTGAGAACGAGGGCGCCGCCCGCGTAGATGGCGTCGCCACCGCCGATGATGCTGCCCCCGGCTTTGTTCACGACCGTGCCGCCGGCATTGAGCGTCATGGCGTTGCCGTTGGTCTTGGCGACGAAGGCACCGTTCGCGTCGATGGAGCCCGTGCCAATCGTGCCGCTGTTTGTGACGGTTGCCGCGCCGTTGGCGATGATGGCCGCGGAGCCGCCGGAGACGATGAGGCCTTCGTTCCGAACCGTCAGCGCGCCGCTGCCCAGGCCGAACACGCCGAGATTGCCGGTACCGTAGACCACCGATCCGGTGCCGAGGTTGTTCAACGTGAATGCGCCGGCGCCCGAGCTTTCGTGGCCGGCCCCCGAGAAGGTCGTGCCCTGGATGCGGCCGTAGTTGTCGATGCTGGTCGCCGCGTCGCCGTATGCGATCACGCCGGAGCCGAAGGCGGCGGCGACGAGGGCGCCGGTGTTGGCCGTCCCGCCGTTGATGAGCGTGCCGCCGTTCGCCAGGTTGATGCCCTGTTGCTGGCTGGTCGCCTGGATCGTGCCGGCGTTGATGATGGTCGCGGTGTCGCCGGCCCGGATGCCGCCGAACGAGCCGGCGATGGTGCCGCCGGCCTGGTTGTCGATGGTGCCGGTGCTGATGAGCGTGACGCCCGTGCTGATGGTGCCGCCCTGGATCGTACCGCTGTTGACGACGCTGCTGCCGGCGCCCTTGAGCGCGAGGCCGCTGGCGGCGGCCGCCTGGATCGTACCGGTGTTGGTCACCGTGGCGACGCCGAGCACGGTGACGCCGTCGCTGGCGCCGGTGGCCGCAGTGCTGATGGTGCCGGCGTTGGTCAGCTTCAGGTCGCCGCTGGAATAGACGCCGGCGAGGCCGGTGTCACCGGATCGGTTGGTATGGCTGATCGTGCCGCCGACCGTGTTCGTGAGCGTGCCGCCGGCCAGGAGGTCGACGCCGCGGCCGGTGACCGCGCTGATCGCGCCGCTGTTGACGACGGTGGCCGTGCCGCCGGCTTGAATGCCCGCGGAATTGCCGCTGATCGTGCCGGTGTTCGACACGGTGCCGCCGGCCCTGAGCTGGACACCGGCGATACCGCCCGCCGTGATGGCGCCGCTGGTCGCGTCGTAGCTGCCCGAAGCGATCGTGCCGGCGTTGGTGATCGTGTCACCGGCGTTCGATCCGACCGAGCCGTACTGGCCGACGATCCGGCCGCCCGCGGCGTTGGTCAGGGCGAGGAGGCCGCCGCCGTCGCTGCCGACGCCGTAGCCGTTGGAAGAGCCGATCGCGTTCTGCCCGTAGATCACGCCGGTGCCGGTATTGGCGACGCGGAGCGCACCTGTGCCGTGCTGGGTCACGCCGTCGTAGTTGAGGCCCTGGATCAGGCCGGAATTGGTGACGCTGAGCGCCCCCGGGACGTTGCCAACGAGCTGGATGACGCCGCTGCCCTGACCCACGATCTGGGCGCCCGCGGCATTGACCACGGTGGCGCCCACGGTGGTGCTGGCCGTGACGGCGTTCGTGCCTGCGGACCCGGTAGCCCGTACGATGCCCTGGTTGGTGAAGGTGCCGCCGTTGAGGCTGATGCCGTCGGCCGCCACGACGTAGCTGCCCGTGAGCGTGACGGCCGAGGCGTCGGCGACGGTGAAGCCGCCGCGCTGGGTCAACGCGCCCGACAGGGTCGCGGTGTTGCCGCTGCCGACGCCCTGCACGACGAGGGAGCCGGTGCCCGAGACGGCGTTGGCGAAGGTGGTGTTGCCCGCCCGGTTCAGGACGAGCTGGCCGTTGTCGACGACCGCGCCGTTGATCGTGCCGATGTCCTTGATGATCAGCGTACTCGCATCGATCCGGATGGCGTTGCCGCCGGTGCCGGTGATCGTGCCGGTGTTCGACAGGGTAGTGGTGCCGCCGCCGACCGAAAGGCCGGTCGTGCCTTGGACCGTCCCCGCGTTGGTGACGCTGCCGCCCGCATTGAGCCGGATGCCCGCCGTGCCGCCGACGGTGATCGCGCCGGCGGCCACGTCGTAGCTGCCCGAGGCGATCGTGCCGGCGTTGGTCACGCTCGTCGCCGCACCGGTGCCGTAGACGCCGTAGATACCGCCCACGATCTTGCCCGCGCTCTCGTTCACCACCGTCAGGGCGCCGCCCGAAGAGTTGAAGGCGCCCCAGCCGGAATCCGCACCCCCCCGGCCGTAGATGACGCCGCCGGTGCCGGGATTCGCGCCGTTCAGGTTGTTGATCGTGATCGCGCCGTTACCGCCGATCTGACCGACACCGGCGTAATCGCGGCCGACGACGAGACCGTAATTGTTGACGATGGTCGCACCGGACCCGAGCGCGCCGAGGCCGGAGCCGCCGCCCTGGATCGTCGCGCCGGTCGCGTTGGCCGCGCCGTTCGTGACGGTTCCACCCCCGTTGGTCTGAATGGCGTCGGTGTTGTTCGAGGGGCCGTTGGTTACGGCGCGCGTGTCGGCCGAGCCCAGGTTGGTGAAGATGCCGCCGTTGAGCTTGACGCCGTAGAAGCTGGCGCCCTTGGCGACCGTCACGTTCGAGGCATCGGCGACGGTGAAGCCGCCGCGCTGGGTCAGCGCGCCGGACAGGGTCGCGGTGTTGCCGGCGCCGACGTTCTGCACGGTAAGTGCGCCCGAGCCGGAAACGGCGCTAGCGAGGGTGTAGCTGCCGGCCTGGTTCAGGGTGAGCTGGCCGTTGTCGACGATGGCGCCGTTGATCGTGCCGAGGGCTTTGACCGTCAGCGTGCCGGACGCGATCTGGATGGCGGCGGTGGTGCCGGCGATCGTGCCGGTGTTCGAGAGGGCGAAGCTGCCGCCGCCGACCGAAAGGCCGTTCGCGCCGCCGACGGTGCCCGAGTTGGCGACACTGCCGCCGCCGGAGCCCGACAGGCTGATGCCGGTGCCCGCGACCGTGATCGAACCGGAATTGGCTACCGAGACGACACCGATGCTGCCGCCCCGCGCGTCGATTCCGGTGCTGAGTTTGTCGGTAATGGTGCCACTGTTGCCGACCGAGACCGCCGTCTGGACGCCGTTGAGCGACCCGGATGTGCCGTTCGAGGCGTAGATCGCGGTACCGCCGGTGCCGGAGGTGTGGGTCAAGGTCGCGGCGTTATCGATCTGGACGTAGCCGGTTCCGGATGCGCCGTGTGACGCACCGAGAACGCCGTTGCCCGCATTCGACGTCAATGTGGTTTTCGTCGCGGTCGTGACGACGACGTTGCCGCTCCCCCCGATGAGCTGGGCATTGACGGCCCCGAGACCGCCCGTAATGTTCCCCGTCGTCGCGACCGTGATGTCGCCCGACGCGAAGTTGATCGCCCGCACGCCCTCGGCACCGGACGTGAACGCGCCTGCGGTGACCGTGAGGGCGCCCGCATTGTTGCGCTGCTCGACGTTGATCGCGGCGACGCCCGACCCCGTCGCGGTGGTGCGGATCTCGCCCCCGGACTGGTTCACCGTGACGCCGCCCGCGCCGAACGAGGTCGCGGCGATGCCGTTGCTCGTCGCCTGGATCAGGCCGGCGGTGTGGTTGATCGTCACCGCGCCGTTGGACGAGGCACTGATACCGGTGCCCGCGGTGATCCCCGCCGCGTTGGAGACGACGATGGCGCCCGTGCCGCTCGTTGTCGCGTTGATGCCGGTGGCGAAGTTGTTGGTTATCGTGCCGGTGTTCGTCACCGAGACCGCGGTCTGCACGCCGTTGAGCAGGCCGGAGGTGCCGTTCGTGGCGTTGATCGCGTTGCCGCCGGTCACGCCGACCGGACGGGTGAGGGTCGCGGCGTTGGTGACTTGGACGGTGCCCGTCCCGGAGGTGCTGTGCTGCGCGTTGACGACGTTGGCGTTGGCGTCGGTGCTGTTGTTGGCCGAGAAGGTGGTGTTCGCCGCCGTCGTGACCACGACGTTACCGCTGCCGCCTTGAACCTGCGCGTTGACGGCGATGTAGCCGGTCGTGATGTCACCCCGCGTCGCGACCGTGACATCGCCGGATGCGGTGTTGATCGCCACAGCACCCTGCTGAGACGAGACGATCGTGCCCGACGTGACGCCGATGGCACCGCCGCCGCTTCCCACCGCGTAGATGCCGAATCGTCCGACCGGCGCGGCACTCGTGCCGATCTGTCCGACGGACTGATTCACGACGATCGCGCCCGAACCCGTGCTGGTCACGTCGATGCCGTCGCCGCCAGCGAGTATCGTACCGGAGGTGTGGTTGACCGTGACGGTGCCCGCGCCGCTGCCGCTGGCGGAGATGCCGGTGCCCGCGGTGATCGACGCCGCGTTGGAGACGGTGACGGCGCCCGCGCCGATCGCGGTGATGCCGGTGCCGGTGAGCGCCGCGCCGCCGCCGAGGATACCCTGGTTGCCGACCGAGACGGCGCCTTGCGCGTTCGACGAGACGGCGATGACGCCGTTGCTGAAGCTGCCGCCCGCGGCGCTGATCGTGCCGGAATTGGTGAGCGACACGCCGCCCGCACCGCTGTTGCGGGCGTCGATGCCGGTGCCTCCGGTGACGCTCGCGGCATGCTGGATGGCGTCGGCGTTGGTTACGGAGACGAGCCCGCCGGCGTTGATTGCGACGATCCCGTCGCGGTCCTGCGCCGCCTGGATCTTGCCGCCGCTCGTGTCGAGGGTGAGCGTGCCGGTGCCTGCGTTGATCGCGACCACGCCATGCCCGGGCTGGTTGCCGGTGGAGGGGATGCGCGCCTGAAGCAGGTTGTCGTAGGCATTCGGCAGGCGCGCGGCGCCGCCGAGGCCGGTGACGTCGCCGCCGGCGGTGATCGAGACCGCGCTCGCGTTGCCGGTGTTCGACTGCACCAGCACGAGGCCGTTGGCGCTGCCGCTCACGCTGGTGCCGGCACCGAGGCTGATGCGGGTCTCGCCCGTGCCCTGGTTGCCGTTGAAGACGCCCTGGCCGAGATACGGATCGGTGGCGTCGGTGCCGGTCGCCGTGATCGTGCCGCCGGTCCCGACCGTGATGGTCGAGGCGCCGCCGGTCGCGGCGGACTGGTCGTTCACAATGCTCGACGTGCCGCTGATGACGACGCCGTTGCCGAGGACCTGGCTCGCGCTGCCGCCGTTGCTGGAGGAGAACGAGGCGGGCTGGCCGCCGATGCCCGTGATGGTGACGTCGACCTGCCTCGACACGGTGCCGCCCTGGCCGTCGTCGACCGTGACGGTGAAGCTCTCGACCTTGGTCTGGCCCGCGGCGAGATAGGTCACCTTCGCGTTGTCGACGCTGTAGCTCCAGGTCACCGTGCCACCCGTGCCCGAGCCGGTGGTGTCCTGGGTCTTCGTCGCGGTCAGCGTGCCGAGCGGCGTGCCGATGGCACTGGCGCTGACGCTGTGCCTGTCCATCAGGTCGACGTCGCTGAAGACGATCGTGCCGCTGTCGGACAGGGCGGTGCCGGGCGAACCCTGCTCGGTCACCGCACCGGAGAGCTTGGCGGAACCGATCACCGGTGCATCGTTGGTCCCCGTGAGGGTCACGGCAACCGTCTGCGCGACCGAGCCGTCCTGCCCGTCGCCGATCGTGATCGTGAAGATCTCGACCTTGGTCTGGCCCTTGGCGAGGTACTCCACCTTGGCGGCATCGACCGCGTAGGTCCAGCTGACGCTGCCGCCCGCCCCGGTCCCGGTCGTGTCGGCGGTCTTGACGGCAGTCAGGGTGCCGAGGGTGGTGCCGGACGAAGCGGCCGACACGGTGTGGCTGTCGGACAGGTCGACATCCGTGAAGGCGATCGTTCCGGTGCCGGACAAGGTGCCGGCCGGCGTCGCCGCTTCGGTGATCCCGCTGGTGAAGCTGCCGCCCGAGATGACCGGCGCATCGTTGGTGCCTGTGACCGTGACGTCGATCTGGCGCGTGACCACACCGCCCTGACCGTCACTGAGCGAGACCGTGAAGCTCTCGACCTTGGTCTGGCCCTTGGCGAGGTACTCCACCTTGGCGTCGTCGACGCTGTAGCTCCAGGTGATCACGCCGCCCGTGCCGGTGCCGGTCGAGTCGGCGGTCTTCACCGCCGTGAGCGTGCCCAGCGTGGTGCCGATGGCGCTGGCCGAGACGCTATGCACGTCGGACGGATTGTCGTCGAAGGCGATGGTGCCGCTGTCGGTGAGGGCATTACCGGGCGAGACCTGCTCGGTCACCGCGCCGGCAAGCTTCGAGGCGCCGATGATGGGCGCGACGTTGTAGTCAACGCTGCCGCCACCGCCGCCGCCGAAGTATTCCCCATCGATGTAAGGCATGACTCGCTCCGCCCGCATAATCAATCCATGTTCTGCCGTCCCCGTAGCGGTGCCACGCTCCTGTAGTCGATGCCTCAGCGTCCCAGAGTTCCACACTCACGCATAAAATTTTTGTGAGGAGTTTTATAGAAGTGCCAGACCAATTTTATTGATATAGAAATAGTTATAGGATCGATTTAGATACCAATCATCACGGTTTTATTTCGGAAAGAAGGGCCTTGATCGAGTTCTAAGTGTCGAGCAGCGTTGAGCATTGGTTTGTCCGCGATTTTCGGTGCTGAAAGGTGGTTTGGAAGTCAATTCGCATGTTGGCCCGAGGGCAGTGCGATGCCGATCTCGAACCCGTCGTTGCCGTCGGTCCCGGACGGCCAGCACGTCGATGGTCTGAAGCTAAACACGTCCGGATTGCTGATCACCGCCCCACCATGCCGGCCCAAGCCTGCTGTCGGGTCTGCGGGCGTGCTTCGGCGCGGGTGCAAGGCAGGTATTGGCGGACGTTCGACGACCTGCCCTGGCAGGACCGGTCGGTGACGTGGCGGGTGCAGGTGCGCCGCTTCCGCTGCGGCCACTGCCCTGGGGCGGATCTTTGCCTAACGCATGCCGGGGCTGGGTGCGCGCAAGGCGCGCCGCAGCGACCGGTTGGCCGAGGCGCAGACCGCCATCGGCATGGTGCTGGGTGGTGAGGCCGGCGCAAGGTTGTCGCAGCGGCTGGCCATGCCCGTCAGCGGCGACACCGTCCGGCGCCCGATCCATCGTCGCGGGACCGTACCGTCACCGCCGCCGCGGGTAATCGGCATCGACGATTGGGCGTGGCGGTGCGGCCGGTCCTATGGCACCATCGTGTGCGACTTGGAGCGGCGGCGCGTCATCGATCTCTTGCCCGGCCGCTCATCGTCACCGGTGCGGGACTGGCTCACCGCCCATCCGAGCGTGACCGACGTCAGCCGTGACCGTTCGGGACCTTACGCTGAGGCCGCGCGCACGGAGACGACCGCGACGCAGGTCGCGGATCGCTGGCACGCTCGTCAACGCGCCCGAGGCCCTGCGCGGCATCGTCGAGCGGCACCAGTCCGAGGTCCGAGACGTGGCGCACTGCGCCGTGCACGACCCCGCCGGCTTACCTGATCTGGCGAAGACAGTGCCAACGAACGTGAGGAGCCGGCGACGCGACCGTTGCAAGGCCGTCCTGTGGTTCCACGGCGAAGGTCTGCCGACCAAGGAGATCGCTCGCCATCTCGGCACATCCCGCAATGAACCGCGCTGGGTTTCCCGAAGGCCCCAACCCTTGCGAGGATGGAGCTATGACGAAGCGAACCCCACCCTTTTCCCCTCAGAGCCTGTTTGAGCGCGATTGCTTAGGCTGGATTGTTGAGGGCGTTGGCGGCCATGAGGCAAGCCACGCAGATGAGGCGTCCGGCCGCGACGTCGAGGCGTCCGGCGCGCTCGCGGAGAAGCCCACCCCAGTGGCTCAATTAGCCGAAGGTGCGCTCGAC
>NZ_BPQL01000119.1 GCF_022179225.1 Methylobacterium goesingense
GTTTCTCGAAAAACGCGAGCAACTGACTTCGACGGAGTTGGCGACGCACGAGAACACGACCGTTTTCATCGACACCGTGGATTTGAAAAACGCTCTTCGCGAGGTCGATACCGACCGTAGCAAGCTCTGACATGGGTGGCTCCTCAGCTTGAGGCGACAACCTCTCGACTATGCCCGAAGCGACGCCGGGAGCAGGAGCCATCCACGCCATCAATCGAGATGGCGGTCTAAAAATCGAAGGCGCTGCTGAGCAAAGCGGCCGAGCGAACCGTCGGGGGATTGGGGGCTGCCATCAGACGCCTCGTCGATACCGTTACGCCGGATGAGTGCGCCATCTTCTTTGCCGCAGTAGGATACGAACCAGATTAAACCGAAAATGCTCTAGACGCGATCGCACCGCACGGCTTTGCCAGGGCAGATCCTTGAACGCCCGCAGTACCACCTGTTCACCCGCGCCCAAGCACTCCCGCAGACCCTACAGGAGGCTGAGAGCCTGTTTGAGCGCGATTGCTTAGGCTGGATTGTTGAGGGCGTTGGCGGCCATGAGGCAAGCCACGCAGATGAGGCGTCCGGCGCGCTCGCGGAGAAGCCCACCCCAGTGGCTCAGCCAGCCGAAGGTGCGCTCGACGATCCAGCGCCGTTCCAGAACGACGAAGCCCTTCTGGTCCGGGTCTTTTTCGACGACCCGTCGGCGCATGCCGTGAAGGTTGCACCATTCCTCGCAGCGCTTGGCCCGGAAGACGCTGTCGAAGAGGCCCAGACGCAGGCTCGGCCAGAACGGCTTGCCCTCGTCCAGAGCCGACAGCGTGTCACAGTCCTGCACGTTGGCCGGCACGATAGCCATGGCCAGGATGTGCCCCTCGGCATCGACCATCATCACGCGTTTGCGGCCGACCACCCTCTTGGCGGCATCGTAACCGCGTGGCCCGCGCACGCCGATGCACTTGACGCTCTGGGTGTCGATGATCGTCAGCCGCGGCGTAGGACGCCGCCCGCAGCGGCGCTGTCGGCGCGCGAGCGTCCGCATCAGGACCGCGAACAGGCCCTTGTCCATCCAGCGCCGGAACCACCCGTAGACGGTGCGCCAGGGAAGGAAGCCGTTGGGCAGAGCCCGCCATCCGCCGCCCGTGCGCCGATGCCAAGCAACGGCCGCCATCACGCGGCGCGCCGATTTGACGTTCGATCGAGTGGGCGGATCCGCTCGCTGCAGGAAGCGGGCCACCTCGTCCAAGCCCGCCTCCATCACCAAGTTCTTCGAACGCGTCTCATGGCGCGTCCGATACCGATCCGTCCACATCTGCTCTCCACGCCGCCCCGCCAGGCGGAATTCGTGTTGCTACACGAGACAGATGGGGACGGCCGGTGGAGGTCCTCAAACAGGCTCTTAGGCCGCCGCGGTCTGGGTAGTGATCTGCAACCAGATTTCCTCCAGCGTCAGGTCATCGACGTGCAGGCCGTCCGGGACAGATGGCATCGACAGCTTCGAATTCGAAATTGTGCCGTTCTGAAGCCACCACGCAAACCAACGTCCGCATCACCACGCAGCACCGCCAGTGCTGATAAACCGCAATTTTGACCCCTTATATGATTTCGTCGACCCATCTTGCCGTTAGCGGACCCAGTTGGGAGTTGAAGAGATTTGATACTATTACGTGCGTCTGAGGGGCCTTTCCCGTCCATCGCTGTCCGTAAAAGCATAAACATGCGACAGAACCAGCAACTCGGTACGGATTTCATGCCCCGTGCGCTTTCGCTCGGCTGTCCTGCAGAACCGGCGCGGGTGATATTCCAATCTGCAAGAATCATTCTTGCTGCCGTCGAGGAAGCCGTTTCAGCCAAGGGGTTCCAGAGCGCTGTTATTGAACTCGAAGGGGGGCTTTGTAACGCTCGTCTACCTCACGTCGATTATCCCGGCCGACGGCCCTGTAATTTCCCACCAATGAATGGTCTCCGAAATTAGAATTTAATTTATATTTGCAATAAAGCGGATTTCGATTGATGCCTGCGAATTCTCCAGACCGCAAATACTTACATTTCACGCCCGACAGAAGGCTGCGTTTCTGAATCGGATCTATGCCGGAAACACGGGATGAAAACAGATAGCTTTTACAAGTGGAGTTAAAATTATATTGGCGCGGAGGGCTTATTATAATCTGGACGAATAATCAGGAAGATGGGAATATTTGGTTTAAAGATATTTTGGCGGCGATGAGCAAGCAGGCCAAACTACTGAATTAGGCTTTGGCGAAAAATGATACGGTTGTCTCAATGCCGAGCGATTGCCGGGAAAACAGAGGCATTGCGGGAAGACATTGCGCTTGCCTGCTGCGCGTTCGAGGTCGGCGAGACCTACCCTCCTTACCACGCCAAACTGAGGGACGTGATCGAGCAGATCTCCAATCTCCAATCTCCTGATCGGGCTGACGAGGGCGAAGAAGATCTGTCAATTTGGATTGTATCCAATTTGTCTGCTAAATGCTCGTAGAAATATTTTGAGCTACAAAGACTGAAGAATAACACCGCAACTGACTGATAAATAGCTAGGCGGCAAATATAATAGGGGTCGCAGCGCCTTATAATACTGTGGTGGTGCTTCCTACTGCCCGAAGAAATTTGCCGGGAACGAGATTAATCCACGCCGCCAAGTGCCGCCCATTTCATCAAAACTCTATCGAGCCCTCACAGCAAGAGCCCCGGGAGGCGATGAACAGCTTCATTGACAAGATGTAATAATAACCTTACCACTGTTGCGCGACTGAGAAGAGGGAAACTGAAGGCGGCTTCCTCCGGAATAGGTACATTCACTTCCGTGACCTGACCGTTATTTTG
>NZ_BPQL01000120.1 GCF_022179225.1 Methylobacterium goesingense
CGAGCACCGCCGTGAAGGCAATGGCGGCGACCACGTCCTTGCTGTCGGCCCCGATCACCGGCGCCACCGCGGCGATGGCGGAGTTGCCGCAGATGGCGTTGCCGCAGGCCACCAGGATCGCCATGCGGGGCGGCAGGCCGAGCACCCGGCAGATGGCGTAGCTGGCCATGATCGCCAGCACCACCGTGGCGACGATGCCGACGAGGAGGCTCGTGCCGGAGGCGACGATGGCGCCCAGGCTGATCGAGGCGCCGAGCAGGGTGACGGCGAGCTCCAGCACCTGCTTGGCCGAGAAGGCGATCCCGGCCCGGAAGCGCTCGCCCGGGCTCCACAGGGTGCGCAGCGCGATCCCCAGCAGGATCGCGATGACCAGGGCCTCGACGTAGGGGTGGCCGGTGGCGCGCTCCTCCAGGGCCTGCACGGCCAGGGCCGCCGCCGTGACGGCGAGGCAGACGAGGAGGCCGGGCACCAGCGAGGCGATGCGACCGCCGGCGACCTCCGGCTTGCCCGCGCCGGCGGGGGCCGTCGGGATGCTCTTGGTGCTCATGCTGCCTTTCCGCGAGGCAATCGGAAGGAAATTCTGCCCCGGGCTCGGCGGCGAGAACACTGATCCAGACCGGCTGCAGGTGTCCGCGCGGTCAGCGCAGGATGGAGGCGTCGTGGATATCCTCGGTAAGGCAGCTCGACAGGCGCCACTTCACCGGCCGGTCCTCCAGGTGAACGGTCACGCGGTCGACCTTGAGGACTAGGGTTGCCATCGGCTTTAGAGCGAGTCCGCTTACATAGCTTCGAGACATTTCGCGGGCGCAGCAGTGCCAGTCTGAAGATTTTGCGAAAAGCTGGACAAACAAAGTACTTCTATCAAGGTTTTTAATCAGGCTGAGCTGGCTACTAAGGTACCCCTACGGAATAGGTTTGTATTGCGGAACAACGTCAGCGTTCCGACAATCGAAAACACAGCAGCGCAAGCGAGCCACAATCCAGGCATTGCGCGATTGCCAGTCACGTGGATGAGATAGGTGCAGATTGCTGGCGTAAAGCCTCCAAAGATGGCCTGGGCCAGGCTGTAGGCCAGCGAAAATCCGGTAGCGCGCACGTCGGCCGGCATGATTTCTGTGAGCGTCACGACCATCACGCCCTGGTAGCCACCATAGAGGAATGACATCCACATCAAGGCCGCGAATAGCCGCGCGAAGGACGGGTCCGTCACGAGCCA
Source organism: Methylobacterium goesingense (assembly GCF_022179225.1). GTDB lineage: Bacteria > Pseudomonadota > Alphaproteobacteria > Rhizobiales > Beijerinckiaceae > Methylobacterium > Methylobacterium goesingense. Next base: position 1,217 of record NZ_BPQL01000120.1, read on the forward strand.
CGACATTACCGGATAGGCCGTAATTGCAATCAGCACTGAGAAGGTGATTAGGACAGGCAGGCGCCCGACCCGATCTGACACAGCCCCCATAACGGGCACCCAGACAAAGTTCGCGACCCCGACACAGACCGTGACAAGGAAGCTATCATTAGCGCTCAAGCCTAGGACCTGGCGGGCGTATGTCGGAGTATAGGCCGTAATCATGTAGAAGAAGACGCTCGTCAGTGTAACGAGGAGAACGGCCTTTAGCACAATCACCCAGTTTTGTAGGAGCGAGCCATAGATCTCGCGCAGAGTCGGCTGACGGCGCTTCGTGCGCTGGGTGAACTCTTCGCTCTCCTGCATTGAGCGACGAATCCAGAACAACACGGGGACAATCATGCAGCCGATGAGGAAGGGGATGCGCCAGCCCCATTCGAGCATCTGCTGATCAGTCAGGATGCCGCGCAAGCTGACACCGATAATTGCGGCGAAGACCACGGCAACTTGCTGGCTAGCTGATTGCCAACTCACGTAGAATCCCCTGTTTCCAGGGGTCGCGATCTCAGAGAGATAAACCGAGACGCCGCCAGACTCCGCCCCAGCCGAGAAGCCCTGGAGTAGACGTCCGATGACCACCAGGAGAGGTGCCGCAAGGCCGATGGATGCGTAGGTTGGGGTGAAGGCGATCATCGCGACGCCGACCGACATGATGGCAAGGCTGAGAATCAAGCCGGCGCGACGACCATGCCGATCTATATAGGCGCCTAGCACGATGGCGCCGAGGGGACGCATCAGGAAGCCGATGCCGAAGGTCATCAGGGATAGCATCAACGACACGAACTCGTTGTCGTTCGGAAAGACGGCCTGTGCCACGGCCGAGGCATAGAAGCCATAGACCATGAAATCGAACATTTCGAGGAAGTTGCCGCTCACAACGCGGACGACATCCTTCTTGGTCGGCGGTCCCTTTGCTATGGCGTCCATTGGTTCTCTCCCGTAGTGCAACATTGCCTCGATCACCTCAGCATTCGGTGAGCGGAAGCATAACAGCCGATATTTTCTGTTCTATTATTTAGAACATCGGTCTGTGGTCTGTTACACTAAGGAAATCATCTCCCGTCCGTCAATCAGTTGGGGAGCCATCGTGCATGATTTTTCGGTAGTCCTGTCCATTCTTTGAAGCATTCTTCCGATTTCTCCGGAGATCGTCTTGACGCTCCTTGATCTCCAGCGGTATGAGTTTATTCAGAACGCCGTATTGAATATTGGAACGATGGATAGCACGCTTCTCAAGGGCCTGACTGTTCTGGAGCACCTCGCCGCCAGCGAGGCGCCACGCGGGGTGAGCGAGCTCGCCCGAGTCCTCGACCTTACTAAGAGCAACGTCCACCGCACGCTGCAAACACTGGTCGCAGCGGGCTATGTCCGGGCGACCCCGGCGGGCACTTACGAATGCACCCTGAAGCTCTTCGAGCTGGCAAGTTCGGTTCTGGCTCGAGTAGATGTGCGGCAGGTCGCGGAGCGTTTCATGCGCTCGCTCGCGGACCAAACCCAGGAGACCATCCACCTGTCGCTGCTCGATGGAGCCGATGTGATCTACCTGCACAAGATCGAGAGCCCGCAGCCGGTGCGGGCCTATTCCTCAATCGGCGGCCGGGCTCCAGCCTATTGCGTCGCGTCCGGTAAGGCACTGCTCGCCTATCAGGAGGAGGCGCTGGTGCATCTTCCCGATCCACTGCCGACTTACACCCCGCGCACCATCACCAGCCTCGACATGCTCCGGCACGAGCTGGAGCAGGTGCGTGTGCAGGGCTTCGCGATCAATCGTGGCGAGTGGCGTGAGGGTGTCTGCGGACTGGCCGCCATCGTCCACGACGCGCTACGCAAACCCATCGCCTCGATCGGCATTTCAGGCCCTTCGGATCGGCTCGATCCTGCGGCCCTGCGGCGCTTCAGTGACGTGGTCGTCGACTCGGCTCGCGGGTTATCGCGCGCCCTTGGCTACAACCCTATCGACCTCGCGCCGCGGATCACCCGCACTGGCGCGATGCGCGAACCCGCGTAATCCCAGGAGGACAAGCCTTGCGACCGCTTTCCGGCATCCGTGTCATCGAGTTCTGCAGCGTCGCTGCCGGTCCGTTTTGCGCTATGCTGCTTGCCGACATGGGTGCCGACGTCATCAAGGTTGAGAACCCTGAGGGCGGCGACACCATGCGGGCCTGGCCCCCGATCAGCGGGGGCTTTAGCGAGAACTTCGCCTCACTCAACCGCAACAAGCGCTCTGTGACGCTGGATCTCAAGGATCCTACCGGAAACGCCCAAGCACGTGACCTAATTCGTTCAGCGGATGTCGTGCTCGAGAACAACCGCCCCGGGGTGATGCAGCGGCTCGACCTCGACTACGCGACCGTGAGCGTCGATCAGCTGAAGCTGGTCTATTGCTCAATCTCTGCTTTTGGCCAGGAGGGGCCACGTTCACGCGAAGCAGGCTTCGACCTGACGCTCCAGGCCATGAGCGGTGTCATGAGTGTCACCGGCGAGCCGGGGGCACCGCCGGTTAAATGCGGGGTTCCGATCTCGGATTTCGGGACAGGTCTCTATGCCGCCTATGCCATTGCGGCCGCGCTGCTGCAGGTGCGCGCCGGCGGCAACGGTGCACATATTGACGCCTCGATGTTCGGAGCCTCGCTCGCCATGGGTGCCCTCCAGACGAGCCAGTATTTCGGTAGCGGCAAAGCCCCGGAGCGTCTCGGCTCCGCCCATCCGCGCAACGCCCCCTATCAAGCCTTCCGGGCGCAGGACGGATACTTCGCCATGGCGGCGGGCAACAACGCACTCTATCGCGCGGCCTGCAACGCCATCGAACGGCCGGACCTAATCGACGATCCGCGCTTCGCTTCCACTGCCCTGCGTGCCGATCATCAAACCGAGCTGCTTGCAATTCTGGAGCAGGATTTCGCCGCCCATTCTTGCGCCGACCTGCTCGCACGCTTCCGGAAGGCCGGCGTGCCCTGCTCGCCGATCAACAGCTACGCCGAGGCGCTCGCCGACCCGCAGGTCGCGCATATGGGTTGGGTCCAGCCCGTCACGCTGCCCTCGGGCGTCGAAACACGCACCTTCGTCTCGCCGCTTAGATTCTCGGGCGAGGGGTTCCCAATTTACCGCGATCCGCCGGGGCTCGGCGAACACAACGACGAGGTGTTCGGTGCCGTCGCCGTCGAGAAGAACGCATAATGGACGAGCTTCTCATAGCGCGGGACGGCGCCACGTTGACCCTGACGCTCAACCGTCCCGACAAGATGAACGCGCTCTCAGGACCGCTCGTCGACGCGCTTCTCGACCAAATCCGGCAGGCGAGCACGTCCGACGTTCGGCTGCTCGTCCTCACGGGCAACGGGCGCAACTTCAGTGCGGGCTTCGATTTCGGCGGCTACGAGGATCAATCGGAAGGCGATCTCCTCCTGCGCTTCGTCCGGATCGAGCAGCTGCTGCAGGCAGTCTATCACGCGCCCTTCGACACCCTCGCGCTCGCACACGGCCGGAATTTTGGCGCGGGCGTCGACCTGATATGCTCCTGCGGCCGACGCGTCGCCGATCCCGGCGCGACCTTCCGGATGCCGGGCCTGTCCTTTGGGCTGGTGCTCGGCACGCGCCGCTATGCCGAACGGGTCGGCAACGCGCTGGCCCGGCAGGTCCTTGGAGAAGGTCAGGCCTTCGACGCCGCCGAAGCGCTGGCCGCCGGCTTCCTGACGAAGGCTGCCTCGAAAGACGACTGGGGCGAAATCGTCGCTACGGCGACCGAGGCGTCTGTTCGACTGTCCATGGAGGCGAATGCCGCCCTCAACGCTGCCACCACTAGGGACACGCGGGCGCTGGATCTCGCTGACCTCGTCGCCTCGGCCGCGTGGCCGGGGCTCAAAGAGCGGATCCGAGTCTATCGCGCCTGACACGAAACACCGATCTGGAGGGCCGACTTGGCTTCGCACCCATCAAAAATCGTTCCGCTGACGGCGCTCGCGGCCCTGGTCGCCGATGGCAGCTCGCTCGCTCTGGGCGGCAGCTTCCTCCACCGTGGCCCCTTCGCCCTGGTGCGCGAACTGATCCGCCAGGGCCGCAAGGACCTCGAAGTCATCAAGCAGTCCCCAGGCTACGACATCGACATCCTGTGCCGCGCCGGTGCGTTGGCGCGGGCCCGGGCTGGCATCGTCGCCATGGAAGGTAATTTTGGCTTGGCGCCTTGGTACCGAAAGGCTGTCGAACGGGGAGAAATCCTGCTGGAGGAACATGCCTGCGCGACCCTGACGGCGGGTCTGCGCGCCGCGGCCTTCGGCGTGCCGTTCATGCCCTGTGGCGGCATTCACGGCTCCGATCTGCCGGGCCTAAACGGCTGGAAGCAGATTATGGACCCCTACGGCAGCGGAGAATCTGTCTACGCCATCCCGAAGATCACACCGGATTTTGCGGTGATCATGGCCAACGAAGTCAGCGAGGAGGGCGACGTCCGCGTCTACGGCACCTCTCATTGGGACAGAATCATGAGCCGGTCCGCCAAGCGCGTGCTGGTGGTCGCCGAGAAGCTCGCGCCGAGCGCCTCCTTCCGGGAACAGCCGGAGCTGACGCTGATTCCCCATTTCCTCGTCGAGGCGATCAGCGTGGTCGAGAACGGAGCCTGGCCGGGCTCGTGCTGGCCTCATTACGAGGTCGATTACCCGGCCGTGGAAGCCTACATGAAGGACGGCCCGGCCGTGCTGAAACAGCACCTCGACTCTGCCCCCGAGACCCGGGAGGCAGCCCATGGGTGAATGGTCTGGCTTCTCCTACATCGTCACGAACCTCGCCCGGTTCGTCCGCCCCCGCGAGATCACCTTCAGCGGCGTGAACTCGGCCCTGCCGATGCTGGCCTGCCTCGTCGCCAAGCGGGCCTACGAGTTCGACTTCACCTACATCAACGTCGCTGGCGGCGTGGATCCGCGCCCCTCGAAGGTTCCGATCTCGAGTTCCGACCCGGTGCTGGCAGAGGGCTCGCGCTCGATCTTCTCCAACGAGGATTTCTACGACCTCTGCACCCGAGGCCAGATGGACCTCTGCTACCTCGGCGCGGCCCAAGTCGACGGGCTCGGGCGCACCAACGTCTCGGTAATCGGGGACTGGCACACCCCGAAGGTCCGGCTGCCCGGCGGCGGCGGCGGCGCGGTGATGCTCCCGACCGCCAAGCGGGCCGTCACCTGGCGCACTGAGCACTCGACCCGAACGCTCGTTGAGACCCTCGACTTCGTCACGGCCTCCGGCGGCATGCATGGAGTGGTGACGCCGATCGCCGTGTTCACAAAGCGAGAGGGACGCCTCGTCCTATCCTCCTGGCATCCGGAAGCGAGTCTCGACGAGGTTCGTGCCCGCACCGGGTTCGCCTTTGAAGCAGAGGGCGCCGGTCCCACGGCTCCCCCCACCGACGCGGAAGCAACCGCACTCTCCAAACTTGATGCGGACGGCGACTTCGAACGCGACGCGGCGATCAAGCTGCGCTGAGAACGAGATAAACCTGGAGGATCCGACGTAATGGCCGAGTCGATCAGCGCACGCCTTCGTGAGGCGATGACGCGCCATGCTTCCGCTGGCCTTACGGCGATCATCACCCCGGAGTCGGTTAGCTACACAGATTTGCAAACCCGGATCGACAGCTTCGCGGCGGGATTCCATGCTTGGGATGTTCGGCGCGGCACGATGGTCGGCGTGATCGCCTCGAAAACGGTTGACGCCATCGCTGCCTATTTCGGCGCGATGCAGGCGGGTGCCTGCGTCTGCTTCCTCGAACCCGGCCTCGCTCCTGACATTCTCGCGGAACAGGCAGAGGTCGTCGGCATGCGCCACCTCGTCGTGGACGAAACGCTGATCGCCCGCTTCCACGTTTCGATACTGACGCGCTTGGCCACCAAATCCTTGAGCGACCTCAAGGGGGAAGGCGCTTTTGTTGACGAAGCGCTCGGGCCTCAAGACAACGCCATGCTGCTGTTCACCTCAGGCAGCACCGGCCGGCCGAAAGGAGTGCTGCTCCGCCATGGTGCGCTGATCTGCAACGCCGAGGGGGTCGTGCAGCACACGGGCACCGCGCCAGACGACCGGCTGCTGCACGTCATGCCGCTTTATCACACCAACGGCGTCAACAATCAGCTCATCGTACCCTTCCTCGCCGGTGCGAGCCTGATTTTGCTCGATCGGTTCAAGCCTGAGCCGGCTATCGAGCATCTTCGCAACGACAGGCCGACCTACATGACGGGTGTTCCGACCATTTACGCGCGGATGCTGCCGCACCTAGTGCCGGGCGAGCGCTTTCCGTCGCTGAAGTTCCTGCGCTGCGGCTCGGCCCCGATCACGCCCGCCCTTCACGAGCAGATCGAAGCAGCCTTCGGCGTCCCGCTTGTCGTGTCCTACGGCCTATCAGAGGCGACCTGCACTTCGACGATGAACCCGCCGGAGCGGCGTAAGATCGGAACGATTGGGACCGTCCTGGCGGGCCAGACGGTCTCGCTGTTCGATCCGGTCACAAATGCGCTGGCTCCCGAAGGTGGGGAAGGTGAGATCCGGATCACCGGACCGGCCTTGATGGCCGGGTACCTCGGTAGCGCGGAGCAGCCGATCGTCGACGGATGGCTGCACACAGGCGATCTCGGCCGCTTCGACGAAGACGGCTTCCTAGCGATCACCGGCCGGATCAAGGACGTGATCATCCGCGGCGGCGAGAACATCTCGCCGGCCCTGATCGAGCGGCAGCTCGCGACCCATCCGGCAGTCCGCGATTGCTGTGTCGTTGGCGCTTCGGACCCCGACCTCGGCGAGGTGCCGATCGCCTTCGTCGTCCTACACGAGGGGAAATCTCTAAACGAAGTGGATCTCAAGAACTTTATCAGGGGCGCACTTGCAAGGATCTACGTCCCTACGGAGATACGTAGCCTTGCAGTGCTCCCAACCAACGGGGTTGGCAAGACAGATCGCAAGGCATTGAAAGCTCTGGTGAGCACTTAAGGCCAAATCCGCTGGTATACGAAGAGCATTAGATTGACCGCACTACAATCGCCTCGTCTTGAGAGCCGCGAGCTCCAAATTTTATGACAAAGCCGAGCGGTATGATACACTCTGTGTTTTTGCTAGGCGTAATTGTGAAACTGACGTTCGTCCGAATTGCGACGGACGACTACTTCGTACTAGGAGTGGAACTAAGCGTCCCCCTAAACCGGACATTCACAGGCAGGAAGGCTACCTTCCGGCGTTGCCACCTTGCCGACCCTTGGAAGGTCCGCTTTTTGGCTCTTGAGAAACGGGACAGCGTCTGGGCTGGGTGGAATGCGGTCCGGCTGCTTTCGATCAGAAGACGCCATTAAGCAGCCTATCGTGGTGGTCATGGAGCATCGTCTGATTGCGCCACGAGGGGCAGCTTGCCTAACCTCTCACCCCGGATGGACCAGAGCCTCCGCTCCTGAAAACCGCAGACTATCCCAGATCATCTACCGACGGACAGACGTCCGCATACGGACCGAGCCGGGTACCGTCGGGGCCCAGGGGTCGGCGCAGCGGTGGGAGCCGGCGTGGCGGGCCTCGCCGCCGGAGCCATTATCGGTGGGGCTATCGCCAACTCACAGGCGCAGGGCGCGCCGGGCGCCGAGGTCGTGGCGGCCTGCGCGCGCCGATTCCGGTCCTACGACGCATCGAGCGGTACCTACCTCGGCAACGACGGCGCACGCCACGCCTGCCCATAACCGACGCTTCGTCTTGACGAGGCTACCTCAGCCCGTGACCCCTGTCAGACCGTCGACGACGTTGGCGGCCATGATCAGGCAGAAGCCGGCGAGGAGCGCGATGCCAAGCACGCCCATGACGATGTCGGACGTGCCTGGCTCCCCGCTGGGGTGACTGGCGAACACGAGTTGCTTCCAGGGCCGTCTGCGGCTGGTGACGCGTGGCAAGGCAGGCCTCGAAGGCGTGAGGGAATTGAGATCGACCGATCCTCGGTCAGGATGCGTAGGCGAAGGATAGGCAGAGCACGACGAAGCATCCGAGGGTGGCGAGGCCGACCGTATGGAAGCGGTTCGCCAAGGCATCGATGCCGTTATCGTTGGCCGGTCCCGGAAGCTTCCGAGGCCAGCCTCGCCACTTGCGGCAGGCCGAGGGAGCCTGGTGCAAAGGCCTTTCGCGGTTCGGGCCCGGCTTAGGTCGGCAGCACATGGTCCGACGACCGGGCGCGGACCTGGCCCGGGGCAAGGTCGGCCGCCAAAAGCCCTCCGCCGTATCGGGCCCAGTCCTCGACGGACGGTTCATGCGACGCCGCCGTTCCGCCGACGCCGTCGACCGGTGGCGAGGCTGCGGGCCGCCGCCGGAGCGTGCGGACCAGACGTGCCGTTCGACCCATCGCTTCCTTCATGGCGCTCCTTGTCGGCTTGACCGAGGAAGCTCCGGACCCGACCGTCGCCGCAGCGCGACCCGGACGCCTGGAACCACCGTTTTGACTTCGTATGGCGCCGAAACGTTTGCAAGCCGCGTCGGCAGAGCGTCCCAGGGGCCGTCAGGTTTATCCCGACAAGACTGCGGGCTTCTCTGACTGAACGGCTGCCTTCGACGACACAGATGGTCCTCCGAGCCGGAGAGGTGACCCCGGATCGAAACTTCGGACCAACCTCTCCTCCGTCACGCATGGCCCTCTCGGATCAGACCCATGAAACGCATCGCATTCGCCCTTGCGGCTGTATCGAGCCTCGTCCTGTTCGCCTCGTCGAGCGAAGCGCGTCCTTTCGGGCGCGGACACGGCTTCCACGGGCATCACGGTGGCTTCGGCGGGCATCACGGCTTCGGCGGCTTCCGGGGACACCACGGCTACCGCGGCATCGGCTTCCGGTCGCACCACCGCGGGTTCGGGGGCTATCGCGGGATCGGCTTCCGCCATGCCCGTTACGGCTACGGGCGCCACTACGGACGCTACGGCTACCGGCGCGGCTACCGCGGGTTCGGCCTCGCGGCGGGTCTCGGCCTCGGTCTTGCCGCCGCGGCCGTCCGACAGGCCTATTACGGCGCGGGCTACGGCCGTCCGTACGATTACGGCTATGGGTATGGCTACGCCCCGGTCCGCTACGGCTACGGCCGTCCCTACCTCGGCTGCGGCTACTGAGACGCGCGGGCGGGGGGCTCCGAACCGGGGTCTCCGCCCCCTTCCTGGGGAGCCGGCGCTGCGCCCCCGCCACGGTCAAGCCCGTTCGGCTCCGTCGCTTGTCCGGATTGCCCTGACACGCGTCGGTAAGACCGGCAGGAACGGCCGCGAAAGCTTGTCGGTCGCCGCGATCCGGGCGCTACTCGGGTGTGCCGAGTACGCCTCGGAGCAGCGAAAGGGCGAGTACCGATGATCATGGAAGTCATCCGGCAGGGAGCCAGGGCCCGCACCACCGGTCGACCCAGGGATGCCTGTCCCTATCCCGCAGATTCCCGCGAGCGTCGGGCCTGGTTCGAGGGCTTCGACGGATCGGCCTGGGAGCCGGGCACGAGGGTGTCACACCCGGCCATCGCCTCGAAGGCCGCGGCGTTGGCACGCGACGTCGGCGGGACATTGGGTCTGGCAGCAACCTCCCCGTAGGGATCCCGGCACCGAACTCGGAGACCTGGAGGCAATGGGCTAGAGACCGCGGAACCGTACGCCCGGAAGCATCCGAGGCAAGGGAGCGGTTCGAGTGCCTGTCGCATGACCACCCGGAATGAAGCCTCCCCCGGCCCGACCAGCCAGCCCCGGCTGGACCGCGGCAACCGTCGGACCTTCGTCGCGCTCGCGGTGGCGGCGGCCATCCCAGTGCTGTTGCTGAGCGGCTGGGTCGCCACCCTCATGGCCCAGCAGCAGCGCGATCTCACCCGCGGCGCGGCCGTGGCCAGCGCGACGCGGGTCGCCGAACGCGTCGCCTCCGACATCGCTGCGCAGGTAGCCGTCCTCGAAGCCGAGGCCGCGTCCGCCACCCTCGACAAGCCGGACCTCGCCGCGTTCTACGCCGAGGCCGAGCGGCTCAAGCGAGGGCGTCCCCTCTGGGAGACCGTCGAGCTCGCCGGACCGGACGGGCGCCAGATCGTCAACCTGCTCCGCTCCCTCGACGACGAGCTCGGACCTACGGCCGACCGCGGGAGCTTCGACGCCGTCGTGCGCACCCGTCGTCCCGTGGTCGGCGGCATCGGTCCCGTCGGCGCGGTCTCGGGCAAGCGTCTCGTCGCCCTAAGGGTGCCGGTTACCAGGGACGGCGAACTTCGCTACATCCTCACGGTCGGTCTCGCAAACGACGCGGTCAGCTCGATCCTACGTGACGCCGGCGCTCCGGAGGGCTGGGTCGGGACCGTCGTCGATGCTGACGGCAACACCATTGCCCGCACCCAAGCCGAGGCCGAGGAACTCGGCCAACCGGCCGACGCCGCTCTGCAGGCCGCCATCCGGCACTCGCCGAACGGCTTCTACACCGGCTCCACCCTGGAGGGCTCGAACGTCGAGGTTGTCTACCGCACGCTGAAGGACACCGGGGGCTGGTCGGTGCATTTCGGGATGCCGGCCGCGACGCTGAACGCCCCGGTCCTGCGCTCATACCTCGTGCTGGCTGGTGGCAGCGTCCTCAGCATCGGCCTCGCCCTGGCGCTGGTCGGTCTAGTGGGCCGCGACATGGCCCAGCGGCGAGCGGGCGAGCGGGCCCGGTTCGCCCTGGCGCTGAGGTCGAGCGAGGAGCAGGGCGCCGTGGCAGCCGAGGCGGCGGAGCTCGGCACGTTGCGATGGGACACGATCCGGCAAACGGTGACCGGCTCGCCGCGCGCGGCCAATCTCCTGGGCTGGACGACCACCTTCGTGCAGGAGGGCGAGACCGAGGCGGCCGCCGGCGCTGTGACCGAGGCGATCCACCCGGACGACCGCGCCCGGCTCGCCGACGACCTGCGCTGGAGCCTGGCGGACGGGGCGACCCTCGACGTCGAATTCCGCATCGTTGGTTCGGACCCCGAGCCGCGCTGGGTGCGCCTTACCGGCCGGGCGCCCCGACTGCACGACGGCGCCGCCGGCCTGGTTTACGGCGTGGTCTCCGACATCGAGCCGCGCAAACGGGCCGAGGCCGAGCGCCTCGAACTTCTTCGACGCCTCGGCGAGGCGCAGGAGAACGAGCAGCGCCGGATCGCGCGCGAGCTGCACGACCAAGTCGGCCAGACCGTGACCGGCCTCTCGCTCGGCCTGAAGGGGCTGGAACGGCTCCTCGAAGCGCGGGGTATATCACCGGAGGCCGAGCGCCAGGTCCAGTGGCTGCAGGCGCTGGCCGGGGAGATCGGACGCGACATCCACCGCGCCGCCGTCGACCTCAGACCGACGGCCCTCGACGACCTCGGCCTGCGCGAGGCTCTCGCCACCCTGTTGCGCGAGTGGGGCCAGCGCCATGGCGTCCGCGCGGACCTGGAGTTCCTCGGCGAGCCAGGCCGGGTTCCCCCGGCCACCGAGAGCGCCGTCTACCGGATCGTGCAGGAGGCCCTCACCAACGTCTTGAAGCACGCGCGGGCCGCCACCGTCAGCGTATCAGTCGACCACCGCCCGGAGGAGATGCGGGTCATCGTCGAGGACGACGGGGTAGGCTTCGATCCCGAGGCTGTTTCTTGCCCCCCTGCGGACGGGTCGCCGGCCAAGCCGCGCCTTGGCCTGTCCGGCATCCGCGAACGCCTGTCCCTCCTCGGGGGGACGCTGACGCTGGAATCGTCACCGGGCGTCGGCACGACGTTGTTCATTTCGATACCCGTTCCGCAGGTTGCCTAACGCATGAATGACCTCCCGACGGACCTAATCCGCGTCGTCCTCGCCGACGACCATCCCGTCGTCCTCGCCGGCATCCGGGCGCTGCTGAACGCCGATCCCTGGGTGGAGGTGGTCGGCGAGGCCACGAACGGCGGGGAGGCGCTGCCGTTGATCCGCTCCGTGGCGCCTGACGTCGCCGTGATCGACGTCTCGATGCCCGGCCTCAACGGCCTCGAATTGACGGAGCGCCTCACGGGTGAGTGCCCTGGAACCAAGGTCCTCGTTCTCACGGTCCACGAGGACGCCGCCTACGTCCAGCCGCTGCTGAAGGCCGGCGCTCGGGGTTACCTCCTGAAGCGCTCGGCGGCCGAGGACCTCCTGCGGGCGGTCCATGCGGTTGCGACGGGCGGGGTCTACCTCGACCCGTCCGTCGCTGGTCATGCCCTGGGGGACGGCTCCGCGGCGGCGGCGGGGCCCAAGCCGGCCGAGACCGGCGAGACGCTTAGCCCGCGAGAGACGGAGACGCTGCGCCTGATCGCGCAGGGGCTCAGCAACAAGGAGATCGCGCGACGCTTCGAGGTCAGCGTGAAGTCGGTTGAGACCTATAAGGCCCGGGCCGCCGAGAAGCTCGGATTGCGGTCGCGTGCCGAGATCATCCGCTACGCCGCCTCCCACGGTTGGCTGGACGCGCTCACCCTCCGGTAGGGGGCACGCATCAGTGTCGTCATGCCGTCGTCGACTGCGTCAGAAGAGCAATTGGATGCGGTGGGCACCGCGTTCACGTCCTCGGTGGCGGAGGTTTCGCCCAGGAACCCGAAGCCGCCCTATGTCTTGTCGACGACAAAATAAAAACCTTGAGGAAACGCTTATGAGAACGATCGCCCTTGTCGCCGTGGCCACCCTCGCCCTGACCGTGCCGGCCCTCACAGCCCCCTGCAACACAGGAGCGACGCGTTCCAAGGACCCAACGCCGGACCACGTGAACCCGAAGAGCTCGGACGTCGACAAGTCCAGCAAGAACCTGGCCGGCGGCCCCCAGCCGGCTTCGCCGGGTACGGTCGGCGCCATGAACAACGTCGGCACCAACCAGATGGTTGGCGAGAAGCCGGGCACCGAGGCGAAGAACGACCAGGGCAACGGCGTGGGCACGTCGAGCAAGAACCTCGCCGGCGGTCAACAGCCGGCCTCGCCGGGCACGGTCGGCGCCATGAACAACGCCGGCGCGAACCAGGGCCTTGGCAAGGACGACAACTGCTAAGGCACGCCGTCTGATCGAAACCACCCCACCGGGCCCGCCGAGCACTGCCGAGGCGGGCCCTTCCCATGTTTGCCCCTCGTCATCGAAGACCCTGGCGGCCAAGGACCCGAACCGCCAATGACTCTTCATGACCTGTTGGCATCCCCGAGCCCCAGGGGCGGGCATGAAACTGGGCGTGCCGCGTTCGAAGTTGCAGGTCGTCCTGATCAAACGATGGTCCCACCGCCGCGTGTCCCAGCGCGAATCTGCCCGCCATGCATCTGATGAGCGCACGGACGCTTTCGGCCACCGGACTCCTTGTGGCCCTGGCCTTCGCCGTGACCCTCCCGGAAGACTTGGATTGGCCCGCGCGGGCGGCCATGCTGGCCTTCGGCGGGGCCGCCATCCTTTGGGTTCTGACCGGGCTTAGCGCGGCCTATGTTGCCGTCGCCGCGGCCGTGTCCCTGGTGGCGGTCCGGGCCGTCGAGCAGCGAGCGCTGATTGAGGGCCTCGGCTCGAAGGTGGTCTGGCTGGTCATCGGCACCTTCGTGCTCGGCGCGGCGGTTGAGAAGAGTGGACTCGCGGGCCGGCTCACCGCCCTGATCGCCGGGCGCGGGACCAGCGTCGGCGGGCTAATGTGGCGCCTGACCCTCGGCATCGTTCCGCTCGCCTTCCTGATCCCCTCCACCTCCGGGCGGGCCACGGTGCTTCTGCCGCTGCATCGCAGCCTGACCGAGGCTGACGACGACCCGCGCCTCGCCAAGGCCATCGGCTTGCTGATCCCCGCGCTCATCGTGCTTTCGACGATCTGCAGCCTTACCGGCGCCGGCTCCCACCTCGTCACCGTCGACCTGCTGGAGCGGCTTTCAGACCAGAGCATCGACTTCGGGCAATGGATGCTCTGGGGACTTCCCTTCGGCGTTGCCGCCTGCCTGATCACGACATTCCTGATCGGCCACCTCTTCCTCGATGCCGAGACCCGGGCTCGGCAGGTCGCGGAGATTGAGGCGTCGTCAGGCCCCTTGTCCGCCAAGGAGTGGCGGGCCGGGGCCGTGGTGCTCGCCATGCTGGGTCTGTGGCTGACGGAGGGCTATCATCCCTTCGGTATCGCCACCGTGGCGGTCGTTGGCGCGGTGATCCTGACGATGCCTGTTGTCGGTGTCCTCGACTGGGAGGACGGTGTGAAGGCTGTGAATTGGTCGCTCGTCCTGTTCATCGCGGCCTCCCTCGTCCTCGGCCGCGCCCTGATCTCGACGGGAGCCGCGAAATGGCTGATCGGCTCCGCGCTCTCAGCGAGCGGCCTTGGGTCCGACAGCCCGCCCCTCCCGATCCTGCTCGGATTGACGGCGCTCGGCCTGACGGCGCACCTCTACATGGTGTCCCACACCGCGCGGGTGGTGGCGCTGCTGCCGCCCCTGCTACTCCTGGCGGACAAGCTCGGCCTCAGCCCGGTCGCGGTCGCCTTCCTGGCGAATGCGGGTATGGATTACTGCCTCACCCTGCCGGTCTCCTCGAAGGCGCTGCTGATCTTCCAGAGCGAGGAGCGACCGGCTTGGACCTCAACGGACCTGCTCAAGCTGGGGGCACTGCTGGCACCCGCCTATGCGGTGCTGATGATCGCCGCCTACTACGTCTTCTGGTCGCATACCGGCTTGGCGCTCAGATAATCCGACGTTGTGCAGCCGACGCTGGGTCGAGACCGTGCCTGTTCCTAAACGGATGCCGGGGAGAACGGGGCCACAACGGCGTGGAAGTGGCGGTGACGCGCTTCGAGGTCGGCGAGGTCGTTAGGATCCGCGACGTCTCGCCGGGCGGCGGCGACCACGAGGTTGGCGTGCCGGGCGAGTTCGGCGGTCCGGTTCGTCATACGCTCCACCTCGGCGACGCGGGCGAGCACGTCGAGCAGGCGGGCGAGCACGTGCACCGAACCGGCGGCGTTCTGGCGGATCATGTGGAACATGGCATCGCACAGGCCGTCGTAGTCGGTGACCGGCACGACCACAGGCACGCGGCCGCCTCGGACCACGGCACCGGTGGGCAGATGGCGCGACGCAACCCGGCACAGGGCGTCGCCGAGGTGGTCGACGACACTGCCGGCCGTGAAGGGGTCATTGATGCCCGGCGACAGCGCCCGGACCGCGACCTCGACGAGTTGCCGGATGGAGTATTCCAGGTCCTGCAGGGCGGCCGGACGATGCCCGAAGGTCAGCGAACGCCTAAGCGCCGCCTCCGCATCCTCAATCCCGTCGGAGAGGAACGCGACGGGGAACCCGCTCGGCACATAATCACCAGGCCGCACCCTTACGGCGACGGTCGCACCGTGCTCCAGCGCCCAATCGGCCAGCCCGTCCTCGTCAACCGCCTGGAGGTAGCCGCTGGCGTCGATGGAGACACCGCAGCCGGTGGGCAGTCGGTCCGGGAGCGTCATACCGGCCGCTTCGCAGGTCCGGGCCTCGACGGCGGCGCAGAGGTCACTGTGGACCGCGTCGACGACGGTCTCGACGTTGATGCTGGCTGCGATGTGGTGGACGAACCAAACGAGGGTCGCGAGAGAGAGGAGCGCCAAAAGCATCGCCCCCGTGATCGCGAGGTGCGGGACGAAAGGGCTCTCCTGCACCGTGCGCACGGTGCGCAGGACCATGAGCGCGTAGGCAAAGGTGCCAAGGAAAATGCCCAGCACGATCTGGTTACGGGCGTCGCGGGTGAAGTTGCGCAGCAGTCTCGGGCCCATCTGCCCGGACGCCAGTGTCAAGGCCGCGATGGTGATGGAGAAGGTAGTTCCGGCGACCCCGATGGTCGAGGACGCGACCGCGCTAAGGAGCGCCCGGGCCCCCTCGGCGCCGCCGGAATAGCCCCAGTTTTGGTCCGGCGAGGAGGCGTCGTACCCGGCCACATGGGCCGTCTCCAGCCAGATCCCGAGCTGGGCGAGGCCGATGCAGCCGATCACGATCAGGGCGGGCCGAAGCCAGAACTGATCGCCGAGGGATTCGATCCAGGCTCGCAGGCGTGCCCTCATGCCAGTTCATCCTTTCCTTCCGAACCTCGGCGTTCGGCGTCCCGACGTTGGACGTCGTCCCAGTCCTCGCGCAGCACCTTCCATCGCGCGCGCGGTGGGCTCTTGCCGGCGGGCCAGCCTTCGCGCTGGCGCGTGCGGTCGCCATCCGACGCCTCGGTCTGATCGTGCAGGAGCACCTGGCTCGTGGGGTAAGGCAGGTCGATCCCGGCCGCGGTGAGCGCGTCCTTGACGTTTGAGATGGCGTGGTCGAGGGCATCCATCGCGTCGCGTCGCCGGGGCGGGTCGATCCAGAAGCGCGCCGTCATGTCGACGCCGGCGGCCCCGAGGCCCGTGACCAGCGCCTCAGGGGCTGGCTCGGCCAGGACCCCTTCAGTCCTGCGCAGGGCCTCGACGATGACGTGACGCGCCTCCTTCATGTCGTCGCCGTTGCCGATGGTAAGGGGGAAGGCGAGGCGGCGCTTGTCGTGCGCGGTGATGACCGTGATCTTGTCGACGAACAGCGTGGCGTTTGGGATCAGCACGCGTTGGTTGTCGTAGGTGCGCAGCACCGTCGCTCGCACCCAAACGTCCTCGACCGTGCCCTCGTGCGATCCAGCCCGGATCTGGTCGCCGATGATGAAGGGGCGGGTCAGCAGGATGAGGATCCCGGCCAGCAGGTTCTGCAGCACGTCGCGGAAGGCGAAGCCGATGGCGACGCCGCCGATGCCGAGGAGGTTGAACAGGTCGGCGGCGGAGACGGAGGGGAAGGCGACAGAGGCCGCCACCAGGAACGAGACCAGGATGGTCATGCCGCCGGCGATGCGCCCGAGCACCGAGGCGGAGCCGGGAGAAGCCTCCCGCAACGTAGCGGCGCGGCGAACGGCGGCACGGACCCCTCGGGCGATAAGCAGGCCGAGGCCGAAGAGCACGAGGGCGACGGCTAGCCCCGGCAGAAGGGCAGCGGCGGAGCGCCCCAGCCCTTCAAGGCGCCCGAGCGCTTCCGAGAAAATCATGAGAACCCTTGGGTCATGGGAAAGCCGCCGGTGGCGGGCGTGCCATCCGGCGGCGTCTCAGGGTGCTTTTGCGCAGCTAGCGACCATACAGGCCCGTTTCAGTGATATCAGCGACGCGGTCCGCCGGACGTCCCGCCGTACTGCTGCCCGCCGAACTGACTGCGCGAGGGCATGCTGGCGTTGCCGCGGCTGGCCGACCCCTGCCGCATCCGATGGTTACGATGCATCATGCGATGGCGGCGCATCTCACGCCGAGACATGCGGACCTGAACGAGGTCACTGCCATCCGAGGCCGTGACGCCGGAGGCGTTCATGGGCAGGGCGGCCGAGGGCAGGCTGAAGGCGCAAAGGCCGAGGCCGGCCAAGAGCGCCGAGGCGAGAAGGGTGTGCTTCATGATTGGGTCTCCTTTGTCTACGGGGATCACATCTTCTTCTTGGAATACTCGAACTTCGGCGCGTTCTTCAGGGTGTCCTTATCGGTATCGGCGTGGACCATCCACTTACCGTCCTCGCTCGCCATCAGCAACAAGGACGGTAAGTGGATGGT
>NZ_BPQL01000121.1 GCF_022179225.1 Methylobacterium goesingense
CCAGGCCCGCTCCACGGTGGCGTCCGGCGGCGTCACCGTGGAGCGGGCCTGGAAGCGGGGCCAGCAATTCGGCCGCTACAAGGCGGTGGAGGACCTCCTGGCCCACAACGTCGAGGCCTATACGGGCATGCCGCGCCTGTTCTTCACCTGGGCGCTACGCGCCGACAAGGCGGTGCATTTCGAGTTCCTGGACAACAGCGTGGCCGAGGGCGAGCGGCCGCGCACCATCGCGTTCGGCACCAACGGCTGCATGAACATCCTCGACGCCGGATACCTTCTCGACATCGACCGCTACCGGGCGATCAACATCCAGGCGCGCGAGCCCGGAGCGGTTTATGCCGGGGTGCCGCCCCGCGCGGCGGTGGACATGCGCTTCCTGCGCGACTGCATCCGGCGGATGACGACGATCCGCTTTGCCGATCACCAGACGGGGCGGGTCCTCGCTCGCCTGGAGCGCGGGCGCTTGGCGAGCCTGGCCCCGGAGGCCGCGGATGGCGGAACGATCCGGCGCCTCCTCACCGATCTGCGCGTGCCGCCGGCGGCCGGCACGATCCAGGACGACGGCGAGGTCCTGGCGGTCGCCGAAGCCCGGACGCTGGGAGCCTGGGGGCCGGCCGCCAGCCCGGCAGTCATGCTTTCACGGCAAAGCTGACATCTGGGATGTGGTATATCTATTTGCGGCGCACCATGGCACACCTGCGGTGCAACATGCACCGAGGAGGCCCACCGTGCTCGCATCCATCATCGTCTCGACGCTCTGCCTGATCGCCCTTCAGGTCGTGCTCGTCGTCAAGGTCGCTGACTGGATGTCCCGCGACACCGGGAAGGTCGAGGGCCGCAACGACGTCGTGCTCGGCAGCGTCAACGGCCGCTTCGCCGGCATCGCCTGAGCCGGGACACCTCCGCCAGCGCGAAAAAAATGGCGCGTCATCGAGGGGATCGATGCCGCGCCAGTCTGGAGTGAAGACCAGGGTTGGAAGGGGTCGGGGCTCCTATTCGGCTGCGATCTTCTGAACGGCGCCGATGGCGCCGGACTCTGAAATCTTGAGGCACTCGGCGTCGGTGTAGCCGAGCACCGCGCGCAGGATCTCGTCCGTGTGCTCGCCCAGCAGCGGCGAGCGCGTGATCTCGGTCTCGCTGCCCGACAGCCGGATGGGGTTGCCCACCGTGAGGTACTTGCCCCGGGTCGGGTGATCGACCTCCACGACCGTGCCGGACCGGCGTAGGGATTCGTCCTCCGCGATCTCCTTCATGGAGAGGATCGGTCCGCAGGGCACGTGCAGCGCGTTGAGGATCTCCATCGCCTCGAACTTGGTCTTCGACATCGTCCAGGATTCGATGCGGGTGAAGATCTCGTTCAGGTGCGGCAGGCGGGCCTTCGGCGTGGCGTAGTCGGGATGCGTCGCCCAGGCGGGTTCGCCGATGACGTCGCAGATCTGCGGCCAGACCGCCCCTTGCGTGATGAAGTAGATGTAGGCGTTGGGGTCGGTCTCCCAGCCCTTGCACTTCAGGATGCGGCCGGGCTGGCCGCCCCCGGAATCGTTTCCGGCGCGGGGCACCGAATCCCCGAAGGGAATCCCTTCCCCGAACTGGCTGTATTCCGGCAGCGGTCCGCGCTCCAGGCGCTGCTGGTCGCGCAGCTTCACCCGGCAGAGGTTGAGCACCCCGTCCTGCATCGCGCAGTCGACCCGCTGGCCGAGGCCCGTCTGGGTCCGGTGATAGAGGGCGGTGACGATGCCGAGCGCCAGGTGAAGTCCGGTACCGGAATCGCCGATCTGCGCGCCCGTCACCATGGGGATGTCGGTGCGGAACCCCGTGGTGGAGGCCGCCCCGCCGACGCACTGCGCCACGTTCTCGTAGACCTTGCAGTTCTCGTAGGCGCCGGGGCCGAACCCCTTCACGGACGCGAGGATCATGCGCGGATTGGCGGCGTGGATCGCCTCCCAGGTCAGACCCATCCGGGCGAGTGCACCGGGGGCGAAGTTCTCCACCAGTACGTCGCAGGTGTCGATCAGGCGCCAGAGCACCTCGATGCCCTTGGGGTTCTTGGTGTCGAGGGTGATCGAGCGCTTGTTGTGGTTCAGCATCGTGAAATAGAGGCTGTCCACGTCGGGAATGTCTTGCAGCTGCTGGCGCGTGGCATCGCCCACGCCGGGGCGCTCGACCTTGATCACGTCGGCGCCGAACCAGGCCAGCAGCTGCGTGCAGGTCGGGCCGGATTGGACATGAGTGAAGTCGAGGATCTTGACGCCTTCGAGGGCTTTCATGGGGCTCACCCGGGTCTGGGGCGAAAGGGGGCGACGGCCGCCCACGCGGCCGTCGCGTCCGGCAGGGCGGGAGTGGCCGGCCACCCCCGTGTTCGGGAGGGCCGGGCACCCGCTGAGGATCAGGCCGGCTTCTTGCGCACCGTGCTGGTCGGGTTGAGGCTGCCGATATTGCCGCTCTCGGTGCCGGCATTCGGGTCGATCACGGCGTTGATCAGGGTGGGCTTGCCCGAGTCCATCGCGGCGTTGACCGCCTGCGAAAGCTCGTCCGGCGTCGTCACGTTGACGCCGACGCCGCCGAAGGCCTCCATCATCTTGTCGTAGCGCGAGTCCTTCACGAACACCGTGGTGCCCGGGTCGCGCCCGGTCGGGTCGATGTCGGTGCCGCGATAGATGCCGTTGTTGTTGAAGACCACGATGCAGACCGGCAGGTCGTACCGGCAGATCGTCTCGACCTCCATGCCGGAGAAGCCGAAAGCCGAATCGCCCTCCACCGCCAGCACCGGCTTGCCGGTCTCGACAGCGGCCGCGACCGCGAAGCCCATGCCGATGCCCATGATGCCCCAGGTGCCGACGTCGAGGCGCTTGCGCGGCTGGTACATGTCGATGATGCCGCGGGCGAGGTCGAGGGTGTTGGCGCCCTCGTTGACGAGGATCGCGTCGGGCCGCTCCTTGATGATGGTACGCAGCGCCCCGAGCGCGCCATGGAAGTCCATCGGCGCCGAGTTCTTCTTCAGCTTCGAGGCCATCTTGGAGAGGTTCTCCTCCTTCTTGGCCTTGATCGCGTCGGTCCAGGCGGCCGGCGGCGCCTGCCAGCCCTGGCCCATGCCGTCGAGGAGAGCGGTGACGCAGGAGCCGATATCGCCGACCACCGGGGCCACGATCTCGACGTTGGAATCCATCTCCTTCGGCTCGATATCGATCTGGATGAACTTCTTGGAGCCCGGCGCGCCCCAGGTCTTGCCCTTGCCGTGCGAGAGCAGCCAGTTCAGGCGCGCACCCACCAGCAGGACGACGTCGGCTTCTTTCAGCACCAGGGAGCGGGCCGCGCCGGCGGACTGGGCGTGGGTGTCGGGCAGGAGACCCTTGGCCATGCTCATCGGCACGTAGGGAATGCCGCTGCGCTCGACGAGGTTGCGGATCTCCTCGTCGGCCTGCGCGTAGGCCGCGCCCTTGCCGAGCACGATGAGCGGACGCTTGGCGCCCTTCAGGACGTCGAGGGCGCGGGCGATGGCGCTGGGGGCGGGAAGCTGCGCGGGGGCGGCGTCGATCACCTTGACGAGGGACTTCTCGCCGGCCTCAGCGTCCATCACCTGGGAGAACAGCTTGGCGGGCAGGTCGAGGTAGACGCCGCCCGGACGCCCCGAGACGGCGGCCCGGATGGCGCGCGCCACCGCGATGCCGATGTCGCAGGCGTGCAGCACGCGGAAGGCGGCCTTGCACAGGGGCTTGGCGATGGCGAGCTGATCCATCTCCTCGTAGTCGCCCTGCTGCAGGTCGACGATCTCGCGCTCGGAGGAGCCCGAGATCAGGATCATCGGGAAGCAGTTGGTGGTGGCGTTGGCGAGCGCCGTCAGGCCGTTGAGGAAGCCGGGTGCCGAGACGGTCAGGCAGATGCCGGGCTTCTTGGTGAGGAAGCCCGCGATGGCGGCGGCGTTGCCGGCGTGCTGCTCGTGGCGGAAGGAGATGACGCGCATGCCGGCGGCCTGCGCGAGGCGGCCGAGATCGGTGATCGGGATGCCGGGCACGCCGTAGATGTTGGTGATGCCGTTGAGCTTCAGCGCGTCGATGACGAGGTGGAAGCCGTCGGTCTGCTCGCGCTCGTGGGCCTTGCCGTGGCCACCCGGATGGGACTCGACGGCGGCGTGCGACTGTTCGGAGACAGCGGTGCGATCCATGGTGATTTCCTCCGGTTGGGGCGCTTCTTGTTTGTTCGTGCGCCGTTCTTGAAGCGGGTCTCGGGTGGGGACTTGCTGTGCCGGACGGACGGTCCGGCCATGTTTGTTCGGTTGATTCTCGCGTGCGCGCTCGCTGGCGAAGCGAGGGGGCGCGGAGCGCGCGGCCCGGCAGGGACCGAAGTCTTTCGAAAGTCCGGCCGCCGAAGAACCTTCGGCGGTCCTGCGCTTGACCGAGGTCGACGCCCCGGAACCTAATGTTCGACGTTCTGCTGCCGATTCCGGCTTCGCGGTTGCCAGTTCGAGAATGGTGGCATACCAAATACCAAGTGTCAAACCGGATCGGGGCTCTTCGGCCGATGTTGGCGAACCGCTCAGGGGACGTGACGGCCCGCGTCATCACGTCTTCGCGCGCGGCCGAAGCTATGTTGTTGTTGCAGGGGCCCTATTCAGATGTTGGCCCGGGATGGAGGGCTTCGTTTCCTTGTGTTCCGGAGGCGGGTTCGGCATGCTCCAGACCAAATGTGCGCGGCGTCGGCGTTTGTACGAAGGTTCACGGTGTAAAGATGGTTGAGTCGACGACCTTTCAAATCAAGCCCCTGGCCGCGACGTCGAGCCTGCGGGCACTGGCCTACGATGCGCTCAAAGAAGCCATCACCAACATGAACATCTACAGCCAGCGCGAGGAGGTGCGGCTCGACGAGCGCAAGCTCTCGCAGGATCTCGGCGTCAGCCGCACGCCGGTGCGCGAGGCCCTGACCGTGCTGGAGCAGGAGGGCTTCGTCCGCTTCGAGGCGCGGCGCGGCGTCTTCGTGATCAAGAAGTCCAAGAAGGAGATCGTGGCGATGATCCAGGCCTGGTCGGCCCTGGAGAGCATGGCCGCGCGCCTCGCCTGCCAGCATGCCAGCGACGAGCAGCTCGCCTGCCTGCGCGTGCACTTCCCCGAATTCTACGAGGGCCGTCCGACCGACCACATGGACGAGTATTCAGACGCTAACATCCGCTTCCACCAGAAGATCATCGCGCTCGGCGGCTGCGAGGTGATCCAGGACATCACCAGCAACCTGCTGATGCATGTCCGCGGCATCCGCAACACCGCCCTGCGCCAGGGCGATCGCGCCGCGAACTCGATCAAGGAACACGTCGAGATCATCCAGGCGCTGGAAGCACGCGACGCGGAGCGCGCCGAGCGCCTCGTGCGCGAGCACGGTCTCGGCCTCGCCCGCCACGTCGAGAAGTACGGCGACTACCTGGATTGAGGCGACACCGGGCGCGGTGACCGGAGCCGCCGCGCCCGCGCCCTCAGTAACTCGGCACCAGGCGCTCCTCCGGCAGCGGCGCCTCCATGTGGAAGTGCAGGCCGGCGGGCGCGTAGTCGATCGTGACGGTGGCGTTGCATTGCTGCGCCAGAACCCGCTGCAGCAGGGTCGAGCCGAAGCCCTTGCGCTGGGGCGCCGTCACGGGCGGTCCGCCCGATTCCCGCCAGTCGAGGCTGAGGCGCCGGCCCGAATCACCGGCCGTGACGTCCCAGGCCACGGTGATGCGCCCGCCCGGCTGCGAGAGCGCGCCGTGCTTGGCGGCGTTGGTGGTCAGTTCGTGGAACGCCATGCCGGTGGGCACTGCCAGATCGGCCGCGAGCTCGATCGGGGGGCCGTCGAAATGGACCCGGGGGCCGTCGGCGTCGTTGTAGGGCCTGAGTTCGTTCTCCAGCAACTCGTGCAGGGGCGCGGTCTGCCAGTAATCCTCGGTCAGCAGGGTGTGGGTCTTGCCCAGCGAGACGATGCGGTTCGAGAACGACTGGTAGAACGTCTCGACGTCCCGGGTGGAGCGGGCGGTGGCGCCCAAGAGCCCTTGAACCGTGGCCAGGGTGTTCTTCACCCGGTGGTGCAGCTCGCGAATCAGCAGCGCCTGGCGCTCGTGGGTCTTCTGCCGCTCCTCGAGATGGGCCAGCACCTCCCATTGCCGGCGCCGGGCGCGCAGGGCCGAGCGCACGGCGTTGGCGAGCACGGCGGGATGAAACGGCCGTTCCAGCAGGGTCACGTTGCCAAGGAGTCCGGTCAGGCGCTCGTCCGGCGAGGCGCCCCGGTGGTTGAGCAGGATGAAGGGAAAATCCGACCAGGGCGGCTGGCGTTCGGACCATTCGGCCAGGGCCCGCCGGTCGGAGCGCAGCAGGGCCTCCTCGGTAATGACCGCGCAGGCCGCCGTGTCGAGGTCGGCCACGAGTTCGGCCAGGCTCTCGCGGATTCGCGATGCGATGCCGACCTCGGCCAGGATCGCGGCGGCGACCCGCGCGTCCCGTCCCCCCGGCGCGAGGATCAGCGCGACGGGATCAGGCTGCGCCATGGGAGCCGGGTCCGCTGGCGGTGATCTGCGCGGCCTCGGATGGCCGATCGTGCAGGAGATCGGCGCGATTGCCCTCGAAGGTCGGCACGCCGGTGAGCACGCCGCGGAAGTTCTCGAGGACCGCCCCGACCCGCAGGCCCTGGGCGTCGATGCGGAACTCGCGGATCGTGTCCTCGTGGGTGCCGGTGCGCTTCTTGAGCACCGAGAGGGCGCGTCGTACCCGCCCGGCCGCCTCGAAGAAGCGCAGCATGATCACCGTGTCGCTGACGTAGGTCAGGTCGACCGGGGCCTCCATCCGGCCCACCATCCCGTGCTGGGCCAGCACCAGGATCGTCACCACGCCCTGCTGGTTCAGGTAGGTCGTCATCTCGTGCATCTGCAGCACGAGGTGCGGCTGCCCGCTCATGGCGCTCATGTAACCGGTGAGGCTGTCGATCACCACGACGCGGGCCCCGTCGGTCTCGACGGCGTCGCGGATGCGCCCCGCGAAATCCCCCGCCGAGACGTCGGCCGGGTCCATCTGCTCGACGCGCAGGCGGCCCGCTTCGATGTGCGCATCGATCGGGAGGCCGATCCCGGCGGCCCGCCGCTGCAGGATGCCGAGGGTCTCGTCGAAACTGATGACCAGCCCGGGCTCGCCCCGCTCCAGCGCGGCCACGAGGTAGCCCAGCGCCAGGGTGGACTTGCCGGCCCCCGAGGGGCCGATGATGAGGCTGGTGGTGCCCCGGTCGAGACCGCCGCCAAGGGCCGTGTCGAGTTCGGAAACGCCGCAGGCGATGGTCTCGGGCACGAACGCGGTGTGGTGGTCGGCCGCCACCAAGCGCGGGAAGATGCGGACCCCGCCGCGCCGGAGTACGAAATCGTGGTAGCCGCTCGCGTAGGGCGTGCCGCGCATCTTGATGACGTGGAGCCGCCGGCGTCCCGCCCCGTAGGCCGGGGTGATCTGCTCCAGGCGCAGCACCGCGTGGCTGATCGAGTGCAGGTTGAGATCGTCGTCCTCGGAGCTGAGGTCGTCGAGCATCAGCACGGTGGCGTTGTTGAGAAGGAAGTAGCTCTTGAGCGCCAGCACCTGCCGCCGGTAGCGCAGGGAGCCCTGCGAGAGCAGGCGGATCTCCGACAGGCTGTCGAACACCACCCGCACCGGGCTCACGCGCTCGATCTCGGCCAGCGCCATCCGCACCGTCTCGCCGAGTTCGAGGTCGGAGGAGTGAATCAGGCTCTGCTGCTGCTCGGAATCGAGGGAGAGCTCCGGGGGCACCAGTTCGTAGATCTCGAGGCCGTCGAGGGACCAGCCGTGGCGCTCGGCCACGGAGTGCAGCTCGCGCCGGCTCTCCGACAGGGTGATGTAGAGGCCGCGCTCGCCGCGCCGCACGCCATCGAGGAGAAACTGCAGGCCGAGCGTGGTCTTGCCGCTGCCGGGGCGTCCCTCGATCAGGTGGGCGCGCTGGGCCGCGTAGCCGCCGTGGAGAATTTCATCGAGGCCGACCACCCCGGTTGGGATCGGCGCTGCGTCGCCTGCGGCTGGAGTTTGCATGGGCGTTCGCATCCTGGAAAACGCTGCTCACCTTATTCGCGCCACCCCGCGTCGTCGTCGGCATATTTGCCACACGCCCGTGTGATCGCCGGTCCGGGGGCCCCGCGCCGAGGCCGCAACGCTGCGGACCCTTACGGGATCTCGCGTCCGCCCGGAACCCCCGGCCGGCCGGGCGCCCTGATCGGACAGGGGCCAAATCGCACGCCTCGGGCCGCCCGGCCTTTGCAGATCGGCTGCGCGCACCGTATCAGGGCCGGGCCTCGCCGCGCGGCCGCGTCCTCAAAGCCCGCTCAACCCCTGTCCCTTCGAAGTGCCGGAGTGCGGATTTCCGATGCGCGAACCGAACGCGGTCGATTTCTGGCGTGGGCTCGCCCTCGTCACGA
>NZ_BPQL01000122.1 GCF_022179225.1 Methylobacterium goesingense
GCGTTGATCTCGGCCACGGGCTGGCCGAAATACAGGTTCGCGGCCGGCTGGATCGTGTCGGCGAGCCAGGCCTCGGCCTCGGTCAGCGCCGGGCAGGCCAGGGTGACGCGCTGCTTCAGGGCGACGGTGCCCTTGCCGAGGCGGGTGACGCGGTAGGGTTGCAGCATGCCGCAGACGCCCGGCCCGCTGATCTCCTTCGACGGGGTGACGAACTCGGTCGTCTCCACGAGGCGCTTGGCGTTGCAGGCCTGCTCGGTCTGATCACGCCATGCCTCGCGCTGCTCAAACTTGTTGAGTGCACAGCCGGTGAGGCCCGCGCCGAACAGCGTGAGGGCCGAGAACGCGAATACGCTACGCCACATGACCGCGAAGATGCGCAGGGTTACGTAAACGATGCGTCAACGATGCGGTGCGGGCCCGCCGCCTGTGGACGGGTGTTGACAGGAGCCGGCCGAGACCGGACCAAGCCTCCATGCTCTCCCTCGTCGATCTCCGCACCCGCATCATTGCCGGCACCCTCGACCCCGCCGGCGCCATCCGCCTCGCCGAGGCCGCCATCGCGGCCCGCGACCCCGGCATCGGGGCGATCGTCAGCCGAAATCCCGCACCCGCGATCGCCGGCTCGGGGCCGCTGGCGGGCATCGCCGTCGGGGTCAAGGACATCATCGACACCGCCGACCTGCCCACGCAGATGGGTTCGCCGATCTATGCCGGCTGGCAGCCCAAGGCGGATGCCGCCATCGTGGCGCGCCTGCGGGCGCTGGGCGCCGTGCCCCTGATCAAGACCACGACCTCGCCCTTCGCGAGCCACGACCCCACCGCGACGGTGAACCCGCGCGACCCCGGCCACACGCCGGGCGGCTCCTCGGCGGGCTCGGCCGCGGCCGTCGCCGCCGGGATGGTGCCTCTGGCCCTCGGTACCCAGACCGGCGGCTCGGTGATCCGGCCGGCGGCCTTCTGCGGGGTGGCGGCGATCAAGCCGTCCTTCCGCCTCCTGCCGACGGTCGGCGTGAAGACCTTCTCCTGGGCGCTCGACACCGTCGGGCTGTTCGGGGCCGGCATCCGCGACATCGCCCAGGGCCTGAGCCTGATCGCCGACCGGCCCGCCCTCGACCTCGATCTCGACGTAGCCCCGCAGGCCCCGCGCATCGGCCTCTGCCTCCAGGGATTCGCGGATGCCCCCGATGCGGACGCCCTCGCCGCCTTGACCCGGGCCGCCCGCGCGGCGGAGGCCGCCGGCGCGCGGGTCGTCGACCTCGTCCTGCCGTCGCCGCTGCCGGAGGCCTGGGCGTGCCACGCGATCATCCAGGATTACGAGGCCCGTCAGGCGCTGGCCTGGGAATACGCGCACCATCGGGCGCAGCTCAGCCCGGAACTCGGCGCGCAGCTCGACGCGGCGCAGGATCTCGTGGCCGCCCAGTACGACGCGGCGCGCCGCTCCGCCCACCGGGCTCGGCGCGTCCTCAAGGATCTGTTCGGGGAGTTCGACGCGATCCTCACCCTGTCGGCCCCGGGCCGCGCGCCGGCCAGCCTCGGCACCACGGGCGACGCGCGCTTCAACCGCCTCTGGACCCTGATGGGCGTGCCCTGCGTCACCGTCCCGGTCCCCGGCGACGGCCTGCCGCTGGGCGTCCAGGTCGTCGCCCGCTTCGGCGACGACGGACGCGCGCTCGCCGTGGCGGGGATGATCGAGCGGGCCCTGGCGGCGTAGCGCTCGGAACACCTTGAGCCGACGAGACCCAGGGGCTATCGCCCCGCTCGTCCCCAACCCGTGCCACCGACGGTCGCCCCGATGCATCCCTGGAAACAGGCCGTGGCCCGGGCCTTCGACGGGGCCGAGGGCTATGACGGGGCGGCGGCGATCCAGGCCGCGGTGGCGGACCGTCTCGCGCGTCGGATCGGCGGCGAGGTCCTTGCGCCGGCGCCGCGCATCCTCGAGGTCGGCTGCGGCACCGGATTGCTGACCGAGGCTCTGCGCCGTCGCGTCCCGGACGGCGACGTCGTCGCTTCCGACATCGCCCCCGCCATGGTGCGGCGCTGCCGTGCCCGCTTCACCGGGGCCGCCAGCCCGACCTTCGTCGTCATGGATGCGGAGCGGCCCGCCCTGGCGCCCGGCTTCGACCTGATCGCATCGAGCCTCGCCGCGCAATGGTTCGAGGATCTACCCGGAACCCTGGCGGCTCTCGCCGCCCTCCTGGCCCCCGGCGGCTTGCTCGCGGTGGCGACCCTCGGCGCGGGCACCTTCGCCGAGTGGCGGGCGGCGCACGCGGCGCTCGGCTTGGAGGCGGCCACACCGACCTATCCGACCCTGGGGGAGCTTGCCGCGCTGACGGTCCCGGGCTGCACCCTCGCGGTCTCCGCCGAGCCCCTGGTCGAGACTCATGCGGACGGCCGCGCCTTCCTCAACGCGCTGCGGGCCATCGGCGCCGGGACGCCCGGCACGTCCGAACCCCTCTCGCCCGGCGCGATGCGGCGCGTGCTGCGGGGTTTCGAGGTGGGGGGCTCGCGGGTGACCTACGAGGTTGCGACCCTGCTCATCCGACGCGCCGAACAGGGTTAAGAGTTTTCACGTGCAACAGGCCGAACCGGACCCTGCTCAGGGGGCAGACCCGGCCGCACCCCGGCGCAGCAGGAACACACCCTGCGCGCCCATCAGGTTCCAGACCCACCAGGGCATCGCGAAGCGCATCGGCCGGCCGCTGGCATCCAGGGCGGTGGCCTTCTCGATCTCGGCGTTCACCGTCCGGCACAGGCCGACGAAGTCGCGGATCGTGCAATGGTGGATGTTCTGGGTCTCGTACCATTCCTCCGGCATCAGGGCCGTGACCGGCATGCGCCCGCGCAAAGCGAGTTCCGAGCGCACACGCCAATGGCCGAAATTCGGGAACGAGATGATGACCTGCCGGCCGATGCGCAGAAGATGCTCCAGCACGATGCGCGGGTTGCGGGTCGCCTGAATGGTCTGGGACAGGACCACCACGTCGAAGGCGTCGTCGGGATAGTTCGCCAGATCGGTGTCGGCATCGCCCTGGATCACCGGCAGGCCGCGAGCGAGGCAGGCGTTCACCCCCTCCCGCGACAGCTCGATGCCGCGCCCGTCGACGCCGCGCCGGTCGCGCAGCAGGGCCAGCAGAGCGCCGTCGCCGCAGCCGATATCGAGGACCCGGGCATTGGCCGGCACCAGGTCGAGCACCACGAGGTGGTCGACGCGGGTGTCGCCCGCTTCCGCGCGCGGCAGCGTCTCCGCCGTCTCCCAGGGCCTGTGGGCCTGCGCCACGGGTCCCGTCACAGGCCGCGGGCCCGGGCGGCGGCGTCGATGAAGCCGCGGGCGGCGGCGAACATCGCCGGCTCGTCGAGGAGGAAGGCGTCGTGGCCCTTGTCGCTCTCGACCTCCACGAACGCCACCGGGGCCGAGGCCGCGTTCAGGGCGTGGACGATGGCGCGGGATTCGGAGGTCGGGAACAGCCAGTCGGAAGTGAAGGACATCACGCAGAACCGGGTCTTGGTGCCCTTGAAGGCGTTGGCGAGTACGCCGCCCTGGTCGGCGGCGAGGTCGAAGTAGTCCATCGCCCGGGTGAGGTAGAGATAGGCGTTGGCGTCGAAGCGCTCGACGAAGCTGAGGCCCTGGTGGCGCAGGTAGCTCTCGATCTGAAAGTCGGCGTTGAACGAGAAGGTCGGCGCCGAGCCGCCCTGGAAGCGGCGCCCGAACTTGCGGTGCAGGGCCGGCTCCGACAGGTAGGTGATGTGCGCGCCCATGCGGGCCACACCCAGGCCCTTGGCCGGGCGGGTGCCGGCCTCGAGGTAGCGCCCCTCGGCCCAGGCCGGATCGGCCATGATCGCCTGCCGGCCGACCTCGTGGAAGGCGATGTTCTGCGCCGAGTGGCGCGGACCGGTGGCGATCGGCATCGCGGCGAAGACCCGCTCGGGGTAGCTCGCCGCCCATTGCAGCACCTGCATGCCGCCCATGGAGCCGCCGATACAGAGGAACAGATCGCGGATGCCGAGCCGGTCGAGCAGCATCGCCTGGGCGCGGACCATGTCGCGGATGGTCACCAGGGGGAAGTCGAGTCCGTAGGCGCGGCCTGTCGCCGGATCGATCGAAGCCGGGCCGGTGGAGCCCATGCACGAGCCGACGACGTTCGAACACACGACGAAGTAGCGGTCGGTGTCCACGGGCTTGCCCGGCCCCACCAGGGTCTCCCACCAGCCGCGCTTGCCCGTCACCGGATGCGTGTGGGCGAAGTGCTGGTCGCCGGTGAGCGCGTGGCAGATCAGCACGGCGTTGGAGCGGTCCGCGTTGAGGGTGCCGGCGGTCTGGTAGGCGATCTGGAACGGCGCGAGCTGCACGCCGGCATCCATCGCCAGGGGCTCGTCCGGCCCGAACCGCGCCACGAGGCCCTTCGGCTCGTGGGCCTGGGAAACCTCGGCACCCGGCGCGTCGGCGCGGGCCGATACGTCTTCGGGCGTGCCGACTTTCAGGGCGGTATCCAGCGACATGGTGATGAAACGGGTTGGAGGAGACGGCGCGTCGGTCCGGGGCGGGACGGCTCGGCGTGCCATCCGAGGATCAGGACCATGCGTCCGTGAGGCGTTGAGGTAGTGTGCGCTTCCTCACGCGTCAACGAAAGGGCGCGGCTGCAACGCGGTGCTCTGGCCCTTCGGCCCGCGCGATCGTAGACCGTTCGGCGGCGGCGGGGAGGCGAGACCCCGGCGACGGCCCTTCCCTTAACCACCGCACCCTCGCGAGCCCCCGATGCGCTTCACGACGAGACCCGCGCCGCCCCTCGACAACCTCGGCGACCTGCGCGCCGAGATCGACCGGATCGACGCCGAGATGCACGCCCTGCTGATCCAGCGCGGGTCGATCATCGACCGGCTGATCGCGGTCAAGCGCACCTCGGCCAGCGGCTCGGCCTTCCGCCCCGGGCGCGAGGCCTCGATGATGCGGCGCGTGGCCGAGCGCCATCGCGGGCTCCTGCCCCTCGACACCGTGGAGGGCATCTGGCGGGTCATCATCGCGACCTTCACCTACGTGCAGGCACCGTTCTCGGTGCATGCCGACATCTCGGGCGGGGATGCGCCGATGCGCGATTCCGCCCGCTTCCACTTCGGCTTCACGGTGCCCTACCGGCCGCACCCCACCTGCCTCGCGGTGATCGAGGCGGTGGCCGCCTCCCGCGGCGACCTCGGCATCTTCCGCCTCGATCCGGACGGCTCGGGTCCCTCCACCGACGCGGCGCCCTGGTGGGAAGGGCTCGTCGGCGAGGGCCGCCCCAAGGTCATCGCGCGCCTGCCCTTCATCGAGCGCCCGACCCACCCGGCCGGCACACCCGTCTTCGTGGTCTCGAATCCGCTGGACGATCCGGCCGCCGCCCAGCGCGACTGGGTGCTGCACGCCACCCGCGTCGCGGCCTGGGAGCCGGAGGCCATGCGCGCCCTGCAGGACCTCTACGGCGAGGTCGTCGCCCGCGCGCCCGGGCCGGGCGGGCACGGCCTCCTCCTCGCCGTCCCGGGCGGTGTCAGCGCCCGGCAGCTGCACGAGGCCCTGACCCGGGCCGGCGCCGCGCCCGAGACCCTCGACGAGATCGGCAGCCACGCCGCCCGCTTCCGGGTCTGAAGCAAGAGGCTTCGGAGCATGGGGTCGGCTCGCAAAGCCGAGCGAGCTTTGTTAGACGGGCGCTTCGCCGACGAACCGGCGGCCTCCAGGTCTCCTCCTCATGTCCTCTGCCCCCCTCGCCCCCTCGCGCCCGGTGCCCCGCCCCGGTGTTCTCGCCATCGAGGCCTACGTGCCCGGCAAGAGCGGGGCGCCCGGCCTGGCCAAGGTCCACAAGCTCTCCTCGAACGAGACGCCGCTGGGCCCGAGCCCGAAGGCGGTAGCGGCGATGCGGGCGGAAGCCGCCAAGCTCGAACTCTATCCGGACGGCACCGCGACCCGCCTGCGCGAGGCGATCGCGACCCGCTACGGCCTCGATCCGGCGCGGATCGTCTGCGGCGCCGGCTCGGACGAGCTGCTGTCCTTCCTGGCCTACGCCTATCTCGGCCCCGGCGACGAGGGGATCTTCACCGAGCACGGCTTCCTGGTCTACCGGATCGCCATCCTGGCCGCGGGCGGCACCCCGGTGGTAGTGAAGGAGCGGGATCTCCGCGCCGACGTCGACGCGCTGCTCGCCGCCGTCACAGCCCGCACCAAGATCGTCTACCTCGCCAACCCCAACAACCCGACCGGCACCTACCTGCCGTTCGACGAGGTGCGGCGCCTGCAGGCGGGCCTGCCGCCCCACGTCCTCCTCGTCCTCGACGGGGCCTATGCCGAGTACGTGCGGGCGAACGACTACAGCGCCGGCCTCGACCTCGTGCTCGAGGCCAACAACGTCGTGATGACCCGGACCTTCTCGAAGATCCACGGGCTCGCGGCCCTGCGCGTCGGCTGGATGGTCGCGCCTTCCGAGGTGGCCGACGCGGTCAACCGCATCCGGGGGCCATTCAACCTGTCGGGGGCCGGCATCGCGGCGGGCGCGGCCGCCATCGCGGACGACGCGCATGTGGCCGCGGCGGTGGCCCACAACGACACCTGGCTCGCCACGATGACGGACGCGGTTCGCGACCTCGGCCTCGCGGTGACGCCGAGCGTCGCCAACTTCATCCTCGTCCACTTCCCCGCCGAGCCCGGCCGGAGCGCGGCGGAGGCCGACGCCTTCCTCACCACGCGGGGCGTCATCACCCGCCGGGTCTCCTCCTATGGCCTGCCGGATGCCTTACGGGTCACCATCGGCGGCGAGGAGGCGAACCGCGCCTTCCTCGATGCCCTGACCGCCTTCGTGCGGGGCGAGACCCGTGGCTGAGATCGACGCGCGTCCCCTGGACACCCTGGCCATCGTCGGCCTCGGGCTGATCGGCTCCTCGATCGCCCGCGGCGCGCGGCAGTTCGGCCTCGCCCGGCGCATCGTCGCCATCGACCGCGATGAAGCGGTGCTGGAGCGGGTGCGGGCGCTGAACCTCGCCGACGCGGCCACGGACGACCTCGCCGCCGGCGTGGCGGGGGCGGACCTCGTCATCCTGTGCGTGCCCGTGGGCGCGGTCGGGGCGGTGGCCGAACGCATGGGTCCGGCCCTGAAACCCGGCGCCATCGTATCGGATGTCGGCTCGGTCAAGGCCTCGGTGGTCGCTGCCGTCGCGCCGCATCTGCCGGTCGGCGTGCATTTCGTGCCCGCGCACCCCGTGGCCGGCACCGAGTATTCCGGACCGGATGCCGGGTTCTCGACCCTGTTCTCCGGGCGCTGGTGCATCCTCACCCCGGCCGAGGACACCGACCCAGCGGCGACCGCGCGGGTCCAGGTCTTCTGGGAGGGCCTGCGCGCCATCGTCGAGACGATGACGCCGGAGCATCACGACCTCGTCCTGGCGATCACCAGCCACGTGCCGCACCTCATCGCCTACAACATCGTGGGCACGGCGGCCGACCTGGAGGCCGTGACGCAATCCGAGGTGATAAAGTTCTCGGCCGGCGGCTTTCGCGACTTCACCCGCATCGCCGCCTCCGACCCGACCATGTGGCGGGACGTGTTCCTGACCAACAAGGACGCGGTGCTGGAGATGCTCGGGCGCTTTAACGAGGATCTCGCCGCCCTCGCCCGGGCGATCCGCTGGGGCGACGGCGAGGCTCTGCACGACCTGTTCACGCGCACCCGGGCCATCCGCCGCGGCATCGTCGCCATGGGCCAGGAGACGGCGGAGGCCGATTTCGGCCGCGGCCGGCCGAGCGACCCGGCGGCCTGACGGCGCGACGCCGCTCAGTAGAGCGGCGGCAGCTGCACGTTGGGGATCGGGAACGGACCGAGCATCAGCCGGCCGTCCGCGAGCCGCAGGGGCGGCAGCGCCTTGAGGGCGTCGTTGGCCGGCGCGGCCACGCCCGCCTCGGCGCTGGCCTGGTTCCGGCGGCCGACGAGGAGCTGGCCGACGAGGCTTCCGATGAGCGCCCCTTTCTCCGCGCCGAAGCGCTGGCCCATGATCTGACCGACCAGGGCCTCGACGCCAGCGGCGCGCAGGTCGAGCTGCCCTTGCGGCCGGTGGGCCGCATCGAGGTCGAGGCTACCCTTGGCCTGGAGCCGGCGCTCGCCCTTGGCCAGCGACAGGAGGGCGAGGTCGAGACTGCCGCCGGCCCGGCGCCAATCGTCGAGTTCCTTCGCCACCGTGCCGGTGCCGAGCGCGGTCGCCCGGTTGACCGTGGCATCCACGGCGAGGTCGGCCGGATCGGTATTGCCCAGCGCCGCGTCCGCGAGCGGCAAGCGGATGCCGGTCACGCGCAGGCTGGTGTCGACGGCGCCATCCGTGGCGAAGCGGCCGGGCGTCGGGCGGGCGTGGAATTCGAGATGCTTCGTGTCGAAGTCGATCGGGTCCGGCCCGGCCCCGCGCACGCTGCCCTTGGCGTCGTTCGCCACCAGGGAGGCGCGCACGAAGCCCTCGGAGGCGCCGTGGAAGCTGCCCACCAGGGAGGTCCAGGTGGCGTCCGCGACGAGGTCGCCCTGCTCCACGTGGAAGGGGCCGCCGACTTCGAGGATCCCCTGGCGCGGCTGGTAGACCTGAACCACCGCCGTGACCGGCCCGAGGGTGAAGCGGCTGTCGGACCGGCTGAAGGCGAGGGCGGAACAGCGCAGCTCGATGCGGAACGGGTAGCCGGTGATGCTGCGGTCCGCGCAAGTCCAGCTGCGGCCGGCGGCCTGCTCGCGGGTGAGCCAGGCATCCATCTCGGATGCGGCGCGATGGCGGATGAAGAACCAGCCGATCGACCAGGCGACCACCAGGACGGCGAGGAGGATGTAGGGAAGGAATAGCCCCTTGCGCGAGTGGGGCTTAGGCGACGGGGAACTGGCCGGGATCGGACTCTGCGCCATCGGGTCTTCGTATCCTGCGCTCGCATCGGGGACCGCGACCGGATCGGGCGTCCCGCCTTACGCTTGGCAGGGTCTCGACGGCGAAAGCATGGCGGACATCGAAGTCCTGCCGTTGCGGAAGTCCTGCCGTTCCGGAAGTCTCGCCGATCGTAAGTCCCGTTCTTCGACGCCGCGCTCAGTGCGCGGCGTCGGCCTTCTGCTCGGCGCCGAGATCGGCGACGATCGCCTCGCGCTCGGCCTCGCCCTCGGCGAGGCGGTGCACGTGCATCTCGGTGGCGCCCTTGTGGCGCGCCCGGGCGACCCAGTTGCGGTGAAGGCGCTCGCGCGGGCTCTGCCCGGCGGAGGCCACCGAGACCAGTTCGCCGGTGCCGGAGGCGTCCCGGCGCACCGCCAGCACCACGGCCTCGCCCATGTCGTCGAGTTCCGGCTCGGCGAGTTCGTGGATGCCGACCACGTAGCGCCGGCCCGAGCGTCCACGCCAGGCGCTCAGCACCAGGGCGGGCGTGCCGCGAAGGCCGGCCGTCGTCCTCAGGCGTTCTTCCCGCACTTCCTGTCTCCGTGCTCGATCGTCCTTCAGGTCGCGGAGTGCGGCCGACCAGGACAGGGCTCTCTTGTTCGCCATTTGTTCCACATTAGTCTTAACGTTTCGTTGGCGTCAAGGACGACGCCCCGCGTCCTTTCAAATGGGGTTCGGGCGAGTTATCCACAAGCGCCGGAGCGCCCGGGCGGGCCGTCCGCGGGGCGCGGTCAGGCGACGCGGGAGTCGGTCTCGCGGGCTTCCGTCGGGACTTCCGGGACCACATGACCGCGGGCGGCGAGCGCGGCCCGGCTGTCGGCCAGGAGCCTGTCCGAGGCGGTCTCGATGCGCTCCTGGACGACCTCGAGGAAGCGGGCCCGGTCGAGGCCGGGCGGGATCGGGGGCATGAACTCGATCACGGTGGTTCCGGGCCGCCGCACGAGTCTGCGGCGCGGCCAGTACAGGCCGGTATCGAGGGCCACCGGCACGCAGGGCACGCCGAGGGCGGCGTAAAGGTGGGTGAGGCCGAGCTTGTAGGCGGGGGGCGCACCGGGGGGACGGCGCGTGCCCTCGGGGAAGATGATGAGCTGGCGCCGGTCACGGATGGCGTCGGCGGCCGCCTCGTTCATGGCGCTCATGGCTCGCGCGCCCTTGCTCCGATCGATGGCGACCATACCGGAGCGCGAGAGATACCAGCCGATCAGCGGGATCCAGAGCAGTTCGCGCTTCAGGATGTAGGCGAAATCCGGAAAGCAGGTGACGAGGGCCAGGGTCTCCAGGGCCGACTGGTGCTTGGCCGCCACCAGCAGCGGCCCCGGTGGAATGTTCTCGACGCCCCGGAACTCCACCGTGATGCCGCCCACGATCTGCAGCAGCCGGAGGGTCACGCGCGCCCAGAACTGCGCCAGCCGGATCACCGCGCGGCGGGAGACGAGGGTCGGCAGACCGCCGATCGCGATGAGCGTGGTGGCAACGTAGAAGGCGAGGTTGAACGCGAGTGAACGAACGAGAAGCATCGGGAACCCGGATGAGACAGCCCGGAACGGGGCGCGGCCCAAATCTCCTGTAGCGTGCGCCGCCGCCGCAGGCCATCCGGACGCGGGAATGCCTGAGCCTCAGTAGCCGTCGGCGAGGGTTCCGCGCTGGCGCGGGTCGGCGGCACCGGCCAGCAGGCCGTCGGCGGCCTGGATCGAGTTGGCCGAGCCGGAGGTCGCCCCGACCTTGATGCGGTGGCCGCGCGCCCGCAGCAGCGCCAGGGTGTCGGGGGACAGGCCCTCCTCGGCCATCAGCACATCGGGCTGCCACTGGTGGTGGATGCGCGGCGCGGCGACCGCCTCCGCGAGATTCATGCGGAAGTCGAGCACGTTGACGATGACCTGCAGCACCGTCGAGATGATGCGGCTGCCCCCCGGGCTCCCCGTGACCAGGACGAGCCGGCCGTCCCGGAACACGAAGGCGGGCGTCATCGAGGAGAGAGGCCGGGCGCCGGGCGAGACCGCGTTGGCGACGCTGCCGACGAGGCCGTAGGCGTTGAGGGCGCCGGGCTTGGCCGAGAAATCGTCCATCTCGTTGTTCAGCAGCACGCCCGTGCCCTCGGCCACGAGGCCGAGCCCGTACGAGAAGTTCAGGGTCGTGGTGTTCGAGACCGCGTTGCCGGCGCCGTCGACCACCGAGAAATGCGTGGTCTGGTCGGATTCGAAGGGGAGGGGATCACCGGCCTTCACCTCGGCGGCGGGCCGGGCGCGGGCAGGGTCGATCCCGGCCCGCAGGCGCGCCGCGTAGGGCTTGGCGATCAGGCCCTCCACCGGCACCTGCGTGCGGGCGGGGTCGCCGAGCCAGGTCGCCCGGTCGGCATAGGCCGGCTTCATCGCCTCGGTTAAGGTGTGGAGCGCGTCGGCGCTGCCTGCGCCCATGCCGGCGAGGTCGAAGCCTTCCAGCACGTTCAGGATCTCGATGAGGTGGATGCCGCCCGAACTCGGCGGCGGCATCGAGGCGATGGCATAGCCCCGATAGGTGCCCCGCACGGGCTCGCGGACCACCGGACGATAGGCGGCCAGATCCGCAGCCGTCATCACGCCGCCGGCCTCGTGGACGGCGGCCGCGATGCGCTCCGCGATGGCGCCGGTGTGGAACGCGTCCGGCCCGTCCCTGGCGATGTGGGCCAGGGTGTCGGCGAGATCCGCCTGGACCAGCCGGTCGCCGCGCTGGAGGGGTTTGTCGCCCGAGAAGAAGATCTTTCGCGATGAGGGCCAGCGGCCCAGCAGACCGGCGGCGCGGGGCAGGGAATCCGCCAGCCCCGATTCCACCGGGATGCCCGCGCGGGCGAGCTTTTCCGCCGGGGCGATGAGGTCGGCCAGGGTGAACCGGCCCGATCCGTAGAGGCGGTGCGCCTCGGCGAGACCCCGCACGGTGCCGGGCACCCCCACCGCCTTGCCGGTGCGGGTGGAGGCGGCGCGATCCGGCTCGCCCTTCCCGTCGAGGAACATGTCGGAGCGGGCGGCCGCCGGGGCGGTCTCGCGGTAATCGAGGGCGACCGTCTCGTCGCCCTCGGCGCGGTGGATCATCATGAAGCCGCCGCCGCCGAGGTTGCCGGCGCGCGGCAGCGTCACCGCGAGGGCAAAGCCCACCGCCACGGCAGCGTCGACGGCGTTGCCGCCGGCCTTGAGGATCTCGACGCCGACGCGGGTGGCCTGCGCCTCCTGCGACGAGACCATGCCGTGGGCACCCAGCACCGGCAGCAGGCGTGCGTCGTCGGATTGGATCGGCGGCGGCTCGGGCACACCCTGCGCAAAACTCGGAGCGAGACCCGACCCCGTGGCAGCCAGAACCAACGCGAGGGCAATGCGCGAGGGGGTGAGCCGCATGTCAGGCGCGTCCGTTCTCGGATGGTGCACCGGCATGCCGGCCGGCGATCAACCAGTAGACGAGGCCCGAGGCCGCGCCGGTGAGGAACAGCACCGCCGTGATGCGCCCCTCCAGGACCAGGGCGTCCGCGCTCGGCCCGGTCCGGGTGAGACCGCGCGCGAGCCAGGGCACCAGGGCGGTGAGGAGGCCGGTGCCGGCGCCGTACCAGGTCGCGGCGCGCCAGCCGAGAACCGCACCCAGCACGGCCACCAGGGCGGGCGGCACCACCAGGAGCACGAACAGGGCACGGCCGATGGCGGCGAGGGCGAACAGCAGGGTCTCGGGACCGATCCCGGAGGCGAGGTCCTCGAGGCCCGTGAACAGGCCTACGAGGCCGAGCCGCGAGAGCGTCTCGCTGGTGGCCGGGTCCAGCATCGCCCCGAGGGTGAGCACGGCGGCTCCGCACGGGATCGCCAGGACCAGGGCGAGGCCCGCGACGAAGAGAAACCCGAGGACGCGCACGCGCGCCTCAGTCCTCGTCGCCGTCGTCGGCACCCGCGTAGACGCCTTCGGCGCCGATGCCGTCCTCCAGCATCATCCGCGCGCGGGCGCGCAGCTTCTCGGTCTCGCTCTTGAGCTGGCCGCAGGCGGCCAGGATGTCGCGCCCGCGCGGGGTGCGGACGGGCGACGCATAGCCGGCTTCATAGATGATTTCCGAGAAGCGCTCGATGCGCTCCCAGTCGGAACATTCGTAGGCGCTGCCCGGCCAGGGGTTGAACGGGATCAGGTTGATCTTGGCCGGGATTCCCTTGAGCAGGCGGACCAGCTCCCGCGCGTCGGCATCGCTGTCGTTGACGCCCTTCAGCATCACGTACTCGAAGGTGATACGGCGGGCGTTGTTGAGGCCGGGGTAGGACCGGCAGGCGGCCAGCAGCTCGGCCAGCGGATACTTGCGGTTCAGGGGCACGAGGGTGTCGCGGATATCGTCGCGCACCGCGTGCAGGGAGATCGCCAGCATGGCGTGGGCCTCGTCGCCGAGGCGCTGCATCTGCGGCACGACGCCGGAGGTCGAGACGGTGATGCGCCGGCGCGAGAGCCCGAGACCCTCCTGGTCGGCCATGACGCCGACCGCGTCGACGACGTTATCGAGGTTGTAGAGCGGCTCACCCATGCCCATGAAAACGATGTTGGTGACCTTGCGCCGGGTCTCGTCCTCGCCCGGTGCCGTCGGGTTCTGGCCGGCCCAGTCGTTGAGCTGGTCGCGGGCCACCACGACCTGGGCCGTGATCTCGGCCGCCGTCAGGTTACGCACGAGGCGCTGCGTGCCGGTGTGGCAGAACGAGCAGGTGAGGGTGCAGCCGACTTGGCTCGAGACGCAGAGCGTGCCGCGCCCGCGCCCCGGAATGTAGACGCACTCGATCTCGGCGCCCCGGTTGTGGTCGTGCTTGCCGGTGGGCGCCATCCGCATCAGCCACTTGCGGGTACCGTCCCGCGAGACCTGCTCGGTGATCACCTCGGGCCGGTCGAGGGTGTAGGCCTGCGCCAACTGGGCTTTCAGGCCCTTGCCGACATTGGTCATGTCGTCGAAGGCCTTGGCGCCGCGCACGTTGAGCCAGTGCCAGATCTGGCCCGAGCGCATGCGCTGCTCGCGCTCGGAGACGCCGATGGCGCCGAGCCGACCCTTCAGCTGCTCGCGGGTGAGCCCCACCAGTGACGAGCGCCCCAGGGATGTGGCCGCGTTGTCGATCTGGGGCTCGAACTCGGGCCGCTTCTCGATTGCGGGAACGGCGCTCGCGTCGCGCCGGGCGGTGTCGAACGACGCCGTCGCCATGATGTTGAATAACCTTCGGACTTGGAATGGGTCCGATATAGGCGATTCAGGGCCGAAACGCGAATGCGGGCCCGAACTGTCCCTGGATCATGCCCTGGATCACGGGACGCGCCCGATGCCGACCGATCCACCACGCCGGCTGCCATCGCTCGCTTTCGCGCAGGCGATGGTTAATTTCCGTCAGAAAGTTTTTACTGCGCCGGCTTCGCATCGGCCGGCGGTGCGGGCGCGTCGGTGGCGGCTGCCGGCAGCAGCACGTTCTTGGTCACGTTGCCCTCGGGGCCGTACTCGCCGGCGACCGCCTGACAGGCCTTCTCGCGGTTGAGCTGCATCTGGTTCGACATCAGGGCGAACATGGTCTGCACCTTCGCTCCGAAGGGACCGCGTGGGCTGACATCGGCGGCGCGAACGTTCTGCTTCTCCAGCAGCGCGTCGAATTCCTCGGTACCGATGCGGTAGCCGCAGACATTGGCGGCGGCGAAGATGTAGGCCGCGAATTCCAGCGCGTGGGGGGAGGGCGCGTTGCGGATCTGGCCTTGCGCGGGAAGCATCTGGGCTGGGAGCGCGAGGCACGCGGCGAGGCCGGCGGCCAGCAGGGGACGGGTGAGCATGGAGGGCGTTCCTTACGCGCGGATTCTGAGGCTCCGCTTAGGGGCCTCACATAGATCGCGCCGGCGCCTCGTCAAATCGCGCCGCCCGCCTCAGCCGAGGCGCCAGTCGACGGGGCTCAGCCCGCGCGCCGCGCGCCAGGCGTTGGCAGCCGCGAAGGGGCGGCTGCCGGGAAAGTCCCGCGCGCGATTGAGCGGGGACGGATGCCCCGATTCGATGAGCCCGTGTCGCTCGGCGTCGACAAGGGCGGCACGGGCCTTCGCCTGGGCGCCCCAGAGCAGGAAGACCGCCGGCTCGGGCCGGGCGGAGACGGCCGCGACGGCCTGGTCGGTCAGGTCCGACCAGCCGAAGCGCAGATGCGCTCCCGCCTTGCCAGCCTCCACCGTGAGGGCGGCGTTGAGGAGGAGGACGCCCTGGCGCGCCCACGGCGTCAGGTCGCCCCGCGTCGGCTTGACCGGCGGGGCCCCCGGCTCGGCGAGTTCGGCCAGGATCACCTTGAGGGAGGCGGGCAGGCGCCGCGGACCCACATACGAAAAGGCGAGGCCGTTGGCGTCGCCCGGGGTCGGGTAGGGGTCCTGGCCGAGGATGACGATCTTCACGCGCTCCAGGGGCGTGAGGGTCAGCGCGTTGAAGATGGACTCCGGCGCCGGCAGCACCTGCGCGCCGGCCGCGATGCGGGCATCGACCCGGGCGGCCACCGCGTCGGCGGCGCCGCCTGCGAAGAAAGGCAGGGCGAGCCAGGACGAGCCGGAGGCGCGGAAGCGCGCGAGGGCATCGGCGACGGGGGTGTCGGACATCAGCGGACCAGGATGCGCCCTTCGGCGGGGGCGGGAAGGGGTGCGTGGGCCCGGATATAGGCGATGACTTCGTTGGCCACGAGCTTTCCGTCGCTCCGGCCCACCAGGGTGCGGCCACGGGCGAGTTCTCCGTAGCCGTTGCCGCCTTCGTAGAGGAAGTCGTTCGCCGCCACCGTGTAGCTGCGCTCCGGCTCGATCGGTGCGCCATCCACGGTCAGAGCGGCGATCCGCCGGCCCATCGGCGCGGCGGGATCGACGGTCACGACAAGGCCGGAGACGTGTGGGAAGCGCCCGGCCGGGCGGCCCCAGTCGGCGAGCGCCCCCTCCAGCAGCGTGCGCACCTGCGCGCCGGTCAGCGAGACCATCACGATGGTGTTGCCGAAGGGCAGTTCGCTGAGGATGTCGCGCCGGGTCAGCATCGTCTGCGCGGGGTAGAGCTGGTTGCCCCGGATGCCGCCACCGTTGATGACCGCGATCTCGGCGCCGGTCGAGGCCCGCATCGCATCCGCCACGAGGTTGCCGAAGCTCGCCTCCCGGACCCGGACCGACGCCGTCCGGCTGTCGAGGGGATCGCGGATCTGTCCCACCGGCAGGGCGAGCTCGCGGGAGAGCGAGGCCTCCAGGCGCCGCACCACGGCCAGGGTCTCGGGATCGGGGGTGACTTGAGCGGAATCGTGGATGCGGAAGCTCGGGCGCCACGCGACGCTGCGCGTCCGGCCGCTACCACTCACGGTGGCGGTGACATCGATGGCGGTGACGTACTGGGCGTCGTAGCCGGATTCGGCCATGGCCGTCTGGCCGTCGTAGCGCAGCACAAGGTCGTGGTCGTGTCCCGAGAGCAGGATGTCCACGAGGCGCGCGGCCACGATGGCGTCGTCCGTGGCCCGGTCGGTGTGGCCGATGCCGACGACGAGGTCGACGCCCTCCATGCGCAGGGCCTGGACCTGACGGGACAGTGTCTCGATCTCGGGCTCGAAGCGTAAGCTGCCGGCCTGCGATTTTTCGGGCGTGCTCGCCAGCGCGATCCCGACCAGCCCGACCCGGAGGCCCCCGAGGGGCACCACCATGCGGTCGCGCAGGCCGGGCAGCGGGCGACCGCCCTCGTCCCGCAGGTTGGCGGCCAGCACCGGGAAGGTCGCCTCGCCCATGCGTTGGGCGAAGATGGCCGGGCCGAAATCGAACTCGTGGTTGCCCGGCACGAAGACGTCCGGGGGAGCGATGTTGAGGAGTTCGATGATGTGCGCCCCCCGGTCGATCCCCGACATCAGCGAGGGCGAGAGCGTGTCGCCGGCGTGGACGTAGAGCAGCGGCACGCCGCGGGCCCGCTCCGCATTCACGATGGCGGCGAGGCGCGCGAAGCCGCCCCGGCCGTCGGATTCGGCCATCTGGTAGAGGTCGTTGACGAGGAGCAGGGTGAAGGTCGGGTCGGATGCCGGGGCCGGTGCGGCTACGGCCGTGCCGCCGAGGCCGGCGGTCAGGCCCGCCCCGAGGCCGAGGCCGAGCGTCTGGCGGCGGTTGGGGCTCGTCATGGCAGGCATCTCGCGGGGCGGGCGGCGCGATGCCGCCACGGGGCACCCTGTATTTAAGATACCGTCGACGAAGGTGCTACGACGACGGGGCGATCGCGCGCGAGGCCCGCGACCACCTGTCAGCCTTTCCGCCCAGCCTTAACGCGACACGCAGTTGTTCAGCGCGACACGAAGGTGTCGCGCACGGCCTTCGCGTTGCGGCGAAGCATCGGCCAGAGCCAGGCGCCGGAGACGAGGAAGACCACGGGCGGCGTCGGCTTCAGCTCGACGGCGAGGCGCCGGGCGAGGCCGGGGCAGGCCAGGGCGACCGGCGGCGCGTCGGTCTTGGCGTAGACCACGGTGGTGTCCTCGCGCGGGTAGTCCGGGTGCGGCACGAGGCCGGCCCGGCGCGCCATGAGGTCGAAGGTCTCGCGCACGAAGCCGTGGACGTGGGCGAAGTGGAAGCGCTCGTGCGGCGGCTTGCCGGTGGTGGCCATGTCGGGCACGGCCGCGAAGAGCACGCCGTCGGGTTTGAGCCAGCGGGACAGGCGTTCCATCACGTCGGCCGGGTCGCGCAGGTGTTCGAGCACGTGCCGTGTCGTGACGACGTCGAAATGTCCTTCCGGAAAGCGCTCGTCGCCGGCATCGTCCAGCACCTCGACCCCGTGATGGGTGCGGGCGTAGTTGGCGTAGTCCCGGCCCGGCTCGATGCCGATGGCTTCGCAGCCCCGCGCGCGGGCCTCGGCCAGGAACTCGCCCGAGCCCGAGCCGAAATCGAGCACGCGAGCGCCCGGCTTCAGCTTGGGAGCCAGGAGCTCGGCGCGGCCGGCGGCCTCGCGGGCCGAGCGCTTGAGGTGGACGCGGGGCGGGCCGCCCGCGAAGGCGAGCTGGTAATCGGCCCGGTAGGCGTCGGCGTAGTAGGCGGACAGCTCGGCCGGGGTCGGCATCGGATCGGTGCGGATCAGGCCGCACTGGGTGCAGGCGACGGAGGTCAGGCGCTTCAGCCGGCGGTCGCTCTCGGCGATCGTCACGGAATCCGCCGAGCCACAGAGATTGCAGGCGGTCGGCCCCCCCGTATAGGGATAGCCGGTGAAGGGCATGAAGTGGTTGAGGAAGTACCGGGGAGACGGCATGTCGCGCCTTCATCCATCGCGTGATCGCTGGAAGGCTCCGTGCTCTAGATAGATATCCCCAACGACACAACCTTTGTGAACCCG
Organism: Methylobacterium goesingense; assembly: GCF_022179225.1. Taxonomy (GTDB): domain Bacteria; phylum Pseudomonadota; class Alphaproteobacteria; order Rhizobiales; family Beijerinckiaceae; genus Methylobacterium; species Methylobacterium goesingense. The sequence continues at coordinate 18,215 of NZ_BPQL01000122.1, forward strand.
CCGCTCTCAAGCGCTCACCTCCAGAGCGATACGGAAACCCGATGAACGAACGCGTCGCACCGCCGCTCCCGCAGGACGGCCTGTCGCTCCAGACCCAGGCATCCCTGCCGCAGGGCGCGCCCCTGCCGACCGAGCATCCGCCCGTGCGCTGGGGCCGCGTCGGCGTGCTCCTGATGAATCTCGGCACGCCCGAGGGCACGAGCTACTGGCCGATGCGCCGCTACCTGAAGGAGTTCCTCTCCGACCGCCGGGTGATCGAGGTCCCGCGCCTGATCTGGTGGCCGCTCCTCAACCTCGTCATCCTGACGAAGCGCCCGGGGCCGAAGGGCCGCGACTACGCGTCCGTCTGGAACAACGAGCGCGACGAGGGTCCCCTGAAGACCATCACGCGCGGCCAGGCCGAGCGCCTGCAGGCGGCGATGGGTGATTCGGTCGTGGTCGACTGGGCCATGCGCTACGGCAAGCCGGAGGTTTCGGTGCGCATCCAGGCGCTCCTCGACCAGGGCTGCGACCGTATCCTTCTGGTGCCGCTCTATCCCCAGTACGCCGCCGCGACCTCGGCCACCGCCTGCGACCAGGCCTTCAAGGCCCTGATGCAGATGCGCTGGCAGCCGACGGTCCGCGTCTCGCCGCCCTATCACGACGACCCGGTCTACATCGACGCGATGGCGACCTCGATCCGCGAGGGCCTGGCCAAGCTCGACTTCGAACCCGAGGTGATCCTGACCTCGTTCCACGGGGTGCCGAAGAGCTACCTCCTCAAGGGCGACCCCTACCATTGCCAGTGCGTGAAGACGGGCCGCCTGATCCGCGAGGCGCTCGGCTTCTCGACCGAGAAGATGCGCACCACCTTCCAGTCGCGCTTCGGAAACGAGGAATGGCTACGGCCCTACACCGACGAGACGGTGCAGAATCTGGCCAAGAGCGGGGTCAAGCGCATGGCGATCGTGGCGCCCGGCTTCACCGCCGACTGCCTCGAGACCCTTGAGGAACTCGACGGCGAGAACCGCCACTACTTTGAGGACAATGGCGGCGAGCGCTTCGCCTACATCCCCTGTCTGAACGACAGCGACCTCGGCATGCGGGTGATCGAGACCGTGGTCCGGCGCGAGTTGCAGGGCTGGGTCTAGGCATCCGTGAGTGGGGGCAGTCGCCAAGCGCGAGGGCGGTTGCTACTAGGGCCGGCGACGAAGCGGCAGGCGATACGATGACGAGACCGGAGGCAGGCGGGGGAACCGCCGGCGAACAATCGCAGGATCACCTGCGCCTGCTCAGCCATTTCCAGGAGGCCGGCTACGGCGCCGTGACGCCGCCGGTGCTGCAGCCGGTGGAGCCCTTCCTCGAATTGTCGGGCGAGGACATCCGCCGGCGCATCTTCGTGACGCAGGACGCCTCGGGCGCCGAGCTCTGCCTCAGGCCGGAATTCACGATCCCGGTCTGCCGCCACCACCTCGCGCGCACTCCGAAGGGTTCGCCGCAGGGCGCCGACTACAGCTATCTCGGACCCGTCTTCCGGCTGGCCGGCGACGAGCCGGACGAGTTCCTCCAGGCCGGCATCGAGTCGGTCGGGCGCACCGACACGCCGGCCGCCGACGCGGAAGTGATCGGCCTCGCCCTGGAAGGCCTCGCCCTGATGGGCCGCAGCGACATCGCGATCCGCCTTGGCGACATGGGCCTCGTCGACGCCCTGCTCGACGCCCTCGGCGTGCCTCCCACCGCCAAGCGCCGGACGCTGCGCGCCCTGGCGGCGGGCCGCTCCCTCGACGCGATCACTAACGGCCTGCGCGCGGAGGACCCGCATGCAGGTCTGCTGGCCGCGATCCAGGGCCAGGACCCCAAGGGCGTGCGCGCCTTCGTGGAGGACGTGCTGTCGATCGCCGGCATCTCCCGCGTCGGCGGCCGCAGCGCCGGCGAGATCGCCGAGCGCTTCCTCGCCAAGGCCGCCGCGCAGGCGAGCGGCGGCTCCGGCCTGAATTCCGAGAACCGCGCCGTCATCGAGCGCTACCGCGCCATCGCGGGCGATCCCGACAGCGCGGCGGCGGCGGTGCGCGCCCTGGTGAAGGAGGCCGGCCTCGACCATCCGCCCCTCGATGCGGCCCTCGACCTGTTCGAGGAGCGCACCGGCTTCATGGCCGCCCGGGGCCTCGCCGTGGACCGCTTCCGCTTCTCCGGCGGCTTCGCGCGCAACCTCGACTACTACACCGGCTTCATCTTCGAGGGCACGGCGCCGGGCACGACGGCGCCCCTGGTGGGCGGCGGCCGCTACGACGGGCTGCTCCAGCACCTCGGCAGCCCCGTGCCGGTGCCCGCCGTCGGCTGCGCCGTCTGGCTCTCGCGGGTGGCGGCCGATGCCTCGAACCCGAAGGACGCGACCGTTGGCTGAACCGGATTCCCTCGTCCTGGCGGTTCCCTCGAAGGGACGGCTGCAGGAGAACGCCGCCGCCTTCTTCGCCCGCGCCGGTCTCAAGCTCGCCCAGAACACCGGCGCCCGCGACTATCGCGGAAAACTCGTCGGCGTGCCCGGCGTCGAGGTGCGCTACCTCTCGGCCTCCGAGATCGCGGCGCAGCTCGCCAGCGGCGCCGCCCATCTCGGCATCACCGGCGAGGACCTGATCCGCGAGTCGCTGCCCGACGCGCGCGGCCAGGTCGAACTCCTGACGCCGCTCGGCTTCGGCCAGGCTACGGTCGTCGTCGCCGTGCCCCAGGCCTGGATCGACGTGCGCGCCATGAGCGACCTCGACGAGGTCGCGGCCGAGATGCGGGTGCGCCACGGCCAGCGCCTGCGCATCGCCACGAAGTACATCAACCTCACCCGCCGGTTCTTCGCCGAGCACGGGGTCGCGGATTACCGCATCGTCGAGAGCCTGGGCGCCACCGAGGGCGCGCCGGCGGCGGGCTCGGCCGAGATCATCGTCGACATCACCACCACGGGGGCGACGCTGGCCGCCAACGCCCTGAAGATCCTGGAGGACGGGATCATTCTGCGCTCGGAGGCGAACCTCGTCGCCTCCCTGAACGCGCCCTGGGGCGAGCCCCAGCGCCGGGCCCTGCGGGCCGTCCTCGGCCGCATCCAGGCCGAGGAGCGGGCGCGGACCACCCGCGAGGTCCGCGCGGCCATGCCGGACGACGGCGACATCGATCTGGCCGGCATCGCCGCCCTACACGATGCCGCGCTGCCCTACGGCGCCCCCGAGGGCCGGGGCGGCGAGATGGTGCTGCACTGCCCCGTCGACGCGGTGTTCGATCTCGCCGACGCCTTGGTCAAGGCCGGCGCGGGGGCCGTGAACGTGCGCAAGATCGACTACGCCTTCACGCCGGACAACCCGCTGATGGACCGGTTGCTGAGCCGGCTAGGATGAGGCGACGAGGTCGATACGTGCCCTCAGCGCGCACCGTCCCGAGATAAAGCGGCCCCCCGCAGGACGAGCAACCAAACGATCAACACCGCCATGTGCGGAAACCAGACATAATCGTACCAAGACTTCGGATCGACGACGTCACGCACGATCAGAGACGCCAGATAGATCGCGGGACCTCCGAGAGCGATGGACCAGAGGGTCGATAGGATCGGCCGGCACCCGCTCCAGCTCCAGAGGCGAAACGGGCCGGTCTTGAAGACCAGGGCGAGCTTCGTCAGGCCGAGCATCGGGACGGCCGTGATCAGGGCGCCGATCAGGTCGGCGAAGATCGGAATGCCGATGCTGTCCGCATCGTGCGGCAAGACGCCCGTATCCAGCATGATGCCCCAATAGAAAGAGCTCGTGAGGGGGTGTCCGATGATCACCAACCACGTGAGGAACCAGATCAGCGCGCGCGCCGAGGGCCGGAGGCGATCGCTGATCCGGCTGGTTGCGCCGACGGGGACACCCACGATACGAGACTCGGCGTCCAGAGAAGATCGGATCGGGCGCAGCCTTGCCGAGAATCCGTCAACCTTGCAACTACAGCGGACCCTGCTTGGCGAACTCCGAGAACACCGCCCGCAGGGTTTTCAGCCGGCCCTCGTAGGATTGCTTGAGGCAGGCGGTGTCGGCGCCGCAGGTGCGGCGCTCCGTGAGCCAGGTCTCCTGGTCCTCGCGCAGCTTGGCGTTGCCGCCCATGGGGAGCATGGCCCGCAGGATCTCGAAGCGCGTCGCCATCTCGACGTCGAGGTCGTTGAGGGGGAGGTGCGCGCAGATCGCCTTCTCGTCGGGCGTCTCGGCCTTGTCGCAGGGGAAGCTCGCGGCGGAAGCCGGGGCGGAGGCCAGCGTCAGCAGAAGGGTGCCGAGGAGGAAGCGGGGGAATCGGGTCATGCCGGGCCTCATGGGGTGAAGTCGATCCTGAGCAGGGTTCGCAAAAGTTGTCGCCGGTCTTGCGGCCAAAACCTGCGACATATCAAAGAGCTGAGCAGGGTGAAGCGTTGGCTTGCCAGCGCGGACCTGCTTAGAAAGCGAGCAAACCCCGGTTCCGCAGCCGCGCCAGGAGCGGGAGCAGCGGCAGGCCGAGGATCGTGGAATGGTCGCCCGCGATCTCCGAGAACAGGTGGATGCCGAGGCCTTCGAGCTGGTAGCCGCCGACGCTGGCCTGGACCTTGTCCGCGCCCGCCAGATCCACGTAGGCCGCGATCTGTCCCGGATCGAGGGGCCGCATGGTGAGGCGAGCCGTCGCCACGAAGCGCTCGGCCACGGCGCCGTCCACCGCCAGGGCCACGGCGGAATGCAGGGCGTGGCTTCGCCCGGCGAGGCGCCCGATCTGGTCGCGGGCCGCGGCGAGGTCCGCCGGCTTGTGGAACAGCGTCCCGTCGCAATCGAGCACCTGATCGGCGCCGATCACCACGCGGCCGGGGTGACGCGCCGCCACGGCGCCCGCCTTCGCCTCCGCCAGTCGCAGCGCCAGGGCGTCGGGCGCCAGGCCGGCGCAGGCCGCCTCCACGGCGCGCTCGTCCACCCCCGGCGCCTCGGTCTCCACGATGAGGCCCGATCCTTCGAGGAGGCCGCGCCGGGTCGGGCTGGTGGAGGCGAGCAGCAGGGGCTGGGCCCCGCGCCAGAGGGTCGCGCTCATGGGAGCCGTGGTCATGGGAGCCCCGGTTTCAGGATGCGATGAACTTGAGGCGGTGCTCGCGGTGCAGATCGACGATGGCGGCGGCCGTCTCCTCGATGGAGCGCCGCGTCACGTCGATGGTCGGCCAGCGGTGCTTGGCGCAGAGCCGGCGGCAGGCCGCGATCTCGTCAGCCACGGCGCTGCGGTCGACATAGAGCGAGGAATCGTCGGCCTTCAGGCTGAGGAGGCGGTTCTGGCGGATCTGCACGATGCGCTCGGGGCTGGCCAGCAGCCCGACGAGGAGGGGTTTTCGCGCGTTCTCGAGGCTCTCGGGCAGGGGCATGCCCGGCACCAGGGGGAAGTTCGCGGTCTTCAGGCCGCGATTGGCGAGGTAGATCGCGGTCGGGGTCTTCGAGGTGCGGCTGACGCCGATGAGGATCACGTCCGCCTCGTCCACGTTGGGCGGCAGGTTGCCGTCGTCGTGCAGGAGCGTGAAGTTCATCGCGTCGATGCGCTTGAAGTACTCGGCGTTGAGCATGTGCTGGGCGCCGGGCCGGGCCGTCGAATCCGCGCCGAGATAGGATTGCAGCAGGGCATGCACCGGCTGCAGCACCGAGAGGCAGGGCGAGCCGGTCTCGCGGCAGGCCGCCTCCAGGCGCTCGGTGAGGTCGTGCCCCACCAGGGTGTAGAGCACGAGGCCGGGCGCGGCCTCGATCTCGGAGATCACCCGCTCCAGCTGCGGCCCCGAGCGCACCAGGGGATAGACGTGCTCGATCGCCGAGATGCCCTCGTACTGGGCGGCGGCCGCGCGACCCACGTTGATGAGGGTCTCCCCTGTCGAATCCGACACGAGGTGCAGGTGGAAATAGCTACGGCTCATCGAGGGGCAGTCTCCTCCGGCCTCGCGGCCAGGACCGCGTGCGGTCTTGTCCACCGGGCACGGTCAGGGGAGTCGATAAGGGTGGATAAGCCGGCTTCGTCGAGGGGTCCAGCCGGTCCCTGCCCCGTCTTGTCGACTCCGGCGTCAACACGCCGTCGAACCGGCGCCGTTCCGGCGCGGGTTTGGGAGAATCCGGGAGCGCGGGGCGCACCTCGTCCGTTGGGCGCACGCAAGGCACTGTTGCACATCGCCTATCCGGGATATTGGACCCAATCCGTTAAAGCCTGCTTAACGCCGTGGCGGCGGGGATGCCCTGTGGACGGTTTTCCGCTCCCGCACTGAGCCCCTCTAAAAGAAAAAACAGAGTCCTAGAATCTATCTTTCCTTTTAGAAGGCCGGTGTGGGGACGACGTCCGGAGCGCCTCTGCGACGAACCGAAGGGAAGGGGTTTTCGAGGGGAGGACATCCGACGCTTCGGTGCTACAACCCGCTCCCAAGGGATCGGGACGTCGGAGATCGGATGAGCCAGGCTGTTGCAGAGGACCGCGGTGAAACCGACCGCGTGGTCCTGCGGGTTCTCGCAGGCGAGGCGCAGAGCCGCCCCCCCGCCTGGATGATGCGCCAGGCCGGGCGCTACCTGCCGGAATACCGTGAGGTCCGGGCCCGGGCCGGCTCCTTCCTCGACCTCTGCTACAATCCGGACTTCGCCACCGAGGTGACGCTGCAGCCGATCCGGCGCTTCGGCTTCGAGGCCTCGATCCTGTTCTCCGACATTCTCGTGATCCCCGACGCGCTCGGTCAGAACGTGCGCTTCGTCGAAGGGGAGGGGCCGCGCCTCGACGCCATGGCGGGCCGGGCCGAGTTCGAGCGCCTGCGCGAGGCCGGCGACCCGGCGATTTTCGCGCACTTGGCACCGGTCTTCGAGACCGTTCGGCGCCTGCGTGCCGAGCTGCCGAACGAGACCACGCTGCTCGGCTTCTGCGGCGCGCCCTGGACGGTGGCGAGCTACATGATCGGCGGGCGCGGCACGCCGGACCTCGCCCCCGCCCGGGCGCTCGCCCGGCACGACACCGCCCTGGTGGAGGCGCTGATCGACCGCCTCGTCACGGTGCAGACCGAGTATCTCGTGCGCCAGCTCGAGGCCGGGGCCGACGCGGTGCAGATCTTCGAATCCCATGCCGGCGCCCTGCCCGATGCGCGCGGCGCGGGTGAGCCCTCCGAGGAGGCGGTCAACGACGTCTCCGAGAGCGCTCTGCCCGAAGCCGGCGAGCGCGATGCCCTGACGCGCTGGTCGCTCCAGCCCATCGCCCGGATGATCGCCGGGGTCCGGGCCCGCGTGCCGGGCGCGAAGATCATCGTGTTCGCGCGGGGCTCCGGCCTCGACGGCCATGCCCGCGTGGTGCCCGAGACCGCCGCCGACGCGGTCGGCGTCGACTGGTCGGTGGACCTCAAGGCCCTGCGCGACAGGGTGCCCGCCACCACGGTGACCCAGGGCAACGTCCATCCCGAGACCCTGATCGAGGGGGGCGCGGCCCTCGACGCGGCGGTGGACGGGGTGCTGGCCGCCACGGACGGCCTGCCGCACATCTTCAACCTCGGCCACGGCATCACGCCGCAGACGCCGATCGCGCATGTCGAGCGCATGCTGGCCCGGCTCCGGGGCTGAGGGGTGGACAGCCTTTACCCCTGGCTCAAGGCCGGGCACCTCGTCTCGCTCATCTCCTGGATGGCGGCGATGCTCTACCTGCCGCGCCTGTTCGTCTATCACGCCGCCCTGGTGCCGGGGCCGCACGCAGCGGCCCAGTCCGAGACCTTCAAGGTCATGGAGCGGCGCCTGCTGAAGGCGATCATGACCCCGGCGATGATCGCCACCTGGATCTTCGGGCTGATCCTGGCCTGGATGAGCGGCTACTACGCGGCCGGCTGGCTCCAGGCGAAGTTTGTCCTGGTGCTGGCCATGAGCGGCGTCCACGGCTGGCTCGCCCGGATGGTCAAGGACTTCGCGGCCGACCGGAACACGCGGGGCCACAAGTTTTACCGGGTGCTCAACGAGGTGCCGACGCTCCTCATGATCGTGATCGTGATCCTGGCCGCCGTGAAGCCGAGTTTCGGGTGAGCGGTCCCAATCAGCGCGTTTCCCGCGAGGGAGGACGCGTTCCCCGCCCCGCACGGGGGAGGGAAAGGACTGAACCGAGGCGGACCTGATGGCCGAGCACGCGCACGATCGTCACGACCATAGCCACGCGCACGGCGGCGGTGGGCATTCCCATGGGGGCCATTCCCATGCGCCGGCCACTTTCGGGCGGGCCTTCGCCATCGGCATCTCCCTGAACATCGCCTTCGTGATCATCGAGGCGATCTACGGCTTTGCCAGCGAGTCCATGGCCCTGGTGGCGGATGCCGGCCACAACCTCTCGGACGTGCTCGGGCTCATCGTCGCCTGGATCGCCTCGGTGCTGGTCAAGCGCGCGCCCACCGCCCGCTTCACCTACGGCCTGCGCGGTTCGTCGATCCTCGCCGCCCTGTTCAACGCGGTCTTCCTGCTGGTGGCCACCGGCGCCATCGCTTGGGAGGCCGTCGCCCGCCTGATCGCCCCCGAGCCGCAGCCGGTGGCGGGCCTGACCGTGATGGTGGTGGCCGGCATCGGCATCCTCATCAACGGGGCCACCGCTTGGCTCTTCGCCTCGGGCAGCAGCGACATCAACATCCGGGGTGCCTACCTGCACATGGTGGCGGATGCCGCCGTCTCGGCCGGCGTGGTGATCACCGGTCTGATCATCGTGCTGACGGGGGCGGCCTGGATCGACCCCGTGGTCAGCCTCGTCATCGCCGGCCTGATCGTCTGGGCGACCTGGGGCCTGCTGCGCGACAGCGTGGTGATGTCCCTCTCGGCGGTGCCCCCCGGCATCGACCCGGCGGCGGTGGGCGCCTACCTGCGGGGGCGCCCCGGCGTCGCCGACCTGCACGACCTCCACATCTGGTCGATGAGCACCACCGACATCGCCCTGACGGCCCACCTCGTCATGGCGGAACGCCATCCGGGCAACGCCTTCCTCAACACCGCCGCCGCCGAGCTGAAGGCCCGCTTCGGCATCGCGCACGCCACGCTTCAGATCGAGGAAGCGGGCGGCCCCGCCTGCATCCTGGCCGGAGACTGCACCCCATGACCCGCGCCTTCGTCGTCGGCCACCCGATCGGGCATTCCCGCTCGCCCCTGATTCACGGCCACTGGCTGCACGAACACGGCATCGCGGGCAGCTACGAGCGGATCGACGTGACGCCCGAGGCCTTTCCGGGCTTCCTGGCCTCCTTGCGCGAGAACGGATTCGCCGGCGGCAACGTCACCATCCCGCACAAGGAGGCAGCCTTCCGGCTGGTGGAGTCGCTCACTCCGCGCGCGGCAAAAATCGGGGCGGTCAACACCCTGTTCTTCGACGGGTCCGAGCGCCTCTGCGGCGACAACACCGACGCGCCAGGCTTCATCGCCCATCTCGACCAGACCCTCGGGTCGAACTGGACCGAACGGGGCGCCGGTACCGCCCTGGTGCTCGGCGCCGGGGGAGCCGCCCGCGCCATCGTAGTCGGCCTGCTGGAGCGCGGCCTGTCCCGCATCCGGGTCGCCAACCGCACACTGGACCGGGCCGAGGCCCTGGCGGCCCTCGATCCCGCGCGGGTCGAGGCGGTGGCGTGGCGGGACCTGCCCACCGCCCTGGCGCATACGGGGCTCCTCGTGAACACCACCTCCCTCGGCATGGTCGGTCATCCGCCCCTCACCCTGGACCTCATCGACCTGCCCGAGGACGCCGCCGTCGCCGATATCGTCTACGCGCCCCTGGAGACGCCGCTGCTGGCCGCCGCGCGGGCGCGCGGCCTGTCGGCGGTGGACGGCCTCGGCATGCTGCTGCATCAGGCGGTGCCGGGCTTCGCCCGCTGGTTCCGGGTCACCCCGAGCGTGACGCCGGAGCTGCGCGCCCGCATCGTCGCGGACCTCGCATGACCCGCCCCCGCATCCTCGGCCTCACCGGCTCGATCGGCATGGGCAAGTCCGCCACCGCCGCGATGTTCGCCCGCCACGGCGTGCCGGTGCACGATGCGGATGCCGCCGTGCACACCCTCTACGCGGCCGGCGGCGCGGCGGCGCCCGCCATCGGTGCGGCCTTTCCCGGCACTTTGGCGCCGGACGGCGCGGTGGACCGGACGCGCCTTCGCGAGGCCGTCCTCGGTGCGCCGGATCGCTTGGCCGCTCTGGAGGCCCTGGTCCACCCCCTGGCCCAGGCGGCGGCGAGCGACTTCCTCGCCCGCCACGCCGACGCGCCCCTGGTGCTCCTCGACATCCCGCTGCTGTTCGAGACCGGCGCCGAGGCGCGCTGCGACGCGGTGCTGGTCGTCACCGCGCCCCTGGAGGTGCAGCGCGCCCGGGTGCTCGCCCGCCCCGGCATGGATGCGGCGACCTTCGAGGCGATCCGCGCCAAGCAGCTGCCCGATGCCGAGAAGCGCGCGCGGGCCGACTTCGTCCTCGACACCAGCCTCGGCTTCGCGCACGCCGAGGCGGAGGTCGCGGCGATCATCCGGCGCCTGGGCGGGAACACGAGCGCGCCTTGACGCCGTCTTAGGAGGGCGCATGGTCCGGTGGCGGAACGCCACCTGTCAGGACCCTTCGATGCTGCGCGAGATCGTTCTCGACACCGAGACCACCGGCACGGACGCCAAGAACGGCGACCGCCTGATCGAGATCGGCTGCGTCGAGCTGATCAACCACGTCCAGACCGGACGCTCCTACCACCAGTTCGTCAACCCGACCCGGCCGGTCTCCCAGGGCGCCTTCGCGGTGCACGGGATCTCCGACGCCTTCCTGGCCGACAAGCCGCGCTTCGCCGACATCGTCGACGCGTTCCGCGACTTCTGCGGCGACGCGCCCCTGGTGATCCACAACGCGCCCTTCGACGTCGGCTTCCTCAACATGGAATACGCCCGCCTCGGGGCGGCCGCCCCCCCGCCCATCGACCTCGCCGACGTGGTCGACACCCTCCAGCTCGCCCGCCGCAAGCACACGGGGGCGGCCAACAACCTCGACGCCCTGTGTTCGCGCTACGGCATCGACACGACGCGGCGGACCAAGCACGGCGCTCTCCTCGACGCGCAGATCCTGGCGGAGGTCTACGTCGAGCTCCTCGGCGGCAAACAGACCAGCCTCGGGCTCTCCATGGTCGAGACCCACGATCCGGTCGCCCTCCTGGACGGCGCCGGAGAGAGCCTGCCGGCGGGGCCGCGCCGGCTGCGCCACCGCCTGACGGAGGCCGAGCGCGCCGCCCACGAGGCGTTCATCGCCACCCTCGGCGGCAACGCGGTCTGGCGCACCTATCTCGGCGAGGACGGGGCGGCGTGATGCCGAGCGAACATTCCTCGCGGCCCGGGGTTAATGAGTCCGAGGGAACCAAGCCCCGCCACACCATCGTCACGCCCGACGATTGTGCGATGCAAAACAATTCATATTGCAACGCGGGATGAGCCTCCCATATACCATCCAGCTGGATGGTACTGGGAAGGTGTGATGTTGGATCTCGTCGACAAGCCGAAGGCCGCGATCCGGGTCGGCGATACCGAGAAGGTCACGATCAATCTCGGCTTCGTAGACCTTGGTCACATCGACCTGCTCGTCTCGGAAAGCGTCTACGCCAACCGGAGCGACTTCATCCGCACCGCCGTGCGCAACCAGATCGCGCGCCACGGCGAAGTCACGCGCCAATCCGTGGCCCGCAAGGGCGTCGAACTCGGGTTGCGCCGCTACGACAAGGCCGAACTCGAGGCGGCTCGCGCGAGCGGCATCCGCCTCGACATCCGTGTGTTGGGCCTGGCCAGCATCGCCCCCGACGTCACCCCCGAACTCGCCCGCGCTGCCATCGCGTCGATCGAGGTGATGGGCAGCCTGCAGGCGACGCCGGACGTGAAGGCCGCCCTGGCCGATCGGTTCCTCTGAAGGCGAGGCCGATGCGGCCGGTCGATCCCTGAGCGAAACCGAACCCCGTCGCTTCGAAGGAAATCTTCGGGGTTCGTAAGACAGCGTGTCTCCCCGCGTTCCCGACCTCGCATGGTTCGGCCTCGCGCCGAATTGGAAAGCGAAACCCATGACCGATCCTTCGAACCGGCTGCAGGACCGCCTCGCCGACATGATGGAGGCGACACGCCTTACGGCCGCCGGGCGCCTGCAGGACGCCACGGATCTTCTCCAGCGCGGCTTGAACGGGATGGGCCAGCCCGGCGCCCATTCCGCCGGATCGCCGACGCCCGGCTCCGGGCACGCGGCAGTAAATGCCCCCCACACCATCGACCTGGTAGCCGAGCGCATCGAGACCGGCTCGGGTCCGGAGCGCACAGGCGCCAAGGCGAAGGCGGCACCGGCCGCCACACCGGAGGAGGCGCCCCTCGCCGCGATCCTCCCCGAGAAGCTGCGCAAGGTCGTCGAGACCGTGACGCGCGGCATCGCCCCCGTGCTCGGGGGCCTCGGTAAGGCCGGGCGCGGGGGGAGCCAGAACGCGGGTTTCGGGTCCGGGCTTGGCGGCTCGGGTCTCAGTGGTTCGGGACTTGGTGGTTCGAGCTTCGGCGCGGGCCTCCCCGGCGGCCTGGGCGGGATCGGCGGCTTCAATCAGAAGCGCGCGCCTCTCACCGAGGGCGGCAGCTTCACCGAGCACAGCTTCTCCAACGCGGCCGGAGGGCGGGACTACAAGCTGTTCGTCCCCAGCGACGCCCGGCCGAACCTGCCCCTGGTGGTGATGCTGCACGGCTGCACGCAGGGGCCCGACGATTTCGCCGCCGGCACGGGCATGAACGCCCTGGCCGAGGCGGAGGGTTTCCTCGTGGCCTATCCGGCTCAGAGCGGGCGGGCCAACGGCCAGCGCTGCTGGAACTGGTTCCAGCCGGGCGACCAGGGCCGCGATTCCGGCGAGGCCGGCATCATCGCGGGGCTGACCCGGGCGATCATCGCCGAGCACCGGGTCGACCCGGCGCGGGTCTACATCGCCGGCCTGTCGGCGGGCGGTGCGGCGGCGGTGAACATCGCGCGGGTCTACCCCGACCTCTACGCGGCGGTGGGTATCCATTCGGGTCTCGCCGCCGGCTGCGCCCGCGATGTCTCGACGGCCCTGAGCGTCATGCGCCTCGGGCCCGTGGCGCCGGCCGACTGCACGATGTCCGAAGTCCGCGTGCCCACCATCGTGTTCCACGGCGAGAGCGACGGCACGGTCAACCTGCGCAACGGCGAGCAGGCTCTGGCCCAGGCCGGTATCGACGGCCTGACGCCCGAGAGCGCCGAGGCGGTGAGCCCGGGCGGACTGTCCTACACCCGCACCCGCTACACGGACGGGACCGGCCGGGTCGCGGTGGAGGGCTGGATCGTGCGCGGTCTCGGCCATGCCTGGTCCGGCGGCAACTCGGCCGGCAGCTACACCGATCCGCGCGGACCCGACGCCTCGCGGGCGATGCTCGACTTCTTCCGGGCGAACCCGCTCGGAGCCGGCCGGGCCTAGCCCACCGGCACGTTGTCGATGAGGCGCGTGCGGCCGAGATAGGCCGCCGCCAGCACCCGGGCGGGCCGCGTGGCCCGCTCCATCGGGGCCAGGGTCTCGGCGTCGCGGACCTCGAGGTACTGCACCGGATCGAAGCCCGCCGCAGCGAGTTCGGCGCGGCCCTGCTTCAGAAGGGGACCCGCCTCCGCACCGTCCGCCAGGCCGGCGGCGATGTCGGACAGGACCGCGTGCAGGCGTGGCGCTCGGGCCCGCGCCTCGGCGTCGAGGTAGCGGTTGCGCGAGGACAGGGCGAGGCCGTCAGCCTCCCGCAGGGTCGGCACGCCCTGGATCTCCACCGGCAGGTCGAGATCGCGCACCGCCCGCCGGATCACGAGGAGCTGCTGGAAATCCTTCTCGCCGAACAGCGCGAGGTCCGGCTGGACCTGGTTGAGGAGCTTCGTCACGACGGTGGCGACCCCGGAGAAGTGCCCCGGCCGGTAGGCCCCGCACAGGCCCTCGGTGACGCCGCCGACCTCGATCCGGGTCGAGAAATGCGCGGGGTACATCTCCGAGACCTCCGGCAGGTAGGCTGCGTCGACCCCCGCCTCGGCGAGAAGTCTGAGGTCGGCTTCGGTGTCGCGCGGATACTGCGAGAAATCCTCGGTGGGGCCGAACTGCGTCGGGTTGACGAAGATGCTCGCCACCACGCGCTCCCCCAGCGCCTTCGCCCGCGCCATCAGGGTGAGGTGGCCCGCATGCAGGGCGCCCATGGTGGGCACCAGCACCACGCGGTCGCCGGCCCCGCGCCAGGCGGCGACCGTGGCGCGCAAGGGGGTGACCGCCGTGAACCGGGAGAGGGAAGTGTGGGACAAGGGGTGACCTCGTGAATGCGTCCGGCGAACGGCGCCAGACCTAATCACCTGGACGCTCCGGCGCCAGCCGTCAGGGACAGTAGGGCAGCAGGGGACGGCCGTAGGGATCGTCCACTCCCAGCGGTGGCGTGAACCCGTAATAGCTCGGCTTGCCCAGGCCGTAGGCCGAGCCGACATAGCTCGGATCGTCGGGCGCGTCGGTAGGGATCGGAACCCGTCGCACCCGGCAGCGCAGGACCTGACGGCGGACGGGTGCCAAGCGCGCGCCGCTGGATTCCTCGCCCTCCGCGCGCGGAAAGTAACGGGGCATCGGCGCGAGGTCCGGACCGCGCGCGGTGCCCGGCAGCGGTGCGAACGGCTCCACGAGGTCGGCCGCACCCACCGGCAGCAGGCCCGCGAGCAATCCCGCCGCCGCGAGCCTGAACCGTGCCGTCATGCCCCGTCGCATTACCGAACCCTCTGATCCCCCAGCCGTCGCCGATCAGGGTAAACGCAAGGTTAAGCGAGACTGGTGTCGACGCCCGTGGTGCCGGGCGGCCGCTGCGGAAATACCGGGCGAGTTGTGAAACGCCGGTCCCGCCGCTACGAAGCCCGGGACCAGCGACGGGAAGATCCCCAGGTGAAGCCTGATCCGGCCCTACGACGACCCGTTACGTGCACGATCATCACGAAGAACGAGGCCGACCGCATCCTGCGCTGCCTCGAGAGCGTGCGGGGCCTCGTCTCCGAGATCATCGTGGTCGATTCCGGAAGCACCGACGGAACCCTAGAGATCTGCCGGGATTTCGGCGCGACCTGCCTCCACCGCGATTGGGAAGGCTACGGCCAGCAGAAGCGCTTCGCCGAGACGATGGCGAGCCACGATTGGATCCTCAATCTCGACGCGGACGAATGGCTCACCGAGGCGACCCGCGCAGAGCTGTCGCGCCTGCTTTCAGCGCCGATCCGCGAGGACCTCCACGGCTTCGAGTTCAGGATCACCCAGGTCTATCCCGGCGATGCGCGGCCGCGCCCTTTCGCCGACTACCACACCTATGTCCGCCTCTATGACCGGACCCGCTGCCGTTTCCCCGACAGCGCCGTCTTCGACGAGGTGAAGATCCCGGCCGCCCACAAGGGCCGGATCCGTGCGCCGATCTTTCACCAGTCGATCCGCTCGATCGCACATCTGGTAGAAAAGAATATTCTCTATTATCGGTTGCAGACCGGGGAAATTAAGAAGAAATCGCCTTTGACCCCCGTGCGGATCGCCTTCGAGCCGCTGCTGGTCTTCTTCAAGTACTATTTCATGAAGCGGCACGTCACCGGCGGCGTGTACGGGTTTATCGTGGCCATCACCATCGCCATGCTGCGGACCTATCGCCTGGCGATCCTGCACTTCCCCAAGGAACGGACGCGCTGAGGATCGGCCGGATCATGCCGCGATGGGGTCGAGGCCGGGACTACGAGCGCCGCAACGTGGAGCGTCTGGCCCGGATCGCCCGCTGGGAGCGGCCCATCGCCGGGCGCGGCGACCGCTTGCGGGCCTGGGCGAACATGCTCCTCCGGGATCACGGCCTGTTCCGGCTGGTCTACCTCAACCGGCACCGGGTCGGCGCCGGCCGCCTCTGGCGCTCAGGCCAGCCCGCCCCCCACCAGATCACCCGCATGGCCCGGGACGGCATCCGGACGCTCGTCTGCCTGCGCGGCGAGCCGGAATACGGCTCTTGGCCGCTGGCGCAGGAGCGCTGCCGGGCCCTGGGCCTCGACCTCCGGACCATCACCCTGCGCTCCCGCGCGGCGCCCGAGCCCCAAACCATCCTCGAACTCAAGGGGATCTTCGAGACGATCCAGTATCCGGCCCTGATCCACTGCAAGTCCGGCGCCGACCGCGCGGGCCTCGCCGCCGCCCTCTACCTCGTGTTCCAGGAGCAGGTGCCGCCCGCCCGGGCCATGCGCCAGCTCGCGCTGCGCTACGGCCATGTCCGGCAGGCCAAGACCGGCATCCTGGGACAGTTCTTCAGGGCCTATCTCGACGCGGCCGCCCAGGCGCCCATCGGCTTCGAGGACTGGGTCCGAACCCGCTACGACCCCGCCGCCCTCGAAGCCTCCATGAAGGACCGGCGCTGGTCGAACCTCATCGTCGACCGACTCCTGCGGCGGGAATAGCCGCCCTCACCGGCGCGGGGCGGCGGGACCGTCGAGGGGGGCGAGGCGATCCGGCGGATGAGCGGCCGTCGTCGGCATCCTGACGGGCCGCGACAGTCCCGCCGCGAGCCCGGCGAGATCGGGGCCCGGACCCTGCGTCTCCCCGGCACCGGGCGCGAAGAGCGACCGGTCGAGGGCATCGAGTCCGGCGGCGATGCCGGGCTGCCCGCGCCAGGCCCGCGCGAGGTCCGGGTCTCCCTGGAGGGCGGGTGCGAGCGCGGCGCGAAAGGCGCGGGGGTCGCGCGCCGTGGCGGCCCGGCGCAGGGCGCGCCGGGTGCGTGCGTCGAGGCGCCGGCGCCCGGTGCCCCCGGAGCCGAAGCCGAGCAGGGCGAGACCGAGGCCGAAGGCCGTCAGGGCGGCGGAGGCGACGACGACCGGGGAGGCCGCGAGGACGGGTTTCGCCTCGTCGTCCCGGTCGGGCAGTCCACCGCCGATCTGGCGGGCGGGGATCTCGGCCTCGCGCAGGGTGCGCGAGACGGTGTCGAACCACGGGATGACGATCGCGTCGAGGGGGATGATCTCCTCGATTGCGGGACGCACGTCCCATTGGTAGGTCACGCGGGCCACGGGTCCCGAGGGGGTGATCAGGGTCTCGCGGGTGACCGGCCCGGCGAAGGTGAGGATGCCGCGCGTGCGCATCACGGGCCGCGGCGGCAGTCCCTCGGCGACCATGCCCTGCGCCTCCAGGGTGACGATGCGCCGGGTGGTCTCGCCGAGCTTCACCGTCTCGGGGTCGGGGCTCCAGGAATCCGTGATCGTCACGTCCTTGGCCGGCAGCCACCAGGGCTCCTTGGCGTCCGGCCCGCCCACCGGCTTCGTCCAGGTGGCGACGGGCAGGGTCACCGGGGCGGACGGCACGTCGACCACGACCCGCTTGCCGCCGTCGTTGACGGTGAGGCGGTGCAGGAAGGGATCGATGGTGAAGTCGCCCGGATGGTGCGGGAAGATCGCCACCACGCGGTCGAAGGCGATGGCGACCTGCCCGTCTGGCAGGCGGGTCTTCGACCAGGCGTCGCGGCCGAGCTGGGTCCAGCTGAAATTGGCCAGCGACGGCTGGATCACCTCCTCCAGCAGGATCGGCTGGCGGTAGACCCCGTGGATGCGCAGCAGCACCATCTCGCGGGAGAACGGATCGGCGTTGCCGTTGCGCTCCGGCGTCACCGTGAGGGTGAGGTCGCCGGGGCCGATCTCGGCGCGGAGGGGGAGGGGGGCGAGGAGGACGAAGGCGAGGCCGGCCGCGAGGACGCCACGCCGATGCCGAAACGCGGACCGAACGCTCACCATGGATTGCTCCCACCGGGCACCGCCGTGCCGGCCTCGACGCGGGCCGCATGCTCCGCCTTCAGGCGCAGCTTGAGATAGCGTCCGGGATCGTCCGGCAGGGTCTGCAGCCAGAGGCGGTCGGGGCGGATCTCGTGGGCCTCGAAGCTCTTCGTCACCCGGCGCACCTCGCGCTCGGGCGCCGCCGCGACCATGGCGGAGCCCGCCCCCGTGCGGCCACGGCCCGCCGCGTCACTGGCCGAGCCGCGCGCCTCGCCCTTGCCGGAATCCACCGAGACCTGCTCGGCCTTGCCGCGCCGGGCCACCTTGCTATTGCCGGGCGTCGAGGAGGTGGTGCCGCCCTCCTTGTTGCCGGCCAGGCCCTCGCCGCTGGAGGTGGCCTGGGTATCGTCGTTGGGGTCCTGGTTCGAAGTCTTGTTGTAGCGCGCGCCCACCGTGGCGGTGGCGTTGGCCACGCCGCCGCCCTTGCCGGGATCGCCGGCGCCCTCGTCCACGAGGCGGGCGATCAGCGAGCGGTTGGCCTGTGCGTCGGCATCGCGCGGATTGTACTGGAGCGCGGCGTCGTAGGCGTCGAGCGCCCCCTGCAGGTCGCCGGATTTCGCGAGCGCGTTTCCGAGGTTGTAGGCGTTGCGCCGGCCGCCGTTGCGGAACAGGGCGGCGGCTTCCGTGTAGCGCCCGGCCTGGTAGAGGGCCGGGCCGCGCCAAGCCGGATCGTCGAGCACCCAGGCGGCGGCCCCGGGCAGCCCGGCCCCCATCAGGGCACGGCCGAGGCTGGTGCGCGGCTGCGCCGTGGCGGTGAGGCCGAGGATGCCCGCGCCCGCGAGCCCGAGGGCGCCCAGGCGCGCCCAGCGGGTCCATCCGCGGGGGAGCACGGGCAGGCGGGCGGACAACGAACCGATCGCCATCAGGCGCTCCTGCGGAACAGGACGAGGGCCGGCAGCAGGGCCAGCAGCACGAGCCAGCGCCCGAGATCGGCGAAGGCCAGCACGGTATAGCCCCCGGCGGCAAGGTGCTGGGCGGTGCTGGCGCCGACCGCGTCGAGGACCGGGGCGGGGCTGTCGAGGAGGGCGAAGCGGCCCGCGCCCGCGTCGGTCAGGCGCTCGAGGGCGCCCCGGTCTGGCTTGGGCGAGCCCGCCGGCAGGCCGGGCCCGGCGGGCACGAAGAGCCCGTGCAGATGCCAGCCCTTGGCCCGGATCGCGGTGGCCTCGCGCAAGGCCGCGTCGCCGATGCCGTCGCCGTCGGTGACGAGAACCACGTCGCCCGCGATCACGCCGGCCTCCTCCAGGGTGCGGCGGGCCAGCGCGAGACCGCGCTCGGGATGGGTGCCACGGTCCGGCACGGTGTCGCCGTCGAGGGCGAAGAGGGTCGAGGCGAGGGCGTCCCGGTCGGTGGTGGGCGGGGCGGCGAGGTAGCTGTCTCCGGCATAGACCACCACGGCGACGCTGCGGGTGCCGGCGGCCTCGGCCACGCCCTGCGCCACCTGGCGCACGTCCTTCAGGTGCCCGCCCTCCGCGATGGAGCGCGACAGGTCGACCACCACCACGGTGGCGTCGAGGTTGCGGAAGGTGGCGGCGTCCGGGCGCTCCACCGCCGGGCCGGTGAGGGCCAGGGCGACGAGCCCGGCCGCGATCGCCGCGGCGAGGTTCGCCTGGCGCCTGCCGCCCAGCACCGCCCCGCGCCGGGCGAGCAGCGCCATCAGGCCGGGATCGACGGCCCGGGTCCAGTCGCCGAGCGGTGCCGAGCGCCAGGCGGCGCGCAGCGCCAGGGCGGCCACGAGGGGAATCGCCACCAGCCACCAGGGCCGCAGGATAGCGCAGGTCCCGAGGAATGTGTCGAGGAGGCTCATGCGGTCCGCCGCGACGCGAGGAGGCCGGCCGCGGCCAGGAAGGCGAGGGCGGCGGGCCAGGGCCAGAGGTCTTTCCGCAGCGGCACCGGCGGCGCCTTGGCGCGTCCGCCCTCGATCTCGTCGATGGCGTTGGCCATGGCGACGAGATCCTCGGTGGTTTTCACGCGAAACATACGGCCGCCCGTGAGGTCCGCGATGTCCCGCAGCGTCTCGGTGTCGACCACGTCCTGCTCGCCCTCGGCGTTGGAGAGGTCGCGGGGGCCCAGCGCGATGGTGTGGACGCGGACGCCGAGCTCCTTGGCGAGGCCGGCCACGTCCCGGGGCGTGGTCTGGCCGGCATTGTTGGCGCCGTCGGTCATCAGGATCACCACCTTGGCGGTGGCGGGCGGCGCGCCCTCGGCCTCCGGCCCGGCCGGGGTCAGACGCCTGAGGGCGAGGCCGAGACCGTCGCCGATGCCGGTGGAGCGGCCAACGAGGCCGATGGTGGCCTCGTCGAGGGCGCGGGCGACGGTGGCGGTGTCGAAGCTCGGGCTCGCGGCCACGTAGGATTCGTTGGCGAAGATGACGAGGCCGATGCGGTCGCCGGCCCGGCGGCGGATGAAGTCTGTGCCGACCCGCTTGACCGCGGCGAGCCGGTTCACGGTCTGGCCGTCGAGGGCGAAGTCGCGCCGCTCCATCGAGCCGGAGAGATCCATCACCAGCATGATCTCGCGGCCCGAGGCCGGCAGGGCGGTGGCCGGCAGGACGAGGCGTGGCCCCGCCAGGGCGACCACCAGGGCCGCCCACAACGTCCAGACCAGGATGGCGCGGCCGCGCCCGCGCGCCGCCACGCTGTCGCCCCGGGCGGCCTCGGCCACCAGGGAGGGCGGCACCCGCAGGGCGCCGCTCGCCCCGACCCGTTCGGGCGGCATCAGCCGGGCCGCCAGGAGCGGCAGGGGCAGGAGCAACAGGGCGTAGGGGCTCGCGAGGTCGAAGGCCGAGACGAGGGCGGTGAGCCAGTGGGGTACTAAACCCGTCAGCATGTCAGGCCCCGATCCGGGCGAAGAGCCGCGCCAGTTCGGCGTCCACCGGCCCGGGCTCGGGCGCGCCGCGCTGATAGAGCCCCTCGGCGAAGATCCGGCCCGCGCCGGCGGTGAAGAAGGTGGTGGCGAAGAGCCGGTCGAGGGTGGCGGCCCAGGCTGTCCCCTGCGCATCCGCCGCCGCGTCGCCCTGGAGGGTGCGGGCGAGGCGGCGCAGGAGCTGCGCCTGCGCCACCCGGCGGCGCTCCGGCGGCAGGGCGTTGGCGGCGGCGAGATCGGCCAGGGCCGCGCGCCGGACGGAGCCGCGCCGGCGCGCCCGCAGCCAGCGCATCAGGCCGAGGGCCAGGGCCGCGGTGAAGCCGAGCGCGATGGCGAGCATGACCGCGCCCTGGGCCCCGCCCGTCTCGGCGGGCAGGTGCAGGCCGCGCAGCTGGTCGAGGCCGGCCGGGGCGTCGGGCGTCACCGGGCCCCTCCCTGGCGGATGGGCGCCCTACAGCATCGCATCGAGGCGCTCCATCAGCGGCGCGTAGGCTTCCGGACCGGCTTCGACGTCGAGGCGCAGGCCCACGATGCCGCGCTGGGCATAGGCGACGAGGCGGGCATCGGTGCCCGAGGATGTCCGGTCGGCCCGGCTCGCCTGCACGGTGCCGCGCCGGCCGTCCGGCGTGGCGAAGGGGTAGAAGCCCGGCGGCCGGGCGCGCTCGAAGGCGTCGCTCACGAGCACGAGGCGGATCGACAGGCGCTCGGCCATGATCGTCAGGAGCGGGTCGAAATCCTCCCCCGGCGCGTCGAGGGCGCTGCCGATGACGAGGTGGCCGCCCGAGGGCAGCAGGCTCTGGGCCAGGGTCAGGGCGGGCGCGAGGGGCGGGTCCGCGCGGGTGTCGTCGGCCAGCGCCCGGGCGTGGGCCAGCGCCAGGGCGCCCGTGAGGGCGGTCATCGCCCGCTCGCCGCCGGCCGGGCGCACCACCACGGGCTCGCCAGCCCCCGCCGCCACGAGGCCGATGCGGCCGCCGTCGCCGACGATGCGCCAGCCGAGCAGGACCAATGCCTCGGCCGCCGCCACCGAGCGCAGGGCGCGGCGGGTGCCGAACAGCATCGAGGGTCTGACGTCGGCGAGGAGCACCACGGCGCGGTCGCGCTCGTCGTGGTGGGTGCGGACGTGCAGGATGCCGGTGCGGGCGGTGGCGTTGCGGTCGATGTGCCGGCGGTCGTCGCCCTCCGACCAGAGGCGCACGTCGTCCGGCTCGGAGCCGCGTCCGCGCCGCCGCGTCACGATCCCGCCGGGCAGGCCCGCCAGCGTCCGGGTGGCCGGGCCGGTTCCGCGCCGGGCGAGGTGGCGCAGGCCCATCAGCGCCTCGCCGGAGAGGTGGATGCCCGGCGCCATCAGCGGGTCGGTGTCCGGCAGGGCGACTGCGGCTGCGGCTTGGGCCGGGCTCGGCACGGTCATGATCCGCTCAGAGCGCCCGCACCCGCTGGACGAGGCCGCGGATGATGCCCCGCGCCGTCTGGCCCTCGGCGGCGGCGCGCCAAGTCAGGCCGATGCGGTGGGCCAGCGCGTCCGGGGCGAGCTCCGCCACGTCCTCGGGGATGACGTGGTCGCGGCCGCGCAGGTAGGCCCGGGCCTTGCCGGCGACCATCAGCGCCAGGGTGCCGCGCGGGGAAGCCGGGTGCTCGATGGCGGCGCGCAGATCCGGAGCCGCCGCATCGGTGCGGGTGCCGGCCACCAGCCGCACGAGATAATCCTTGAGCGCCGGTGAGACGTAGACGCCGAGGGCCGCCTCGCGGGCGGCGCGGATCTCCTCCACGGAGAGCCGCACCGGCATCGCCTCGGCGTGGTGGTTGAGCTCGCCCTCCACGAGGTCGAGGATGCGGCGCTCGGCGGCCTCGTCGGGCATCTCCACCAGGACGTGGAGGAGGAAGCGGTCGAGCTGTGCCTCCGGCAGCGGGAAGGTGCCCGCGTGCTCGATCGGGTTCTGGGTGGCCACCACCATGAATGGGTCGGGCAGGGCATGGGTGTGGCCCGAGACCGTGATCTGCCCCTCCGCCATGGCCTCGAGCAGGGCCGACTGCACCTTCGGCGGCGCGCGGTTCACCTCGTCGACGAGGACGAGGGAATGGAACAGGGGACCAGGCAGGAACTCGAAGTCGCCGGCATCCTGGCGCCACACGGTGGTGCCGGTGAGATCGGCGGGCATCAGGTCGGGGGTGCACTGGATGCGGGCGAAGCTGCCGTCGAGCCCGTCCGAGAGGCGCTTGACCGCGCGGGTCTTGGCGAGACCGGGCGCACCCTCGATGAGGAGGTGGCCACCGGTGAGGAGACCAATGAGGAGGCGCTCGACCATGGCGTCGGCGCCGATGAGCCCGTGCAGAAGGCCGTCGCGGAGCGCGAGGATGCGCCCGCGCAGGGCGGCATCGACGGGCTGAGCGCTGGTCGCCGGCCGTTCGGCAAGGACCGCGCCGCTCATGCGGAGATACCCGTCACGCGGGCCGTGCGGGTCGCCTGCGGGGCAGGAACGGTGGGCCGGTCCATGCGCGTCTCCTCGTGAATTTTTTCGGTGCGGATTCTTGAGCGATCCACGGTGGTTGGGTGTGCCCGCTGCGCGGGCCGGGCGTCAATCCCGAGGCGGCATCCGTGAGGCCGCAGGGCGCGCGGCCGGACATTTTGCCCGGACACTTTTTTGCGGGCTGACGGCAATGTTTTGATGCCAGCCGCCCACCGGCGAGAGCGCTGTTCGCCCTGGTCGATGCCATTTCATCGAAGGACCGCACATCAACTCGTGCAATCTGGCAATTGCGTATCAAAAGTATGCCTCCCGCAATATGAACAATCTGTGGTAGGCGAAGCATTTGAGGAGTTACACCATGCCAATCATGTTCAACTCTCTGCTTGTTGAGGCCGGGGTCGAGCCCAATACGGTTCGCTTGGTCCGCCATCACACCAACGCAGCGAATGTGATCCGATCGCCCTATCGTCTTTGGCGCGAGAACGTCGCAGCATTTGAGCAATATCAGAACGTTCAAGGGCAGGACCGATTTGAGGTTGGGCGCAAAGTCGCGAGTTTTGTAAGGTCGCCAGCGGGTGAAACGCTGTTTGTGGGATTATACGACGTGACCGCTCTTGGAGTTGCACCAGAGGGATTTTTAGATCCCGTAACGGGCGCAAATCTCGAAGGTTATCACCTTTATGAAATGGAAATATGTGAACAACTTTCAGAGTTTAGAGGCCGCTTATCAATCGAATGGGGCCTTGGGGCTCTGGCGTGGGTCCAATTGGCTCACAGGCAAAATAAGGCTGTTCGCGAGATACGCATTGCTTTTCAAGACGAGCCATACCCAGGGCATTTTCTGTTCCGTTGTAGACTTAGTGATGTATCAAGTCTACCTTCGGTTTGGATTGAACGTCTACGAGAAGCAAAGGGTGTGTATGTCTTAACATCAGCAGACTCGGGGGAGCACTACGTTGGATCGGCAGCTGGGACCGGCGGTTTTCACCAACGTTGGCTTCAACATGCCGCGATTGGTGGTGCGGCGGTGGGTCTACAAGCTCACGCAGCACCAGATTATCAGGTTGCAATTCTACAGGTAGCCGCCGGGTTTGAATCAGAAGCAGATATTGTTCGAATTGAAAACGAATGGATGCGCAAAATTCAAAGCCGAACGATGGGCCTTAATCGTCAGCCACAGACCGCTTTGCCGCCTGAGGGGGTAGAACAGACTTGATAAGCTTGACGTTGCACTTTGCAAATTGGCCCGCCTCTATCGAAAGGTTCGTGTTCATCAAGACTTCACCCTACCGCGAACCGGCGCTACGCCCCGCGCGTTCCCCCGGCCCCTGCCGGAGGCGCCGCTCGTGACCACCGATCTCTTCCCTGATTTCGCAGCCCGCTGGATCGACATTCCGGCCGGGCGCTTCTTCGCCCGCGTCGGCGGACCGGAGGAGGCAAGTCCGGTGCTCCTCCTCCACGGCTTTCCCCAGAGCCATGCCTGCTGGCACCGGATCGCGCCGGCGCTGGCCGAGCGTCACCGCGTGGTCTGCCTCGACCTCAAGGGCTACGGCTGGTCGGCCGCGCCGAAAGGCGACCCGCGCCACGAGGCCTATGCCAAGCGGACGCTGGCGGCCGAGGTGGTGGCGGTGATGGAATCGCTCGGCCACGTCCACTTCGCCCTCGTCGGGCACGACCGGGGCGCCCGCGTCGGCTACCGCCTCGCCCTCGACGAGCCGGGGCGGATCGCCCGGCTCGCCCTCCTCGACATCCTGCCGACCCTGGTCCAGTGGGAGCGGATCGAGGCCAACCCGCGCAAGCCCTCGCACTGGAACTTCCTGGCCGAGGCCGCGCCGGGGCCCGAGCAGGCCATCGGCCGCGACGCGGACACCTATTTCGAGGGGCTCCTGCGCGACTGGAGCGGGGACAAATCTCTCAAGGTCTTCGCGCCCGCGGCCCTGCACCTCTACCGGCAGGCCTGGAACGTGCCCGAGCGCATCCACGCCTTCTGCGAGGATTACCGCGCGGGAGCCACCCGCGACCGCGAGGCCGACCTCGCGGACCTCGCCGCCGGGCGCGAACTGACCTGCCCGACGCTGATCCTCACCGGCGACAGCTATCTCGACCGCAGCACGGAGACGCCGCTGGCCGCCTGGCAGCGCACCTTCGCGCCGAAGGCCGTCGCCGCCGAGGTCACGTCCGGCCATTTCCTCGCCGAGGAGAACGCCGAAGCGACCCTGGCGGCGCTGCGGACCTTCCTGGCCTGAGGGCCGCGTGCCGGGAGAGTCCCAGGGTTGACGCCCCGGACGGTTGGCGGGAAGGAGAACCCTCCCTTCAGACGGACGCGAGGCCCCTTCCGGAAACGGAAGCCCGCGCCCGCCGCCCGCACGAGAGCGAACCCGCGCATGACGACTTCCTTCCTGCCGATCGACCGCGCCGTGATCGCCCGCGAGGCGGCCAAGATGCTTCTCGAGATCAAGGCGGTGCATTTCTACCAGGACAAGCCCTTCACCTTCACCTCGGGCTGGGCGAGCCCGGTCTACATCGACTGCCGCAAGATCATCTCCTATCCGCGCCTGCGCTCGACGCTCAACGACTTCGCCGCCGCCACCATCGTGCGCGACATCGGCTACGAGTCGATCACCCATGTCGCCGGCGGCGAGACGGCGGGCATCCCCTTCGCGGCCTGGATCTCCGACCGGCTGATGCTGCCGATGCAGTACGTGCGCAAGAAGGCCAAGGGTTTTGGCCGCAACGCCCAGATCGAGGGCGAGGTGGTGGAGGGCGCTCGCACGCTGCTGGTGGAGGATCTGGCCACCGACGGGCGCAGCAAGGCGCTGTTCTGCAAGGCCCTGCGCGATGCCGGCGCCCAGGTCGACCACTGCTTCGTGATGTTCTTCTACGACATCTTCCCCAACAGCCGCGAACTCATGGCCGACCTCGGCATCCAGCTCCACTACCTCACCACCTGGTGGGACGTGCTCAACGTCGCCAAGGAGAGCGGCCACTTCGACCCGAAAGTCCTGGCCGAGGTCGAGAGCTTCCTGCACGAGCCCGCCAAGTGGTCGGCGGCGCATGGCGGCATTTCCGATTACCCGCAGGCCTGATCCGGCTCGCACCGTCATGGTCCCGTCACGGGACGGCGTCACGGCAGGGCGATGATCCCCTTCCTGTCCGGGCCGCTGCCCGAAGCCGTCAACTCGGCGGTCAGCCTCCTCGTCGCCTTCGCGCTCGGCACCCTGATCGGGGCCGAGCGCCAGTACCGCCAGCGTACGGCGGGCCTGCGCACCAACGTCCTCGTGGCGGTGGGCGCGGCCGCCTTCGTCGACCTCGGCATGCGGTTGGAAGGTTCCCGCGGGGCGGTGAGCACCGTGGCCTACGTGATCTCGGGCGTCGGCTTCCTCGGCGCCGGCGTGATCATGAAGGAGGGCATGAACGTGCGCGGTCTCAACACCGCCGCGACTCTCTGGTGCTCGGCGGCCGTCGGCGCCTTCGCGGGGGCCGACCTGCCCCTGGAGGCGGCCTTCGTCACGGCGGCGGTGCTCGCCGGCAACACCCTGCTGCGACCCCTCGTCAACGCCATCAACCGCGCGCCCATCGACGAGAGCCAGACCGAGGCGACTTACGAGGTGCAGGTGACGGTGCAGGCGGAGGCCGCCGGCCCCACCCGCGACCTTCTGGTCGAGCGCCTGGAGGCGGCGCAGTACCCCGTCGGCGGCATCGAAGTGGTGGAGCGCGGCGAGGGCACCGTCGAGGTGGTGGCGACCCTGGTGGCGACGGCCGTGGCCGGCGCCGAGCTCGACGCCGTGGTGGCGGCCCTGGCGCGGATGCCCGGGATCGAGCACGCGACCTGGTCGGTGCAGACGGCGGATTGAGGGATGCGCGGGTGCGCCGGCGCACCTCGGCGAAAGCAGCGCGGATTGCCGGACCCGCTCTTCCGTACACCTCCTCCTCAAGGGATGGGCGGCGCTGCCTCCGGGTGGCCGGCCCTTTCGCCAACCGAGGATACGGATCAGCATGACAGCCCAGAAGAACGCCCTCGTCGTGGGGGCCTCGCGCGGCCTCGGGCTCGGCCTCGTCGAGACCTTCCTGCAGCGCGGTTGGCGGGTGACCGCGACCCAGCGCTCGGCCTCCCCGGGCCTCGCCGCGCTGAGTTCCGATGCCCTGACGGTCGAGACGGCCGACATCGACGACGACCACGCGGTGACCGGCCTGCACGACCGCCTGGCTGGCCAGAGCTTCGACCTGATCTTCGTGGTAGCCGGGGTGGCGACGCAGGCCCACGAGCCGCTGCACCGGGTGCCGCGCGAGGTCGCCGCCCAGGTCTATCTCACCAACGCGGTGAGCCCGGTGCGCTTCGCCGAGACCTTCCTCGACCGGCTCGCGCCGAACGGCCTCGTCGCCTTCATGAGTTCGATCCTCGGCAGCGTCGCCCTGAACGAGTCCGGCGGCTGGGAAACCTACCGGGCGAGCAAGGCCGCCCTCAACACCCTGGTACGCAGCTTCGAGATCCGCCACCGCGAGGCCGGCTTCGGCGTGCTGGTGCTGCATCCGGGCTGGGTCCGCACCGAGATGGGCGGGGCCGATGCCGATATCGACGTCGCCACCAGCGTGACCGGCATGGTGGAGGTCATCGAGGGCCGGTTCGGACGAACCGGAACGGCTTATCTCGACTACACGGGCAAGACGTTGGACTGGTGAGGTTTGGAAACCCGGGGCCGGACCAGATCCGGCCCTCGGGTCAAGGGCGCCCGATCGGCGGGCGTCCGCGCCGCTCGACGATCACCGGCGGCCGGGTCCGGCGTTCGACGATGACCGTGCGGGGCGCCCGGCTCGGGCTGGCGGCGGTGAGGATGCGCTCCGGCATTCGCTCGGAAGGGCGCTCGGGCTTGGCCTTGGCGGCGGCGACGACGTGTTCGCGCACCGCATCCGGCGGCAGGCCGATGAGGCCAGCGGCGATCTCGACCTGCTGCTCGATGTCGTCGGCGAGGTCCTGGGCCGCGGCGACGGCCTCGGGGATGGTCGGGGGCTCGCGCCGCACACGGATCGGCGGGAGATCCTGGAAGGATTTCGAGGTCTTCTTCACGGCGCGACTCGCATGGGGCATCGCCCGAACATAGGCGCGATTCGGTGGTTTGTGCAGCGCACACATTCGCGGGCGACCCACGCGTCGGATGCATCGCGGTGGCGTGATGGATTTTCAATCAGGCTCGCGGGCAGGCCCGCGAAGAGACCTGCATGAGCGAGAAGCGCTCTGCCGGTGGATTGGGCAGATTCGAGCGTCGAAATGCCGCGCGCGTCGCGGGCCTGCGCAGCCTGTTGCGATCGGGTCGCCAGGGGCGGATAGTCGGAGCCATGCAGGCTTGTCCCTTCGATCTCTCCGATCCCCGACTCGTTCCGGCCCGGCCCGAGATCGCCGATGCGCGCCTGCGCGGCCATGTCGAGGCCGACCGCTACGTCGTGGGTGAGGAACGCTCCGTCGTCGTGCCCGCCGCGCCGTTGCGCCGGACGCCCCGCTTCGATGCCGGTCTCGAGACCGAGGCGGTGATGGGCGACACGGTGACCGCCTACGGCGCCGAGGAGGGCTTCGTCTTCGTCCAGTTCGCCCATGACGGCTATGTCGGCTACCTGCCCGAGGCGGCCCTCGGCCTTGCCGTGGCGCCGACGCACCGCGTCACGGCCCTGCGCAGTTTCCTCTATCCCGGCCCCGACCTGAAGCAACCCGCCAGCGGCTGGCTGACCCTGGGCGCCCGCATCCGCGTGACGGAGACCGTCGGCGACTATCTCCGGCTCGCGAGCGGCGGCTACGTCTTCGCCGGCCATTGCGCGCCCCTCGCGGCAGTCGAGCCCGATTACGCGGCCACGGCCGAGCGCCTCGTCGGCACCCCCTATCTCTGGGGTGGGCGCACCAGCCTCGGCCTCGACTGCTCCGGGCTTCTCCAACTCTGCCTCGCGCAGGCCGGGATCGCGGCGCCGCGGGATGCGGACCAGCAGGAGCGCGGGCTCGGCGAGGCCCTGCCCCTGGACTTCGACGGTTTGCGACGCGGCGATGTCGTGTTCTGGCGCGGCCATGTCGGACTGATGCTCGACGCAACCCGCCTGATCCACGCCAACGGCCACCACATGGCGGTGGCGGTGGAGCCCTTGCGCGAGGCCGTCGCCCGCATCCAGGAGAAGAGCTACGGCCCGGTGACGTCGATCCGGCGGCTTATCTCGGAAGCGCAGATTCGGGTTTGAGTTCTCACCGATCGCTGTTCGTTTCCGCGCCGGCCGCTTTCAAAGCGTCCGAATCCGATTGCTCGTCGGCGGCAACTCGTACATCGAGCCTGCTGCGCTGCGCTCGCCGAAGGTCACGATGTCGTCCCAGAGGGCCAGGATGCGCTCTGCCTTCTTGACCAGGGGAGCCTTGTTAAGCCCTGCCGACAGGAAGAAACCCACGAGGCGGGATGTTCGGAATGCCTGAAACTCGGCCCGCGTTTTCCTGATCCTGCGATCGGCCGAGAGAACGACCCAGCGTCCCTCGTGGCCGAGTTCCGGTATCCACTGAAGGTCCTTCACGCCGGACCCGTAGCGGTCCCGAATGTGGATGATGTCGTGCTCACCGGCGAACAGGGCGTGCAGGGCGCGGGCGAGGGCAGGCGGAAGGTTTTCGTCGACGACGAACTTCACGCGGCCCGCAGGGATTCTTCGAAGCGAACGGCGTCGCGAACCACTGCGGGCGAGACCTCGTAGAGGCGCGCCACACGGTCCACCGATCTTTCCGCCACCACGGCTTCGGCCAGGGCGATCGTCGGAACACCGGATTCAGCGGCGATCGGCTGCCCGAATGACCGCTGCGGGTCGATGACAATGGTGTCCTTGCCGCCGAACGGTCGCCACCGAGCGACAACGGCATCGTCGAGATCCAGATCCCTGAACGTCCGCTCGATGACGGATCGGATGACGAACTGGCCTCGCTTCAGGTCCAGAAGTTCGGTCTCGCCGGTCGCCTTCAGGGTGTCGAGAAAGATCGTGCGGCCGTCCGTCCGAAATCGCCGGGTGGAGAACGGCCGTGGGTCCTGAACAGCCGCGCGCGCCTGCTCCAGGCAACTCCGGATGATCCGCAGATCGAGTCCTGCCTCAACGAATGCGTGGACGAAGCGAAGCTCGATAAGATCTCGGAAGCCGAGTTCCAGATACGCATCGGTTGACGGCAACTCGGGAGCCCAGAGCGGTGGCATACGGCCAGGCTTGCCACCTGATGTGAACGCGTAGCCGCCGAGCCAGCGCTGGATGTTGACCCTCGGCATGCGGATGAGCCGTGCCGCCTCGGGAACGGTGTAGTATCCGATCCCCAGAGGGGGCGCGTCAGGCGCAGCCGTTGATTTCACGCGCTCCAGCATCACATCGACCGTACGCGTCCGAGCCAGGCGCCGCTACGGGAATCCGCATGGATCATCGCCGTATGGAATGCGCAGTCCCGACCACCGGCCATTGTGCGTCGTCGCGGCTCAGCCCTTCAGCCGCATCTTGATCCGGTAGACCAGCCCGTCGCGCACATCGCGGTAGGCGTCGAGGCGCTGCTCCCGGGTGCCGTCCTGGATGATGGTCGGATCGGGCGTCGGCCAGTACTCGACCTCGACCGCGTTGGTGCGGGTCAGCTCCAGGGCGGCGTGATGGGCCTCCGGCGCCAGGGTGACGATGAGGTCGAAGTTCAGGCCCTCCCACTCCTCGAGTTGGGCGAGGGTGCGCGGCTTATGGCGCGCCGCGTCGATGCCGATCTCGTCGAGGGCCGCCACCATGAACGGGTCGGCCGGCTCGCCGGAGCGCACCCCGGCCGACTGCACGTAGATCGACTTGCCGAAATAGTGGCGCGCGACCGCCTCCGCCGCGAGCGAGCGCACGGCGTTGAAGTTGCACATGAACAGGACCGACTGCACGCGCGTTTTCTTCGGGCCGGTCGGATCCGCCATCCGGTCTTCTTCTCAGCCTCGCGCTGCGGGAGGGGTCGCGACTCTAAGCCTTCCAGTGCAAGGCGAAGACCAGGGTGAAGAGGCGCCGCGCGGTGTCGTGGTCGAGGTCGACCTTGCCCTCAAGACGCTGGCGCAGCAGGTCGGAGGCCTCGTTGTGCAGGCCTCGCCGTCCCATGTCGATCGCCTCGATCTGGGTCGGCGAGGCGGTGCGGATGGCGTTGTAGTAGCTCTCGCAGATCATCTCGTAGTCGCGGATCACCCGGCGGAACGGGGTCAGCGACAGGAGGTGGGTCATCACCGCCTCACCGTCCTCCCGCTTGATGACGAAGGCGAGCTTGCTCTCCACGAGCCCGAGGGTGAGGGCGTAGGGGCCCTCGCGGCCGGGTACCGTGAAGCTGTTGTCCTCCAGGATGTCGAAGATCGCGATGGCGCGCTCGTGCTCCTGGTCCGGGTTGCCCCGCCCGATCGATTCCTCGTCGAGGGTCACCACCGTGAGGCGGTGGGGGGATTTGGGCTCGCTCGATTTGGCCGCGCCGGACATCAGGCCCTCACAGGTTCAGGCGGATCGCCACCGAGCGGGCGTGGCCCTCCAGGCCCTCCGACCGTCCGAGCGCGATGGCCGAGGGTCCCAGGGCCCGCAGGGCCGCCGGGTCACAGCGCAGGATCGTGGTGCGCTTCATGAAGTCGAGCACGCCGAGCCCGGAGGAGAACCGCGCCGAGCGGGCGGTGGGCAGGACGTGGTTGGGGCCGCCGACATAGTCGCCGATGGCCTCCGGCGTGTGCGAGCCGAGGAAGATCGCCCCCGCGTTGCGCACCTTGGCGGCCAACGCCTCCGCGTCGGCGGTCTCGATCTCCAGGTGTTCCGGGGCGAGGCGGTCGACGAGCGGCACCGCCTCGTCGAAGTCGCGCACCACCACGATGGCGCCGTAGTCGCGCCAGCTCGCCCGGGCGATCTCGGCCCGGGGCAGGGTGGCCAGCGCGCGCTCCACCGCTTGCGCCACGTCGTCGGCGAGCCTCGCGGAATCGGTGATCAGGATCGACTGGGCCGCGGCGTCGTGCTCGGCCTGGGCCAGGAGGTCGGCCGCCACCCAGTCGGGATTGGCGTGGGCGTCGGCCAGGATCAGCACCTCGGAGGGGCCGGCGATCATGTCGATGCCGACCTGCCCGAAGACCCGGCGCTTGGCCGCCGCCACCCAGGCATTGCCCGGACCGACGATCTTGGCCACTGGCGCGATCGTGTCGGTGCCGTAGGCGAGTGCCGCCACCGCCTGGGCGCCCCCGACCCGATAGACCTCGTCGACGCCGGCGAGCTGCGCGGCGGCGAGCACCAGCGGGTTCATCGTGCCTTCCGGCATCGGCACCACCATGACGACGCGCGGCACTCCGGCGACGCGGGCCGGAATGGCGTTCATCAGCACCGAGGAGGGATAGCTCGCGGTTCCACCGGGCACGTAGAGGCCGACGGATTCCAGCGCCGTCCAGCGCCAGCCGGCCGTGACGCCCAGGCTGTCGGTGGCCATGTGGTCGCCCGGCACCTGGGCGGCGTGGAACGCCTCGATGCGTCCGGCCGCGAAGCGCAGCGCCTCCAGGGCATCCGCCGGGCAGGCCGCGACGGCGGCCTCGATCTCGGCCGGGGTCACCCGCAGGGATGCGACGGTGAAATCCTCGCCGAACCGGTCGAAGCGGCGGGTGTAGTCGACCAGCGCCGCGTCGCCGCCCGCGACCACGCCGGCGATGATGCCCCGCACGGTCTCGTCGACATCCTCCGAGATCTCGCGCTTGACGCTGAGCAGGCGCGTGAAGGCGGCGGCGAAGTCTTCGTCGCGGGAATCGAGGCGGACCATCAGGCTGTTCCCTTGCCGGTGTTTCCCTCGGAGAGGTTTCCCGCGATCGCGGCGCGGCCGGCCGCCACGGCCTCGTGGTCGGGCCGACCCTCCACCTCCCAGACCGGCCCGAGATCCTTGAGCTGCACCTCGATGCATTCGAGGTCGAGCTGAATCGCCGCGCCACCGGCGAAGACCAGGGTGGCGGTGCCGGAGGGGGCCTCGGTGGGCTCGAAGGTGATGGCGAGGAGTTCGAGGGGCGAATCGGACTCCGTCCCCGGGCGGATGCCACGGCTGCGCACCCGCAGCACCCGGTCGAAATGCATGCCGGTGAGGCGGCGGCGCGGCGGCGCCCCTTCCTCCGCCGACCAGTCGAAGCGGCGCGCCACCAGGACGAAGCGGTGCTGGCCCCCGAGATAGGCAAGGTCGCTCGCCTTCAGGATCGCATCCTGCAGATGGGCGGAGATGACGCCCAGGTCTTCGGCGTCGAGGGCGGCGAGCCTGAGAAGCTCCATGATCGGGTGTCGCGCTCCTGTCGGTGGGTCGGCCCGGATGCGGGCTCAGCCGTTCGCGGTCTGGGAGCCGTAGGTAGCGAGACGGCCCGCTCACGGCAACAGGCGGGTGGACTTCGCGGATTCGCGCGCCGCCATTGTCCCGCTCGGCTAACCTGCTACGGACGCGACGCTGCGCCGGACCTTGGCCGGCGAACGGAGCCGTGACGTGTCGACCGCATCCCTGTCCCTTCCCGGGTCCCTTCCCGGCGAGGTCTGTCCGCCACCCGAGGCCGCCGTCGCGGTCCGTGCGGTGGTCGCGATCCCCGTGCGCAACGAGGCCGAGCGCATCGCCGCCTGCCTGCATGCGATCGATGCCCAGACCGGCATCCCGCCGGGGAGCCTCGGCGTGGTGCTGTTCCTCAACAACTGTACCGACGCCACCGAAGCCATCGTCGCCGACCTCGTGCCGGGGATGTCGGTGCCGGTCCGCGTCGCCCACGTCACCTATGCCGGCGCCCATGCGGGCTGGGCCCGGCGCGAGGCGATGAACCGGGCGGCCGAGTGGCTCGGCGAGGACGGCATGATCCTCTCGACCGATGCCGACAGCCGGGTTCCGCCCGACTGGGTCGCGCGCAACCGGGCGGCCCTCGACCGGGGCGCCGACGCGGTGGCCGGACGCATCCAGCTCGATCCGGAGGAGCGCGCCCTGCTGCCGCCCTCCCTGCACTGGCGCGGCGATCGGGAGGACATCTACAGCGACCTCCTCACCGAGGCCGAGGCGCGCATCGACCCCGATCCGCACGATCCCTGGCCCTGCCATCGCACCACCATCGGCGCCACCTTGAGCGTCAGCGTCGCGGCCTACCGGGCGGTGGGCGGCATGCCCGCGATCGCGCTGGGCGAGGACGGCGCCTTCGTGGCGCTGCTGCTGGCGCAGGGACTGCACGTCCGGCACGATCCGTCGATCCTCGTCACGGTGTCGGGGCGCCTCGTGGGCCGGGCGCCGGGCGGTGTCGCCGACACCATCCGGGCGCGTTGCGAGAAGCCCGACAGCCTGTGTGACGCCCGCCTCGAGCCGGTGCCACGGGCGCTGTTCCGCTACGTCTGGCGCCGCCGCCTGCGCCGGCTGCACGCGGCGGGCCGCCTCGGCACCGAGCGCGGCTGGGCCCGGGCCCTGCGAATTCCGCCGGACGCGATCGCCCGCATCGTCGCCCATCCGCTCGCGGGCCATGCGGTGGCCGAGGCCGAGCGCGCCAGCCCGCGCCTGGTCCATCGTCCCCTGGGACCCCGGCAGCTGCCCGGCCAGATCCGCCTCGCCCGGGTGGTGCTCCCGGTAGTCCGCGTCGTGACGCGCCTGCTCGCTTGAGGAGCGCGCTCCTCAGGGATCGTTCAGGGCGCCGCCGCTAGATCTCGCGCGACCGCCAGAAGCAATCGAGGGGAGTATCCCATGCAGCGCACCACGATCAGAAACGCCATCCTGGCGCTCGCCACCGCGGCGAGCCTCGGCACCGGCCTCGGCGCCTTCGAGGCCAGCGCCCAGTATTACGGCGACGACGACCGTCCCCGCCGCTTCGAGCGCCGCTACGAGGAGGATCGCTACGAGCGCCGCCGCGACTTCGAGGACCGCTACGATCGCGGCCCCCGCCGTGGCTACGGCGAGCGCTTCGGTCGCCTCTGCCTGACGCAGCGCGGCAACTGCATCACCGAGCCGCAGCCCTGGGGTTCGCAGTGCCGCTGCATGATTCCCGGCTTCGGCCCCAAGCGCGGCGAGATCCGCGGCTGATCCAGCTTCGCTCTCCTCCCAGACCGGGAGGAGAGCCCGCGCGTCAGCTGCGGACGCGGGTGATTTCCGCGCCGCAGCGGGCGAGCTTGGCCTCCAGGGCCTCGAAGCCGCGGTCGAGGTGGTAGACCCGGTTGATGCTGGTCTCGCCCTCGGCCGCCAGACCCGCGATGACGAGGGAGACGGAGGCCCGCAGGTCCGTGGCCATCACGGGCGCGCCCTTGAGGCGCTCGACGCCCTCGACGATGGCGAGATCGCCCTCCAGCCGGATCTTGGCGCCGAGACGGGCCAGCTCCTGCACGTGCATGAAGCGGTTCTCGAAGATCGTCTCGCGAATGTTGGACTGGCCCTTGGCGAGCGTCATCAGCGCCATGAACTGCGCCTGCAGGTCGGTGGGGAAGCCCGGGAATGGATCGGTGGTCACATCGACCGCGGCGATGCCGCCGCCGTTGCGGCGGATGCGGATCGTGTCGACGCCGCTCGTGATCTCGGCGCCCGTGGTGGCGAGGATATCGAGGGCCGAATGCAGCAGGTCGGCGCGGGTGTTCTCCAGGGTGACGTCGCCGCCGGTCATGGCCACCGCCATGGCGTAGGTGCCGGTCTCGATCCGGTCAGGCAGCACGTCGTGGCGGGCGCCGTGCAGGCGCGAGACGCCCTCGATCGTGATGCGGGGCGTGCCGGCGCCCTCGATGCGGGCGC
>NZ_BPQL01000123.1 GCF_022179225.1 Methylobacterium goesingense
AGCAGCGGGTCGCCATCGCCCGCGCCGTCGCTAACGGTCCGCGCCTGCTGCTCGCCGACGAGCCAACCGGCAACCTCGATCCGCACACGGCCGGCCACGTCTTCGGCATCCTGGTCTCGTTGGTGCGCGCCTCCGGCCTCGCGGCGCTGATCGCCACGCACAACATGGAGCTTGCCGCTCGCATGGACCGGCGCGTCACCATCCGCGACGGTCTCATCGAGCAGTTGCCCTGATCCCGGGGGGGCGGCCGCCTCAGCCGGTGATCATCGCCTCGATGCGGTCGCAGGCGGAGGACACGCCGTCCTCCCCCGCCATGCGCTCGCGGACCTGGCGGCAGCGCCGGGCCACCACCGGCGACGCGAGCAGGCTGTCGAGCCGCCGGGCCGCGCGCGCCGGTGTGAAGCGGCGCCGGCTCAGGCTCGCGCCGAGCCCGAGGCGCCGGACCCGCTCGGCCTCGTCGAAGTGGTCGAACGCCACGGGGACGATGAGCTGAGGCGTACCCGCCGCCAAGGCCTGCGCCACGGTGCCGATGCCGCCGTGATGGATCAGGGCGGCGCTTCGCGGCAGGAGCACGCTCAAGGGCGCGTAGGGCACGTGGATTACGCCCTTCGGCAGGTCGGGCGGGATCTGCCCGTCCTGCGGCGAGAGCAGGATTCCGCGCCGGCCCATGTACTCGCACAGACTGACCGCGGTCGAGAAGAAGCGCTGCGCCTTCCGCATGGCCGAGCCGTAGGTGAAGACCAGGGGCGGTGACCCTTCGGCCAGCATGGATTCGAGGGCCGGGCTGAGAGCCTGGGCGTCGCCGAGCCGGTCCACGATAGGAAAGCCGGTCTGTACCGCCTGGGGCAACCAGTCCGGCTGGGGCGCCGCGAACCAATCCGGGAACATGAGCAGCACCCGGGAGGGGCTGTTCCACCAGTAGCGGAGCCGGCGCACCGGTCCGAGGTCGAGGCGCGCCCGCAGGGCATTCAGGGGCGGCAGGGCGGCCGGGCCGATGATGTAGCGGTCCGCCCCCCGCCCGAGCCAGTGGCGCACCCGGGAGGGCATCAGGCCGGCGAGTCCGAGGCCAGGCAGGAGCGGCGCTGCGTGTCGGCTCTCGACCAGCAGCGGCATGGCGTGGACGGTGATGACGTTCAGGCCGAGTTTCTCCTGCGCGATCCGCGCACCGAGACTGAGGCTGGAGGCCACCACCAGGCCTTCGCGCAGGCGTCGATGCTGCTGCGCCAGCCAATGGTAGGTCTGCTCGGTGAGATCCGACAAGCCGCCGAACAGGGTGCCGACCCCACGGCGCGGGTGCCAGAGGTCAGGCTCCCGCATCGCCTGCTCGTAGGTATCGCGCGTACCGAGTCCGTGGAACGGCACGCCGGCGCGGCGGGCCAGCCCTTCGAAGGGGACGGGAGCGGCGAGGACGACACCGTGCCCGCGGCGGATCAGTTCCACGCCGAGGGCGAGGATGGGCAGGACGTCGCCGTGCGAACCGACGGCCACGAGGTGGATCTGCATCTGGACCGGTCCATACGGGTGTCCCCCGGTCTCGGATGTAATATGCTTCTCTAAGGCGAATCTTGAATCAAAATGCGGTGATCGGCTCACCGCTTCGTGAGGAATAACAATTGATAAGCGAATAATACATCAAGCATCGCGTTCGCGCAGAAGCGTCGGCCACCCGCGCGCCACTCTCATAAATCCTTAACCAAGCGACGAGCGGCATTCGTTTTTCGCTTTACATAGAACAAAACAGGAACAAAGATCGGCCGGTCAACGGGAGGCGAGGCCGATGTTCAAGCGAATGATCCTCACGGGCGCGGTCGAGTTCATGGCGTTCGGACTGCTGGCGGTGTCGATCGCCGCCTGGGCCATCGCCCTGTCGCCCTTGCGGTAGCGTTGCGCCAGGAGCACAGGAGGCCGCCAGTCCACAGCCAAACGCATCCGCGCTCCGGTTTCTCATGGATTGGAAACCACGACTCGGGCTGTTGAGGTCCCATGGCGCGCATCCTCAAAGACCCCGGCTACGTCCACCTCCACACCCATTCCTCCTATTCCCTGCTCGAAGGTGCCCTGAAGGTCGGCGACCTCGTGAAGGCCGCGGCGGCGGACCAGCAGCCGGCACTGGCGCTCACCGACACCAACAACCTGTTCGGGGCCCTGGAATTCTCCGAGAAGGCGGCCGGCGCCGGCATCCAGCCCATCGCGGGTATCCAGCTCACTGTCGCCTTCGAGGCGCCGGACCCCATGGCTCGGGTCGCCCAGGCGCAGGCCGGCAACGCCAACGTCGTGGTGCTGGCCCAGGATGAGGCCGGCTACGGCAATCTTCTGCGGCTGGCGAGTCGCGCCTATTTCGATGTCGCGCTGGGCGATTCGCCCCGCGTCGACGTCGCGGCCCTGGCCGAATCGAGCCGGGGTCTGATCGCGCTCACGGGCGGCTCCACCGGGCCCCTCGACTGTGCACTGCGCTCGGGGCGGGCCGAGTTGGCCGCCAAGCGTCTGGCCCAGCTCAAGGCCGCCTTCGGCGAGGACAACCTCTACGTCGAGATCCTGCGCCACGGCCTGCCCGACGAGCGCATGGTCGAGCGCGAATTGCTGCGTCTTGCCGAGTCCAACGGCCTCTCGGTGGTGGCGGCCAACGAGCCATTCTTCGCCAAGACGGGTGATTACGACGCCCATGACGCCCTGCTGGCCATCGCGGATGGACGCCTCGTCTCGGACGACCGCCGCCGCAGGCTGACCCCGCGCCACGGCTTCACCACGCGGGCGGAGATGGCCAAGCTCTTCGCCGACCTGCCGGACGCCCTGAACGCCACCGTCGAGATCGCCATGCGCTGCGCCTATCGCGTGCGCACCCGCAAGCCGATCCTGCCCAACTTCGGCGTCGTCGCCGCACGCGATCCGGCGGCCCCCGAGGTCGAGGCCGCTCCGGCCCTCGACGAGCCTGCGGAACTGCGACGGCAGGCGCAAGCCGGCCTCGAACTGCGTCTGACCCAGCACGGCACCGCGCCGGGGATGACCGAACAGGTCTACCGCGACCGGCTCGCCTTCGAGCTCGACGTCATCGTGGGCATGAAGTTTCCCGGCTACTTTCTCATCGTGTCGGACTTCATCAAGTGGGCCAAGGACCACGACATCCCGGTGGGGCCGGGGCGCGGCTCGGGCGCCGGCTCCCTGGTGGCGTGGTCGCTCCTCATCACCGATCTCGACCCGCTCCGCTTCGGCCTGCTGTTCGAGCGCTTCCTGAATCCCGAGCGCGTCTCGATGCCGGATTTCGACATCGACTTCTGCGTCGAGGGCCGCGAGCGCGTCATCCAGTACGTGCAGCAGCGCTACGGCGAGCGGCAGGTGGCGCAGATCATCACCTTCGGTACGCTGCTCGCTCGCGGCGTGCTGCGCGACGTCGGCCGCGTTCTGGAGATGCCCTACGGGCAGGTCGACAAGCTGACCAAGCTCGTGCCCCAGAACCCGGCGAACCCCGTCACCCTGGTCCAGGCCATCGAGGGCGAGCCCAAGCTCCAGCAGGCGATCGAGGAGGAGCCCATCGTCGCCCGCCTCATGGAGATCTCGAAGAAGCTCGAGGGCCTGCACCGGCACGCCTCGACCCACGCCGCCGGCGTGGTCATCGGCGACCGCCCCCTGGAAGAACTGGTGCCTCTCTACCGCGACCCGAAGACGGGCATGCGGGTGACCCAGTTCAACATGAAGTGGGTCGAGAACGCGGGCCTGGTGAAGTTCGACTTCCTGGGCTTGAAGACCCTGACACTGCTTCGCTGCTGCACCGACTTCCTGGCCAAGCGCGGCATCATCGTCGATCTCGCCTCGCTGCCCCTCGATGACGCGGCGACCTACGCCCCGATGAAGCGTGGCGAGACGGTCGGCGTGTTCCAGGTGGAATCGGCAGGCATGCGCAAGGCGCTGGTCGAGATGCAGGCCGACCGCTTCGAGGACATCATCGCCCTGGTGGCGCTCTACCGTCCCGGCCCCATGGCCAACATCCCGGTCTATTGCGAGCGCAAGCTCGGGCGCGACGCCGGCAACGAGGCGAGCTGGTACCCGCACGAAAAGCTGGAGCCGATCCTCAAGGAGACCTTCGGCATCATCGTCTACCAGGAACAGGTGATGGAGGTGGCCAAGGTCCTGGCCGGCTACTCGCTCGGCGAGGCCGACATGCTCCGCCGCGCCATGGGCAAGAAGATCAAGGCCGAGATGGACGCCCAGCGCGACCGTTTCGTGAAGGGCTGCATCGAGCGCGACCTGACCAAGGCCAAGGCCAACGAGATCTTCGACCTGCTCGCCAAGTTCGCCGATTACGGCTTCAACAAGTCGCACGCCGCCGCCTACGCCCTGCTGACCTACCAGACCGCCTACCTGAAGGCGAACCATCCGGTGGAGTTCCTGGCTGCCGCGATGCAGCTCGACATCGACGTCACCGACAAGCTCGCCGAGTTCCGCCAGGACGCCCAGCGCCTGAAAATCACCGTCGAGCCCCCCTCCATCAACACCTCCGGTGTCGGGTTCGAGGTGCGCGAGGGCTGCATCCACTACGCGCTGGCGGCGATCAAGGGCGTCGGGCGCGGCGCCGTCGAGGCCCTGATCGAGGCGCGGGGCGACCGGCCGTTCAAGGATCTCGCCTGCCTCGCGCGCCGGCTCAACCCGCGCATGCTCAACAAGCGCACCCTGGAGAATCTGGTGGCGGCCGGCGCCATGGACACCATCGAGCCGGATCGCGCCCGAGCCTGCGCCGCCATCGAGCCGATGATGAAGCTTGCCCAAGGTGCGGCGGAAGCCGCCAGCACCGGCATCGAGGACATGTTCGGGGGTGTCACCGCCGCCGACGTGACCCTGCGGGTGCCGGCCCACGACCCCTGGCCGATGGCCGACAAGCTGAAGAAGGAATACGAGGCGATCGGCTTCTTCCTCTCGGGCCATCCGCTGGACGAGTACGGCGACCTCCTGGGCAAGCTCAGGGTCCAGACCTGGGCTGAGTTCTGCCGGGCGGTCCGGGCCGGCACCACCAGCGTGGGCCGCGTGGCGGCCTCGGTCCTCGACCGGTCGGAGCGCCGGACCAAGACCGGCAACAAGCTCGGCATCGTCATCCTGTCCGACCAGACCGGGCATTTCGAGGCGATCATCTTCTCGGAAGGCCTCGGCCAGTATCGCGAGATCCTGGAGCCGGGGCGCCCCCTGGTCCTCCAGCTCCAGGCCAACCTGGAGGGCGAGGACGTGCGCGCCCGCATCATGACCGCCGAGCCCCTCGACGTGGCGGTGGCACGCCACCAGAAGGGCATGCGGGTCTACCTGCGCGACGAGCGCCCGATCCCCAGCGTGCAGCAGCGCCTCCAGGTGCGGGGCGAGGGCGAGGTCTCCCTCATCCTCCTCCTGGACGGAGAGCGCGAGGTCGAGGTCAAGCTACCGGGCAAGTACCAGGCGACGCCCCAGATCGCCGGGGCGCTCCGGGCCGTGCCGGGGGTGGTGCAGGTCGAGGTGAACTGAGGCACCGCGCCGGCTTTCGGACAGGGGGCTAATACAAAGCCTCAAGGAGGCTGACCCATAGGTCAGCCTCCTTGAGGTTCGTGGTACGACTGCCGTCGCGCGGGCGAACCTCGATGAGTCAGGCACATCGAGGTCTCGTATAAGCGTCGGCCGGGGCGAGGGCCCGACCGACGCCCAGGCTCACGCCGCGCGGATGGCTGCGAGGAAGCCTTCCACCTCGTGCCGCACGTTCACCGATTGGACCGACAGTTCGCCCGCTGCCAGGAGCACCTGCTGGGCCGCCGAACCCGTTTCCCCCGAGGAGGCCAGGACCTGGGCGACGTTCATCGAGACGTCCTGGGTTCCACGGGCCGCTTCGGCAGCGTTGCGGGAGATCTCGCCGGTCGCCGCCGTCTGCTCCACCACCGTCGCGGCGATGCTGCTGGTGATCGCGTTCACCGAGACGATGGTCTGGCCGATCTGGCGGATCGCCGCGACGGCCTGAGCCGTGGCCTGCTGGATCGCGGTGATCTGACCGCCGATCTGGTCCGTGGCCCGCGCGGTCTGGCCGGCGAGTTCCTTGACCTCCGCCGCGACGACGGCGAAGCCGCGACCCGCCTCGCCGGCCCGCGCCGCCTCGATGGTAGCGTTGAGTGCCAGGAGGTTGGTCTGTCCGGCGATGCTGGAGATCATCGTCACGGCCTCGCCGATGCGATCGGCGGCCTGCATCAGGCTGCCCATGGCGATGTTCGTCGCCTCCGCGTCGCGAGCGGCGGCCCCGGCGGCGGCATTGGACTGCTGGACCTGGCGCTCGATCTCATGCAGCGAGGCGACCATCTCCTCGGCGGCGGCCGCCACGGTCTGCACGTTCGCCGAGGTCTCCTCGGCGGCCGCGCTGGAGGCGACGGCCTGGCCGTTGGTGTTCTCGGCCACCTGGGTCATCGAGCGGGCCGTCGCATCGAGTTCGGTCGCCGCGGAGGTGACGATGCCGATGGCACCGGAGATGGTCTGCTCGAAGCTTTGCACGAGGCCATCGACACGGTCGGCACGGCGCTGGCGTGCCGATTGCGCGGCGACCTGTTCCGCCTCCAGTTCAATGCGTGCGATGGCGTTCTGGCGGAACACGTCGACGGCCTTGGCCATCTCACCCATCTCGTCCACCGCATCCTGCGACGGCACCGTGACCGCCGTCTCGCCGGCGGCCAGGCGGCTCATCGCGCTCGTCATGCCTGAGATCGGGCCGATGATGCTGCGCGCGATCAGGAAGGCGAGGGCACCGCCGAGGGCCAGCGCCAGGGCGACGAGCGCCATCTGCAGGGTGCGGGCGCGGCTGACGCTGGCCTCGGTGGCGGCGCTGATCTCGGCGACCGCCCCCTCGATTTTCGTCCGCATCACCAGACCCGCCTGCATCAGGGCCGTCACGTGCGGCTTGAGCTTGTCGTCGTAGGCGACCCGGGTGCTCTCGATCGCGGCGGCGGCGGTGTTGAAGGCGTTGATATAGGCGACGACCGCCTCATGAAGCTCCTTGATCGGCCGCGCGAATTCGGCGGCGGTATCGAGGTCCCGCAACGTCTTCACGGCGGCGTCGGCCTTCTGGCTGTTGGTCGCGAAGGTCGCCGGACCCTGGGGGTCGCGGGTCGCGAGGAAGCGCCAGTTCGCCACCCGCATCAGCAGCACCGTGCTCTCGACCTGCGCGGCCTGGGCGACCTGCGCCGCCGATCCGTTCCGGCGGATGTCGGCGGTCAGGGCGCCGGTCACGCGCGTCAGCTCGTCGCCGATCCTGAATAGATTCCCCTTGCTCTCCGCCAGCGTCTCGCCGGCTTGGCCGAGGCGCTGGATGTCCCCCTTCAGGGCAGCGGCCTCGTCGCGCATGGAGGCATACATCGCCCGGCGCTCCTCGGAGATG
This sequence comes from Methylobacterium goesingense, assembly GCF_022179225.1. Taxonomy (GTDB): domain Bacteria; phylum Pseudomonadota; class Alphaproteobacteria; order Rhizobiales; family Beijerinckiaceae; genus Methylobacterium; species Methylobacterium goesingense. Next base: position 7,367 of record NZ_BPQL01000123.1, read on the forward strand.
GCGATGTCGACCTGGCGCTGGAGCAGGGTCGCCATACCCTGTCGCGTCTGCTCCATCTGGCCGACCTGCTCGGGCTTCTGATTCGCCTGATAATCCAGGGCCTGGCTGAACAGGCGTTCTCCGAGTCCGTTCACCGAAAAGACGTTGCGGGCGCCTTCCTCGAGGCGGGCAAGCCGAGCGTAGTCGCTGGTGACAGACCCAAGCTGATACTGCGAGGTTAGACCAATTCCGCCGGTGAGGACGATCAGGCTGCCGAACCCTGCATAGAGGCGCGCGCGAATGCCGAGTTTCATTGGCCTGATCCGATCGATAGGATGCTTTGTCCCCGATAACATATCCGTGAATCGATAATCGAAACTTAAGGCGAAATATTCCCTCTCTAAAGGCGGCAATTTAGTCTAGCTTAATTTAGTCGCGGGTCGGCGCTCCCATGCAAAGCGTCCGGAGCGTATTCGCGTGCGAACGTAAAAGGTGTCGTGCACTGACGTCGAGCAAGCTTACCTTAAGCTGGATGGGTCTTCTGCTGCTCGACCTGACTGAATCCGCGTCCGCGCCACGGATTCGAGGCGCAAGGCGCGGAACTCTGGCGTCGATTCTCTGTATCGATCTCAGGAATCGGATGGTGCCGGCGCAGCGGCTGTGAGCCGTGCCCGCAGCCGTGTGGCCACCATCGCCTGCAGGGTCAGCAGGTGCGGACAGTGGATCCCTTCCGCGAGGCAGGCGGACACCGTGCGGAACAGGTATTCGGCGCTGGGGCCCAGGTGTCCGGCGCCGGAAGCGATCCGGTCCGCGATCGCCGCGTCCGAGATCGGGCCGGTGTAGCGGTCGCTGTCCGGATTCACCACGAACGTGAGGGCCTGGACCGTGCCGGCCGCCGTCTCCACCGGCACCCAGCGCCCGAGATAGCCGTTGCCGCGCATCTCGCGGCGCCAGACCGGGAGTAGGGTCTCGGCGGCCTCCGCGCCCGTCAGCCGAAAGGCGACGCCCTCGCACGCGCCGCCCACGTCGAGGGCCAGGACGAGGCCGGGCTTCTCAACGCTGCCGCGGAACCGCCGCTGCAGAAGGCAGAACCGCCGATGATAGCCGTGAACCGTCCCGACGCGCCGCTCCGAGTAGGCGAATTCCGGCCGCCAGATCAGCGAGCCGTAACCGAACACCCAGAGCCCTTCGGCGGGCATCGGCCGGGCCGCCATGGCGGCGGCGAGACCGGGACGGAGCTCGGCGTCGCTCAACAGAGCCAGCGCCGTGGCGTCGTCGGCCACCGGGGTCGGATGCGCGCGGGCGATGAGGTCGAGGGTGAGGTCGAGAACGGGGGCCGGCATGGCTCCAACGAACCATCGCGAGCGCCCTCGTGCAAGCGGCCGGCGTCCGGCACGATCCGGGTCGAACGGGGCCGGTTCGCGAAGGTACGGCCGACCGTTCCCGGCGGCCTCAGTTCCTGGCGCTCGCCAGTGTCTCGAGTTCCGGCAACGGATCGGTGCGGTGGCCCTCGCAGACTTCGGTGTCCTCATTCACGATCGTGAGGGCCCCGGCTTTTTCCTGGATCACCACTTTGGGCCGCTCGGCCTTGCCGAAGGTGCGCCCCTTCATCCGGCTCGACACGCAGTAGAGCGTGCGTCCCTCGTCCACGAACGGCTTCGAGACCCGGCTGTGCTCGAACCGCACCGGGATCAGCGAAACGGCGCCGAACGCGGCCTGCCGCAGGGCCAAGTCTGCGAGACGGTCGTTCAAGGACGCGGTGGGGGAGGGGGCTGGTAGCCCCGCGCGCGGGCCGCATCCGGCGAGGCCCGGGGCCAGAAGGACCGCGAGAAGCATCGGCCATCGGCCACGCCCGCAACAGAGAGACAACGACACCGGCATCCGCCCTCGCTTCGCAATCCGACGAGTCTAACCTGATTCCCGCGTCGCGCGAGTCTTATCGCTGATGCAATCGGTTCCGTCCCGCCACGTTTGCAACCTGCCGGCGGCGCCGTAAGACACCCTGATGCAATGGACCGACGAGGCCCTGGTGCTCGGCCTGCGCCGACAGGGTGAGACCAGCGTCATCCTCGAATTGATGACCCGGAACCACGGCCGCCATCTCGGGCTCGTGCATGGCGGTCGCTCGCGCCGTATGCAGCCGGTGCTCCAGGCGGGCAACCGGGTCCAGGCCACTTGGCGGGCACGCCTCGAGGAGAGCCTGGGCGCCTTCGCGGTCGAGCCCGTCGAATCCGTCGCCGCCCGGTTAATGGGCTCCGGGCTCGCCCTCTACGGCATGAGCCACCTTGCCGGGCTGCTGCGCCTGTTGCCCGAGCGCGATCCCCATCCCGAGCTGTTCGCGGCGGCCGGGCTCCTCGTGGCGCACCTGCACGACCCGGACATCGCCCCGCCCCTGATGGTGCGCTTCGAACTCGCCATCCTGGCCGAACTCGGCTTCGGCCTCGATCTGGCGGCCTGCGCCGCCACGGGGGGCAACGACGCCCTGATCTACGTCTCGCCCCGCAGCGGACGGGCGGTGAGCGCCTCGGCCGGCGAGCCGTTTCGCGATCGGCTGCTGGCGCTGCCGGACTTCCTGCGGGAGCGCGAAGCCGGTGCGCCGCTGCCGATGACGCCGGACGCCCGGGACGTTACCGAGGGGTTTACCTTGACGGGGTATTTCCTCGACCAGCACATCTGGGGACCGCGCGCGATCCCCGTGCCCGAGGAGCGTGCGCGCTTCGTTGCATTGGGTACGCGGACCGCCTAAATCCTGTTCGTGTTTTGTTCTGATTTGGGTCCCCTGCGGCCCGGGAGTTCGTGATGGGCCAGCCCTTCGAGCCGCCATCGAGTCCCGATGGCATCGAGAGCGTCGAACTGAAGACCGCGCTGGAGGATCGCTACCTCGCCTATGCGCTCTCGACGATCATGCACCGGGCGCTGCCCGATGCCCGCGACGGACTCAAGCCCGTCCATCGCCGCATCCTGTTCGCCATGCGGCTCCTGAAGCTCGACCCGACCTCGGCCTTCAAGAAATGCGCCCGCATCGTCGGCGACGTCATCGGCAAGTATCACCCGCACGGCGACACGGCGGCCTACGACGCCCTGGTGCGCATGGCGCAGGACTTCGCGCAGCGCTATCCGCTGGTCGACGGGCAGGGCAACTTCGGCAACATCGACGGCGATAACGCCGCCGCCCAGCGCTACACCGAGGCCCGGATGACGGAGGTGGCGCGCCTCCTCCTCGAAGGCCTCGACGACGACGCGGTGGATTTCCGCCCGAACTACGACGGGCAGGAGGAGGAGCCGGTGGTGCTCCCCGCCGCTTTCCCGAACCTGCTCGCCAACGGCTCGCAGGGCATCGCGGTGGGCATGGCGACCTCGATCCCGCCCCACAACGCGGCCGAGCTCTGCGACGCGGCCCTCTACCTCATCACCCACCCGGAGGCGACCTCCGCCCAGCTCCTCACCTTCGTGAAGGGGCCGGACTTCCCCACCGGCGGCATCCTGATCGACAGCGCCGAATCGATCACCGAGGCCTATCGCACCGGGCGCGGCGGCTTCCGCGTGCGTGCGCGCTGGGCCAAGGAGGATCTCGGGCGCGGCACCTGGACCATCGTGGTCACGGAGATCCCCTACGGCGTGCAGAAGGCGCGTCTGATCGAGAAGCTCGCGGAGCTGTTGCAGGAGCGCAAGCTCCCGCTGCTCGCCGACGTGCGCGACGAATCGGCCGAGGACGTGCGCATCGTGCTGGAGCCGCGCGCCCGCAACGTCGACCCCGTCATCCTGATGGAATCGCTGTTCCGGCTCACCGAGCTCGAATCGCGCATCTCGCTCAACATGAACGTGCTGGTGGGTGGGCTGGTGCCCCGCGTCATCGGCCTCGCCGAGGCCCTGCGCGAGTGGCTCGACCACCGCCGCGTCGTGCTCCAGCGCCGCTCGCGCCACCGCCTGGCCCAGATCGACCGCCGCCTCGAGATCCTGGGCGGCCTGCTCATCGTCTATCTCGACCTCGACGAGGTGATCCGCATCATCCGCGAGGAGGACGAGCCGAAGCCCGCCTTGATGAAGCGCTTCGAGCTCACCGAGATCCAGGCCAACGCCATCCTCGACACGCGCCTGCGCAGCTTGCGCAAGCTCGAGGAGATGGAGATGAAGCGCGAACTCGATGCGCTGACGCAGGAGAAGGACGGGATCGAAGGCCTGCTCGGCTCCGACAAGCTGCAATGGGCCGACATCACCAAGCAGATCCGCGCGGTGAAGAAGACCTTCGGCCCCGAGACCAAGATCGGCGCCCGGCGCACCACCCTGGAGAATCCGCCCGACACCGCCGGCATCGACTTCGCCGCCGCCATGGTGGAGCGTGAGCCCATCACCGTGATCGTCTCCAACAAGGGCTGGATCCGCGCGCTCAAGGGCCACGTCGCCGACCTGTCGGGCGTCGCCTTCAAGGGTGACGACGGCCTCAAGCTCGCCTTCCCGAGCGAGACCACGGCCAAGCTCCTGGTGCTGGCCTCGAACGGCAAGGTGTTCACCCTGGAGGCATCGAAGCTGCCGGGCGGGCGCGGCTTCGGCGACCCGATCCGCCTGATGGTGGATTTCGACGACGGGACCGAGATCGTCGCGGCCATTCCCTACCAGCCGGGCGCGAAGATCCTGGTCGCGGCCACCGACGGGCGCGGCTTCCTGGCGCCGGCCGATGCGCTGGTCGCCAACACCCGCAAGGGCAAGGGGATCATGGGGCTCGACGCGCCGGCGACGGCCGCGGTGCTGGTGCCGGCGGCCGGGGACCACATCGCGGTGTGCAGTGCGGACCGGCTGATGCTGGTCTTCCCCTTGAGCGAGTTGCCCGAGATGGTGCGCGGCAAGGGCGTGCGCTTGCAGCGCTGCCGCCAGACCACACTCACCGACGCCCACGTCTTCACTCTGGCCGAGGGACTGCCCTGGCGCGAGTCCGGCGGCGAGGCACGGCTCGCGAATGCGGGTATTCTGGAGAAGTGGATGGGCCACCGGGCCGAGGCCGGCACGCTGATGACCCGGAGCTTCCCGAAATTCGAGCGGTTCGGGAAATAGGCCGGGCCAGCAAGCCCCGTGAAGGCGGGACCGGGACGTGAGCCCCGTGCGGGGCCTGGCCTGATACCGTAGCCGGAGGGCGGCGGGAGCCCGCGCCCTCCGGCGGATCGTCCTGTCGGCGTCAGGCTTACTTGGACTTGTCGGCGATCGCCTTGAGGCCCGAGTCGTAGATGCCCGAGATGGCGTCGACCGCGACCGCGTCCGGAGCGCCCTTGGCCTTGAAGCTGCCGGTCCAGTTCACGGTCGAGCCCGAACCCTTCGGCGCCACCGAGAGGGTGGAGCTGTAGTCGCTCACCGGCAGTGGACCGGAGACGATGGCGTAAGTGTAGCTCATGGCCTTGTCGTCGCGGCTGGTCTGCGACTCGACGATGGTGCCGCCGCCCTTGAGACTCAGCGTCCGCAGGGTCTTGCCACCGTCCTGCGACAGGACGCACTTCTCGATCGCCGGGTGCCACTGGCCGATGCCGCAGAAATCGCCGATCGTCGCCCAGACCTTGGCCGGGGGCGCGGCGACGTCGATGGTCTTGGCGGCATCGAGGGCAAGCACCGGCACCGTTCCGGCGAGCAGCGCAAGGGCAGGCAGCGCGAGGGTGCGCGACAGCATCCGCGACATGATGGGTGTTCCTTCCAAATTTCTTCTTGGGTGGACGGACTGTTTTCGCCGTCGGACCGTGTTCGATCCGACACGGAAGCTAGGCGGAGCGGGCGCCACGGCAATGCGTCCGGCCCAAACGATCGCGAATCGGCACAAGGCTTTATGGCGCGCGCGAGCGGGACCCCTAAGCGCGCAGGTCCGGAGCGGCCGGGGAACCGAACCTTGTCAAGCGGTTGTCCAGGGGCTACGACAGCCGCCTTCGTAGACGGCCGCGCCGCATCGACGCGCCGTTGCCCCTCGGGAGAGACGAGCCTTGGCCATCGCCGGCTCCATGCGCAGCACGATCGACGCCGCCCGCGCGGCCGCCCGGTCGCGCGCGTCTCTTGCCGCCCTGTTGCTCCTTATCCGCCCCTGAGGGCCGTCCGGGCGCGTGCGCCTGGGCTCTCAGGGGTGCGCATCGGCGGGGCCGCCGGCAGGCCGCCCGCCGCCAGGATTCCATCGATCGATTTCCAGGGCGCCGCGTCCGCATCCGGAGCGCGCCGCGACAGGACACCCGACCATGACCGTATCCCCGACCCGCTCCGCGACCGCGAGCAAGGACCGCGTCCTCATCTTCGACACCACCCTGCGCGACGGCGAGCAGTGCCCCGGCGCCACCATGAACCTGGACGAGAAGCTCGCCGTCGCCGAACTCCTCGACACGATGGGCGTCGACATCATCGAGGCGGGCTTCCCGATCGCGTCGCACGGTGATTTCGAGGCGGTCTCGGAGATCGCCCGCCGGGCCAACCGCGCCACCATCGCGGGCCTCGCCCGCGCGATCCCCGCCGACATCGCCCGGGCCGGCGAGGCCGTGCGCCAGGCCAGGCGCGGCCGCATCCATACCTTCGTGTCGACCTCGCCGATTCACCTCGCGCACCAGATGCGGAAATCCGAGGACGAGGTGGTGGAGATCATCCTCAAGACCGTGGCCCAGGCCCGCGACCTCGTCGAGGACGTGGAATGGTCGGCCATGGACGCGACCCGCACGCCGATCGACTACCTGTGCCGCTGCGTCGAGGCGGCGATCCGCGCGGGCGCCACCACCATCAACCTGCCCGATACCGTGGGCTACGCCACGCCCGACGAGTACCGCCGGATGTTCCAGGATGTCCGGAACCGGGTGCCGAACGCCGACAAGGCGATCTTCTCGGTGCATTGCCACGACGATCTGGGGCTCGCCATCGCCAACTCGCTGGCGGGCGTCGAAGGCGGCGCGCGCCAGGTCGAGTGCACCATCAACGGCATCGGCGAGCGCGCCGGCAATGCCGCCCTGGAGGAGATCGTCATGGCGATCCGCACCCGCGGCGACGTGATGCCCTACGAGACCGGCATCGAGACCACGATGCTCACCCGCGCCTCGAAGCTCGTCAGCCACGCCACGAACTTCCCCGTGCAGTACAACAAGGCCATCGTCGGCCGGAACGCCTTCGCGCACGAGAGCGGCATCCACCAGGACGGCATGCTCAAGCACACCGAGACCTACGAGATCATGACCCCGGCCTCGGTCGGTGTCGCCAAGACCTCGCTCGTCATGGGCAAGCATTCGGGCCGGGCCGCCTTCCGTTCCAAGCTGGAGGAACTCGGTCTGGTGTTGAGCGACAACCAGCTGCAGGACGTGTTCGAGCGCTTCAAGGCGCTCGCCGACCGCAAGAAGCATGTCTACGACGAGGACATCGAGGCGCTGGTCGACGAGAATCTCGCCACGGCGCATGATCGCATCCGCCTCGTCTCGCTCTCGGTGATCGCCGGCACCCGTGGCCCGCAGCGGGCGACGCTGAAGCTCGACATCGAGGGCCGCGTCATCACGGAGGAGGCCGATGGCAACGGCCCGGTGGATGCGGTGTTCAATGCGATCCAGGCCCTGGTCCCGCACGAGGCCGATCTCGAGCTCTACCAGGTCCACGCGGTCACCGAGGGCACGGACGCCCAGGCGGAGGTCTCGGTGCGCCTGAAGAGCGGCGAGCGCAGCGTCACCGCCCGCGGCGCGGATCCCGACACCCTGGTCGCTTCGGCCCGGGCCTACCTCTCGGCCCTCAACAAGCTCTCGGCCTCGGCCGTGCGCCTGCACGCGCAAAGCCCGGCATCGGTTTAGCCGAGAAAATAACGCCCCGGGGGTGGACACCCCCCGGGGCGTTTGCTATCAGCCCCCTCGTCGCAGCGGACTTGGTGGCCGCAGCGATCGCCGCAAGGCGATGGGTGCATAGCTCAGTTGGTAGAGCAGCTGACTCTTAATCAGCGGGTCCAAGGTTCGAACCCTTGTGCACCCACCAAACATCTCAGACGGCCAAAGCTCTGGACAAACGTCCGGAGCTTTTGTGTTTTCGGAACCTCATGAGCATCGCCGCGTGGCCCGGCCCTGAGCTGATCTCGGTTGGCGCTTCGATCCGCCGGGCCTCCACTCGTATTCGTGTCATCCTCCGGTTTTCGCCGGCCGAGGAAAGTGCGGGGCCAGGGCAGGGGATCATCCGCATGCGGGCGTGCGGTCTGCTCCCCGTCGGCCATGCCCCGATCGACCTGTAGCGCGCCCAGGCGGCGCTGAGGCGCATACGGATGGCGAGCCGGATAGGCTACACGAGGACGCGATTCTAGAGCGTCATCTCGGTTGCCTTGAAGGCCAGTTCGGTTCGGTTGCGCGCCTTGAGCTTCTTCATCACGTTGCGAACATGCACCTTCACGGTGCTCTCACACATGTTGAGTTCGTAGGCGATGACCTTGTTCGGCTTGCCCCGCCGGATGCCTTCGAGGACGGCCATCTGCTTGGCGGTGAAGTTGCTCTGCCAGGCGGGATCGGCGGCGGGGTCCACCCGGGCCTTTCGGGCAGCCAGCATGCTGCTCGCCGGGACGAAGACGCCGCCCGCCAGGACGAAGCGGATGGCGGCGATGACGTGATCGACGTTGGCCCGGCTGCTGATGTAGCCGCGAGCCCCGCACTCGATCGCCTCGATCACGTTGGCCATGTCGTCCGACTGAGACAGGACCACGACCGGATGCGTGTGGGGCGCCTGGAGGAGGCCCGCGATGGTGCGCCGCCGCTTTTCCGCCGAACCATCGCAGACATAGAGGATCAGCGAGAGGGTGTCGGTCCCCACCGATGCCTGCCAGTCCTCCGCATTCATGGCGGCAAGAACCTGGAACCCCGCCACGGTGAGGCGGAAGATGAGGCATTCCCGTTCGAGGATTCGGTCGTCGATCAGCAGAATCGACGGTGTCCGACCGGGATCAACGTCGAGGGTGGCGTGTCCCAGCGTTGTCCGGGAAAAGTCGATGCCCGCAAGGATGTCCATGGCATACCTCGTATCGTCGTCGATCCAAAACGTTGCAAAATTTGAACCAGTTATGAAGACCCTTTCGGCTCGAAAACGGCGAAACATCTGTATCCATCGCGAAAATTTGACACGATCTCTCGATGACCGCGTTTGAAAATTGATTTTGATTAAATTTTCTCCGATCTGAGGCGGATTTGGAGTCTTTATGGCGCGGTTCTCGCCGAATCGCGACATAAATACTTTTAACATAAATTATTCTGCGCGCAGCCGCGCAAATGATTCGCGTCCGAACTGGATATACGTCGCATCGGTGCTGGAGATACATCGACGTGCGGCTTCGCTGGCGGTATGCGAAGCGGTTTACACGATCAGAATGTCGCTGGCATGCAGGGTCAGTGCCTTGGTGAATTCGGCGATCTCCACCACGGGCGCGCCAGTCGCCGTGCCGTCCGCGTCCCAGGACAGGGTCAGGGCGTTCGGGTCGAACAGGAACTGACCGTGGTCCGCATTGGCGCTACTGCCGAGGACGAAAAGGTCCGCCGAGAGAGCGCCGGCGGGGAGGCCGCCGAAATTCGCGCCCGTGACCGCGATCGTGTCGAACTGGCTCTGGCTGAAGTCGGTGATGGTGTCGAAGCCTTCGCCAGGGATGTTGAAGAGGAACTGGTCCGCGCCCTTGCCGCCGGTCAGGATGTCGTGTCCGAACCCGCCCGCGAGCACGTCGTTGCCCGCACCGGTGACCAGGACGTTGTCGCCTTCGTTGCCGGTGGCCTGGAAGCCGGAGAGGCCGGAATAGGTCAGGTTCTCGACGAAACTCCCGAGGGTGTATTGGGTGAGGCCGGTCTTGATCAGGACCGTATCGATGCCGCCCGCATCGGGGCTCGATTCATCGTTCGGGTCGAGGCGCTCGACGATCCGGTCACCGATGGAATCGACGAGGTAGGTGTCGTTGCCGGCGCCTCCCACCAGGACGTCCTTGCCCGCGCCGCCGTCGAGTGTGTCGTTGCCCGCTCCACCTTTGATCCAGTTGTCGAGGGTGTTGCCGGTGCCCTTGAAGCTCTCGGTGCCCGTATAGACGAGATCCTCGACGTTGCTGCCGAGCTTGTAGCTCGCGAGTCCGGTCCGCACGGTGTCGTGGCCGGCATCCGCCGCTTCCGTCACGGTGTCGTTGATCCCGACGATGTAGGTGTCGTCGCCGAGACCGCCCTTGAGGCTGTCCTTGAGCGTATCGTCGCCGCCCCACAGCGTGTCGTTGCCGGCCCCGCCCGTGATGGTGTTGGCGAGTTCATTGCCGGTGCCGTGGAAATCGCCCGTGCCGATGAAGGTCAGGGCCTCGATCGCGCTGCCGATGCCCAGGGTATAGCTGCCCAGCGTCGTCTTGATGGTGTCGGTGCCCGCATCGGCCCGTTCCGTCACCACGTCACCGAGATTGTCGACGATGTAGACGTCGTTGCCCAAGCCCCCCGTCATGGTGTCGGCGCCGAGCCCACCGTCGAGCGTGTTGTTGGCGTCGTTACCAGTGAGAACGTTGTCGAGGGCGTTGCCGGTGCCCTTGCTCGCGGCCCCGGTGAGGACGAGGTTCTCGAGGTTGGCCCCGAGGGTGAAGCTCACCGAACTCAGGACGGTGTCGATGCCGCCGCCGGGCAACTCGATGGCCACGTCCTTGCTGTTGTCGACGATATAGGTGTCGTTGCCGAGGCCGCCCGTCATGGTGTCGGCGCCCGCGAGGCCGTCGATCGTCTCGCCCTCCGAGGTGCCGGTGAGCTTGTCCGCCGCGGCCGTGCCGATGATGGTCGGGCCCTGCACGTCGGAGAGCGTGATGGTGAAGGCCTGATCGAAGATGTGGCCGCCGCCATCGGTCACCCGCGCCGTCACCGTGAGGCTCGGCGTGGTCTCGAAGTCGAGGACCGCACCGGCGGCCACCACGAGGTTGGCGCCATCGACCACGAAGGCGCCGCCGGCCGAGTCGAGGAGCGTGTAGGCGAAGGTGTCGCCGGCATCCGGATCGGTCGCGCTGAAGCTGCCGACGAGCGTGCCGCCGGCGCTGTTCTCGGGCACCTCGGCATGGCTCAGGGCGAGTGCGGTCGGGGCGCTCCCGAGGGGTACCGTGAGGATGCCGTCCGAGAACTTCAGGGTCTCGACGCCGACCAGGGTGTCGGTGCCCTCATCGCCGCCGATATCGTTCGGGTTGTTGTCGGTGATGACGACCCGGCCGGCCGTGATCGTCACCGTGTAATCGGCCCGGGCCCCGAGATAGAGGGCGATGTCGGTGCCGAGCCCGCCATCGATCGTGTCGTTGCCGGCACCCCCCGTGATGCTGTCGTTGCCGCCCATTCCCAGAATGGTGTCGTTGCCGAGATCGCCCTTGAGCGAGTTCTTGGCGTCGTTGCCGATGATCAGGTTGGCGAGATCGTTGCCGAAGCCCGAGATTTCCGCGAGGCCGGTGAGGGTGAGGTTCTCGACGTTGCTCTTCAGGGTGTGGGTCACGCTGCTGAGCACCGTGTCCACGCCTTCGTTGAACTTCTCGACCACGAGGTCGCCGCTGGTGCCGACCGCCGTGACGTCGACGACGTAGGTGTCGTCGCCGAGCCCGCCCTCCATCTTGTCGGAGCCGGCGCCGCCATCGATCCAGTCGTTGCCGTCGCCGCCCTTGATCCAGTCGTTGAGGGCGCCGCCCGTGATCGTGTCGTTGCCGAGGCCGCCGTCGAAGGCCAGGGTGGTGTCGTAGCCCGCCGCCGCCGCCGCGGTGGCGGTTCCGGCCAGGTGCACCACGTCGTCCCCCGACCCGGCGGCGTACTGTGTGCCGGCCTGGTAGCTGCCGGCCACGACGGTGGCGAAGTCCACGCTGTCGTTGCCGTTGGTGAACAGGCCGTTCGGGATGTTCACCGTGTAGGTCTTGTCGGAGAACTTGAGCAGTTCCACGCCCTGGATCGTGTCGGTGCCCTCGTCGGTATCGGCGGCGTTGAGATCGGTGACGGTGACGGCGCCGCCCACATCGGTGATCCGGTAATCGGCGAACTTGCCGGCGAAGACCGCCGTGTCGCGCCCCAGACCTCCGTCGATGACATCGTTGCCGAGGCCGCCGCGCAGGGAATCGTCGCCCGCGCCTCCGAACAGGGTGTCGTTGCCCGCATTGGCGTTGATGATGTTGTTGCCGTCGTTGCCCGCGATGACGTTGTCGAGTTCGTTGCCCGTGCCGTTGATGTTGTCCGTACCCACGAGGGTGAGGTTCTCGACGTTGCTCTTGAGGGTGAAAGTCACGGTGCTGATCACCGTGTCGATACCCTCGCCGACCTTCTCGACCACGAGGTCGCCGGTGGTGCCCACCGCCGTGGTATCGACGTAATACTTGTCGTTGCCGAGCCCGCCCTCCATCCGGTCCGAGCCGGCGCCGCCGTTGAGGATGTCGTCGCCGGCCCCGCCCTTCATCCAGTCGTCGAGGCTGCCGCCGATGATAACGTCGTTGCCGTCGCCGCCGTCCATGGCGACGGTGGTGTCGTAGCCGGCGGCCTGGGCGGCGGCCGCGTCCTTGGGCAGGTAGATCTCGTCGTTGCCGGCAAGCCCCGCATGGGACGAGGTCGGCGCGTAGGTGCCGGCGGTCACGGTGGCGAAATCGACGTAGTCGTCGCTGGCCGTGAACAGGGACGGCAGGCCGGTGCCCTTGATGTCGTATTGCGGCTTGTCGGAGAAGCTGAGGTACTCGACCCCGTCGAGGGTATCGGTGCCGTCGTTGCCGTCCGTGAGGTCGATGTCGGTGACCGTGGCGGTGACGCCGTTAGTGACGATGCGGTAGCCGGCGAACTTGCCCGAGAAGACCGCGGTGTCGATGCCGGCACCGCCGACGATGACGTCGTTGCCGGTACCCCCGGTGATCAGGTCGTCGCCGGCATCGGCCCAGATCTCGTCGGCCCCGGCCCCGCCCCGGATGATGTCGCCGCCGTCGCCCCCCGAGATGACGTCGGCATCGTCGCCGCCGTCGATGGTGTCGCGTCCCGCACCGCCCCAGATGAGGTCGGTTCCCGCGCCGCCGTTGATGGTGTCGTCGCCGGCATCGCCGAACAGGGCGTCGCTGCCGCCGCCGCCGTCGAGGACGTCGTTGCCGGCGCGGCCGTGCAGTTCGTCGCGGGCATCGGTCCCCACGAGGTGGTCGCTGCCCGCCGCGTCGTCGGCCCCGGTCTGTACCGCCCGCGAAATGTCGATGCCCTGGAAGCCGAGGGCCGCGTCGAGGAGCCGGTCGGCCGCCGTGACCCGCGCGGCGCCCGTGAGGTGGATGCCGTCCTCGATGGTGTTCAGGTCCGTGGTGATCGCACCGATATCGACGCCCGCCAGGGCATCGGCGACCTGGTGCTGGGCGAGGCGGACGTCGTCGTACTTGCTGTCGTTGGCGCCGTGGGGGCCAATCTCCTGGATCAGGACGTGATTGGAATGGAAGTCGGCGAGCACCCGGTTCATGAACGTGGTGAGCGCCGTGGCGTAGGTGCTCGTCGTGATGTTGGCCGAGGCGTCGGTCTCGCCCTGCGCCCACAGCACCACTTCGGCGGAGCCGCCGACCTTGGCGAGCAGCGACAGGGCGGTGGCGTAGAGAGAGCCGGCGGAGGTATCCATCCAGTAGCCGTTGCCCTTGTCGGCGGCGGCCACCAGGGCGGTGCCGCCCTTGGCGGCGGCGACCATCATCACCGGCACGCCGGCCTCGGCGGCGTAGTTCTCGGCAAAGTAGGTCGAGGCGCCGCCCGCCACGTGGCCGATGGAGCCGTCGGCTTCCATCTGGTAGGTGCCGGATGGGGCATCCGGCACGGCGGTGGGGGTGTTGTACCAGCGCTCGATGTTCGACTGGCCGATGGTGAACACCACGGCGCCGATGGCGAGGTCGTCGGCCTTCACCGTGGTTCCGGTCTTGACCTCGAGGCGGTAGCCATCGCCCTGCGGCACGTTGTGGAGGATACCGCCCGACGTCCAGTCGACCACGACCTGCCCGGCCTTGTTCAGGATGCGCGCCTGATCGCCGGTGAAGCGGACATCGGCGGAATCGCCCTCGCGTTGCAGAAAGATCATGGTCGTCCCCTTGGTCTTGAGGTGAGCCGCCCGTCTTCAGGAGGCCGGTTGGGCGGGCTCAGCGCATGTGATCGCGGATGCCGAGGACGAGGAGCAGGCCGGTGAGCCAGACCAGGAGCGCGAAGCCCGCCACCACCGCGATCGAAGCCGGGCGGTTGGGGAACTGGGCGCTCTCGGCCAGCGCCGGCCGCGCGAAGGTCGCGAGGTAGATCTGCTGCCGGTCGGCGAGGCCGCGGGCGGCCTGCAGCGCGTCCATGGCCATGCCGTAGCTCTTCTCCGCGAAGGTCTGTTCGGATTCGAGGCTGGCGTAGCGCGCGACCATGCTGCCCATGTCCGCGCCCAGCCCCTGGCCGTTGCGCTGGCCCTCGGCCTCCACGGAGCGGATCTGCTGCTCGGTGGCCTTGATCCGGCCTGTCAGGGTCTGGATCATCGGCGCGTTGGGCTGCATCGAGGCGGAGAGCGCCGACGCCTCGGCGCGCAGGCTGGCGAGGTCCGAGCGCAGCTTGGCCAGCAGGTCCGCGTTGCTCATCGCCACGCGGACGGGATCGTAGGTTCCCTCGGTGCGGCGGAAATGGCCCAGCGCGTCGCGGGCGCCGCGCAGTCGCGCTTCCGCCTTCTGCACCTCGGTCTCGGCGAAGCGCACGAAATCCCGGCGGCCCCGGTCCGTCAGCTCGTTTGCGAGGCGCTCGGAGCCGTCGATCACGGTCTGGGCGAGGCGGTAGCTGTCCTCAGGCGTATAGGCCCGGACCTTGACCGTGAGGATGCCGGTGGAGAGGTCGTAGCGCGACATCACCATGGCGCGCCAATGGCTTACCAGTGCCTCGATGGGCGCGGCCGGGTCGAAGCGCGAGTAGGCATCGGCGGCCGGGTTGGAGAAGATCCGGCGCAGGTCGATCTTGCGCTGCACCTCGTCCACGAACTGCCGCGTGGTGATGTAGTCGGCGATGATGAAGGAATCGGTGTTGCCGGCCAGCGCGTTGGGTACGCCGCTGACGACGCTCGCCGAATCATGCCCGCCGTTGCGCTCCACCGAGCGCAGGGCGAACTTGACCTCCGAGACGTACTGGTCGGCGGCTACGAACCCGTAATAGAGCGCCGCCGCCAGGGTCGGGAGGACCACGAGGGCGATGAACGAGAGCAGGATGCCCCGGCGCTGGCGCTGGCGGCGTGCCCGCCGTCCGGCGAGGTGCGAAGCCTGATCGGGTAGGCCCGGCAGCGGCCGGACCGGCGCTTCGGCGACCCGGCGTGCCGTTTCGGCCTCGCCCGCGAGCGCGGTCACCTCGCGCAGGATCGGGGGCTTGGTGGAAGCCTTGCGGTTGACGGGCCGGCCTTCCAGCCAGCGCGCCACGCTCTCGGGCTCCGCCGGGCCTGCTTCCTCCCGTGGGTCCTCCGCCGGGTCGCCGGGCGCCGCGGGTTCGACCGAGGCCGCATCGGCCGGAGTCCGGCCGGCCCCCCGCCGCTGCCTGAGGACGCTGAGGAGTGGCGAGACCCGCGCGGCGTGTTGTCCCGGTTCGGTGCTCATGACGGCTCAGCCTCCCGTTCGGCCCATCGGTCCGCATGCCGGTCCGCCCCCTGGACCTCGGTGCGGTAGATCTCGTTGGTGTAGACGGAGACCGCTTCGGCGACGGTTTCGAAGGTCAGGAGCGCTCCGCCTTCGAGAATGGCGCCACGGTCGCAGTAGAGGCTCAGCATCTTGGCGTTGTTCGAGGCCATAATGATCCGCGCATGGCGTCGGCGCTCGGCGAAGAGCTGGTTGCAGCGGCGCTTGAACTCGACGTCGCCCGCCGCTGTGACTTCGTCGACGAGGTAGACGTCGAAGCGGATCGCCATGCAGGCGCTGAAGGCCAGGCGCGAGCGCATGCCGTTCGAGTAGGTTCGCAGCGGCTCGTCGAGGTAGTCGCCGAGTTCGGCGAAGTCGTCGACGAAGGCCACGGTCCGGCGAACGTCCTCGCCGTAGACGCGGGCCAGGAAAGCGATGTTCTCGCGGCCCGTCATCATGTTGGAGAAGCCGATGGCTTGCCCGACCGGAAACGAGACCCGCACGTCGCGGTCGATATGTCCCCGGTCCGGCAGTTCGGAGCCGGCGAGCATGCGCATCAGGGTGGATTTGCCCGAGCCGTTGCGGCCGAGGATGCCGAGGCTCAGATCCGTGGACAGCGCGCAGTCCACGTCGGCGAGGATGCGCTTGACGCCCAGCGCCGTGCGATAGCCCTTCGAGACGTTATCGAGGACGATCATATCGCTTCCACCTTCCGGCGGGCGAGGCGCTCCAGCACCAGCCCGAGGACGCAGGTGCAGACGGCCCACTGGACAAGGTAGGCCTTGTCCAGGGTGGTGGCGCCGTAGGCCGGGTAGAACGAGATCCGGGTCCACTCGATGGCGTGGACGAGGGGGTTCCAGACCAGGAACGCCTGCGCGGTCGCCGGCACCTGATCCACGAGGTAGAAGATGCCGGAGGCCAGGTAGAGCGGCCGGGTCAGGATGTTGAAGAGGTTGTGCCAGGACTGGAGGAGCGCGGTGAGGGTGGCGTTGATCATCCCCACGCCGACCGCGAGCAGGAACGTCGCCGCCACCGCGCCGAACAGGGATTCGAGGTCGAAGGGCCAGTCGCTGAAGCCGATGGACACCAGCAGCGCGATCAGGATCGTGGAGACGATGAGCCAGGTCGCGCCCTCCAGGAGGGCCCGGGCGCACAGGATGTCGAGATGGGTCACCGCCGGTACGTTGAGGAGCGGCCGGTCCGAGGTGAAGGCCGAGACCAGCCGGTACGAGACCTTGCTCCAGAGGAAGAACGGCAGCAGCCCGGTCATGAAGAACAGGGCCATGCTGCCCCCGAGCGGCGAGCGGCGGCCGAGGGTGTAGTGCACGATGGACAGCCCCACCGCGTGGGCGACCGGCTCGATCAGCACCCAGATGTAGCCGAGCCGGGTCCGGCCGAAGCGCGTATGGGTCTCGCGCAGGATCAGTGCGCCCACCACGTCGGACTGGGTCCGCAGGGCCGACAGACCGTTCCTGAGGGTTTGGGCATGGGCCGGCATCGTATCGCTCCTCCGGTCGGGCGTCGGGGTCAGGGCCGGGCGTCGGTGAGGTGGGTCTCGCGGGTGAGCGCGGCGGTGGGCCCGGTCTCCGGGAGCGCCCCCGGCGCACGCCGGGGCGGCAGCATCACGCGGACGACGTCGCCGGGCTCGACCCGGGCGGTCTCGGGGACGCTGCGCTCGCGCATGCGGTCGCCCTCGCGGCGCAGCACCGCGTAGGTCGGCACCGCCTCGCCGCTGCGGACCCGGAACTCGCCGTCGGAATGATCGACGATGCGCTGATCGGTGACGATCTTCTGGCGGGCCTGCTCCAGATTGGCGCGTGCCTCCTTGAGCTGGTCGAGGATCTCGGTGCGCCGGTTGGTCCGCAGCTCACCGGCCGTCTGCTCGGCGCGCGCGACGTCCTGCGCGTTCTTGAGCATGTCCGATTGAAGCTGGCGCTTCTTGGCCTCGGCCTCGGCGTGGCGCGCCTCGATCGGGAATAGGATCGGACGCCGCGACAGGCCCTTGCTCACGAGGTCGGTCTGATCCTCGAGTTCCTTCTTGGCGATGGCCATCTGGCGCTCGATGGCGGCGGACTGGGCCTCGAGGGAGCCGTTCTGGCGCTCGGCCAGGGCCTTGAGCGTGCGCTGGTTGGCCACCGCCGCGTCGAGTGCGACCGCGCGCTGCTTCATGATCTTGGCCTCGTCGGCCATCAGGCGGGCGATGGTCGGCTCGCCCTTGCGGGTCAGGATCTCGTCGGGGAACGCGATGCCGTCTTCGCCTGCCAGTTCCGCCTCCAGGCGCGCGGCGCGCACGAGGAGGAGATCCCGGGCGGCGACCTGGAGGGCGCCGTCGCCCGCCGCCGCCAGGGCCTCGCGCTGGTAGCGGCTCGGATCGTCCGGCCGCCGATAGAGGCCGCCCGCGATGCTGACCGCGTGCAGCACCGTCATGCCGGGGCGGAAGGGATAGCTTCCCGGGCGGTCGACCACGCCGACCACGTAGAAGGGCCGGTACTCGACGATCTCCACCGAGGCGCTCGGCGAGGTGAGGGTTCCGAGCTTGGCCTGGAACGCCTCCGCCACGGCGCGGGCGAGCTCGGCCGTCGCGCGGCCTTCCGCCGGCACGTCGCCCACCAGCGGCAGGGGAAGGTTGCCGGCATTGTCGATCGCGAACTGGCCGTCGAGGCGGGCCTGGAAGTCGCCGCCCTGCGCGGGCATCGCCCCTTGCGTCCATTGATAGACGGTGACGCGCAGCTTGTCGGCGGGCCCCAGCGCGTAGGCGTCGGCGGCCCGCGCCTCCGGCCGGCACCCGGTGGCCAGGACGAGGGCGGTGATCAGGAGTCTCGACACGAAGCGATGCGACATCCGGGTGGATTCCTCGGCCTGGCGCCGTCTCCCGCACGCGGGCTCGCCGGACCGGCCGGCGCTCGCGCGGCTGACCTGTCTTGGCGACGATGTTCGAGACGGGATGGAGAAGAAGTGGGATACCCGCCGTCGCTCCTGCGTTGAGCATTGTGTATTCGCAGCAGCTTGGCGGTCCTGTTAACCGAATGTTTACCGACCTCGATCGCAGGGCAACATGACCAAACGGCGTAGGTCATTGTGCGAAGAGGGTGTTTACCGTGTCGATGTCTGCAGAGACGAGGTCTGCAGGGTCGAGGTCTGCAGGGTCTTGCCGGTCTCCAAGAGTGAGCGCCCGCAGCTGATGGCGACCGCAGGCTGGAACTGCAGCGCGATTTCAGGGCCGCCGAGGATGTCGAGGAGTAGAACCGCCAGTGCGTGCTCCCGGATCACCCCCGTGCGCCAGCCGATCACCGGCAGGTCGCTGCGCAGGATCTGACCCGGCTCGGGCGCCCGCCCCTCGGCATGCAGCACGCAGGCTCCGACCAGGGCGGTGCCGAGTTCCCCGGCCTGCTCGGGCGTGATCGCGATGGGGATGCTCTTCGAGCCGACCTGGATCCGCAGGCGCAACGCGCCCTCCGCGACCTCGACGGCGTAGGAGACGGGCGGGGTCCGGCGCGGGGCCGGATCGAGGGACGCTTCCGCCTGGACGTCCGCTTCGGGGGACCAGGATTCGGATTGGTCTTGCTCGGAGGGGATCTGCATGACGCGCCTGTCTGCGGCGTGACCTCGGGCTCCGGCATACCGCGGGCCGCGGAAGGCGCATCCGAGGAGGCCGGCGAGCTTTGCGTGCACTTGCCGCGATCGCAAACTCGGCCATCGGCCTTAGCGCCTCCGTTCGGGGGGCGGGGGCCTACCTCCTTCGGAGAATGCGGCCCCTCGAAAGGCGATGTCCCCCGACACGCCCCGCCGCCGCATAGTCAAGCTCGCCAAGGACGCATGCCGCCGGCTCGGGCCGACCGATCCGCCGCAATCCGGCATGTCACGAGCAGCGAGGGGCTTTCGTGCGCATACTCATCACCGGAACGGCGGGGTTCATCGGTTATCACACGGCGCGGCGCCTGCAGCGCTCGGGGCACGAAGTCGTCGGCATCGACGGCATGACCCCGTATTACGACGTCAGCTACAAGCAGCGCCGGCACGCGACCCTGCTGCAGAATCCGGGCTTCACCGCGCACGAATTCATGCTCGAGGACATGGACGCCCTGGGCCGGGTCTGGGAGGAGACCGCCCCCGAGGTGGTCATCCACCTCGCCGCCCAGGCCGGCGTCCGCTACAGCCTGGAGAACCCGCGCGCCTACGTCGATTCCAACCTGACGGGCACCTTCAACGTGCTCGAATGCGCCCGGCGCATGACGCCGGGCCACCTGCTACTGGCCTCCACAAGCTCGGTCTACGGCGCCGCCGACAAGGTGCCCTTCGCCGAGGCCGACAAGGCGGACGCGCCGATGACTCTCTATGCCGCTACCAAGAAGGCCACCGAGCTGATGGCGCATTCCTACGCCCATCTGTTCGACATCCCCACCACCGCGTTCCGATTCTTCACAGTCTACGGGCCGTTCGGGCGCCCCGACATGGCGCTGTTCAAGTTCGTCTCGGCCCTGCTGCAGGACCGGCCGCTCGACATCTACAATCACGGCCGGATGGAGCGGGACTTCACCTACATCGACGACCTCGTGGAGGGCATCGTTCGCCTCATCGACGCGGTGCCGATACGCGGCGAGCCGGTGCGGGATGCGGAGGACACTCTCTCGGCGGTGGCGCCGTTCCGCACGGTCAACATCGGCAATTCCGACCCCGTGCCGCTGATGCATTTCGTCGATGCCGTCGAGAGCGCCGTCGGCCGCAAGGGCCGGCACAACTACCTGCCCATGCAGCCCGGCGACGTGCCCCGCACCTTCGCCGACAGCAGCCTCCTCCAGAGCCTGACCGGCTTCCGGCCCGCCACACCCGTCGCCGAAGGCGTCGGCCGCTTCGTCGGCTGGTACCGGGACTATCACTGCGTCTGAGCCGGAACGGACCTCGTGGCGGCGATGGCCCGGCGAGGCACTGCGCGGGGAATTTCGCCATGCTCAACGATCCGGACACCACCCTCGCGCCCTGGCCCGGCGCCGTCGCGCTCTCGGTCCAGCTCGACCCGATCACGCGAATCCTCATTCGCGCGCCGGCGCGGCCCGGACCGGCCGACGGCGCCGTCCTCCAGCGGGCCGCCGCGATCGTCGCCGGCGCGGGCCGGGGCCCCGAGGTGCGGGGCGCGCTCCAGGTGCTGCTCGGGCTGGTCCACGCCCATCCGGCCTGCGAGCGCCTGCAGATCCTTGCCGCCCGCCTCGTGGAGGTCGCCGAACTCGTCGAGCCCGGAACGCAGGACCGGGAGGCGGTGCCGGCCCGCGCCTGGGCCGGGGTGCATGCGCGCTTCCCGGAGGCGGTGGAGCCGTTTCGCCTGGTGCTGCGCTGGACCCTGCGCCGACAGGGGCGCGAGGCCGCCGCCCGGCTGGTCCGAGACCGTTTCCCGAAAGCTCCCGCGACTTGCCCGGCGATGCTCCTCCAGGCCTGGGGCCTCGAGGAGATCCGCGCCCACGCGGAGGCCGATGCCGCGTTCGAGCGTCTGATCGCGACCCATCCGCGCGAATCCACGTACGTGGCGTTCGCCCGTGCCTTGTCGAAGCGCGGCGAGATCGGGCGGGCCCTGCGGCTGCTCGAGGATGGGATCGCCCGCTTCGGCTCGGGCGGCAAGCTCGCGGCGCCCCATGCGGCGGCGGCGGCCGATTGCGCCCGTCTGACGGCCTTCTGCGGGCACGGCGCGATGCCGCCCCCGGGGCGCGCCGCCGACGCGGTGCTGGCCGAAATCTTCGCTCGCCTCGCACCGACGCGCCGGGTGCCCCGCCGCCGCCGGCGGGTCGGGCGCGTGATGATGATCACGGGCTCCCTCGGGGCGGGCGGGGCCGAGCGTCAGTTCGCCCTCACGGCACGGGGCCTGCACGCCGCCCGGGTCCGGGCTGCGCCCATCGCCGGCAGCACCATCGCCGGGCCGATCGAGGTCGTGGTGCGCTCGACGGGGGCCCGGATCGGAGGCGACTTCTTCGCCCCCGGCCTGCGTGCGGACGGCCTCGCGGTGGAGGAATACGCCGACTTTCCGGTGCAAGACGGCGATCCGGCCCGCTCGGTGCTCGTCCCCTTCGCGTCTATGCTCGACCTCCTGCCCGTCCCGATGCAGGAGGGGACCTTACGCCTCGCCGATGCGATCCGCCGCCGCCGGCCCCATGTGGTCCATCTCTGGCAGGACGGCTCGATCCTGGCCTGTGGGCTCGCGGCCCTGGCCGCCGGGGTGCCGCGTATCGTCCTCGCCGTGCGCAGCCTGCCCCCCGTGGACCGGCCGGAGCGCGACCGCCCGGAATATGCCGGCCTCTATCGGGCGCTGCTGGCCGCCCCCGGCGTACGCCTCACCGCCAATTCGCACGCCGCCGCGCGCCGCTACGCCGCTTGGCTCGACCTCGACCCGGCCCGTGTCGACGTCATCTACAACGGCGTCGACGCCTTGCCGTCCGAGGCCTTGCCGTCCGAGGCCTTGCCGTCCGATGACGTGCCGGCCGAGGCCGCCCGCGCGGCGGCCTTCTTCGCCCGAACGCCCCACGCGGGTTTCACCCTCGGCACGGTGATGCGCCTCGACGAGAACAAGCGGCCGTTCCTCTGGCTGGAAGCCGCCGCGCGCATCCGGGCGACGGCCCCCGATACCCGTTTCATCATGGTCGGGGATGGTCCCTTACGCGAGGCCTGCGAGGCCCGGGCCGCGCGCCTGGGCCTCGCCGGGCACGTCCTGTTCGTCGGCCGCTCGGCCCATGTCGGCGCCTGGCTCGCGCGGATGGACGCGTTCCTGCTGCTCTCCCTGGTGGAGGGGCTGCCCAACGTGCTCGTCGAGGCGCAGCATGCCGGCCTGCCGGTGGTGACCACCGACGCGGGCGGTGCCGCCGAAACGATCGTGCCCGGCCGGACCGGGCTTCTGCTGCCGGCCGGCCCCGACCTTACGCCCGAGGCCGTGGCCGAGACCGTTCTGGCACTTCGCGCCGACGCACCCCGCCGTGCCGCCATGGGGGGCGCGGCGCGGGCTTGGGCCCGCGAGACCTTCTCGGTTGCCGCCATGATGGAGCGGACGGTGCGCAGTTTCCTGACGTAGGCGGCCTGCCCACGCCCGCGCCGCGCCGGCGCGGGCGCACGCGGCTCGGTCTCACGAGCGCTCGCAGACCTCCGGCCAGCTCGCCGCGATGCCCTTCGGACCGGCGAAACGCAGGAGGCAGGTGGCGAGCCCGGCGGCGCTCGTGTCCGAGACCGCCCGCACGGGGAGCAACGCCATGGGAACGCCCCGCGCGATGTCCGCGTCCTTCTCGACCACCCGGATGTTGCCCACCGTGACGTTGTCCTCCGCCGCCACCGCGCCGTCGGCCTCGGTGCCACCGCCCGTGGCGGCGCGCACCACCGAAATCGGACCCGCGCCGATGCGGCCGGCGCGGTCCGGATTGACGAAGATGTTGCCGGCCGCCCGCAGCACGCCGCCGGTGCCCGTGGCCGAGCCGTAGACGGCGCTGTCGACGCCGCTCGAATAGGCGGTGGGGCTGAGGAGGAAGAGATTGTTGGCGAGCTGCACGGCGGCGTTCGAGACGACCTTGGGATGGCGCTGGCTGGTGCCCTCGAAGACGTTGGCCAGCACCGTCACGCTGACGCGCGGCGCCATCAGGTCGCCGAGATGCCGGAGGGGCTCCTGGCAGCCCTCCGCCTGTCCGTCCTTGTAGCAGGTCAGGGTGCCGATCAGCATGACCTTGTTGTGCTCGGCGAAGTGGTTGAACGCCACCGTCGCGCGGGACTCGCTGTCGAAGCGGCTCTTGCGCACGATGTCGACGCAGCCGTCGCCGCAGCGGTGGAAGGCGTTGTGCAGGATCGCGACCCGGTCGAACCGGTCGGTCAGTCCAATGGCGTCGCCGGTCTTGTCCGCCTTGTCGTCGTAGGGGTCCTTGGTGAAGGCGAGGCCGCTGACGATGACGTTGCTGACATCCGTCAGGGTGAGCTGCGTCAGGCGTGGGGCACCCGAGAGCGTGATGCCGCCGCAGCCGCCGTCGAGGGTGGTGTCGGAGGGCAGGTGAAGCCCGGCCTCGAGGTGGATCTGTCCCGTCAACTCGGGGGCGAAGACGATCCAGCCGCCGCCGGAATTCTGCGCCGTCTCCACCGCCCAGCGCAGGGTGCCCTCCGGGCTCGGCCGGCTCGCGGAGGATTTCGCGTCGTCGAGGCGCGTCACGGTGAGGAGCCGCTTGCCGAGCCCGCCCGTGGTGCCGGCGGCCGCCCCCTGGATCTGCCCGGTCAGCGGGCTCGCGCTGACGCGTCCGTCGCCGACGGTCGGCGCGACCCGCCGACAGGGCAGGGCGGCCCGCTCGGCCGCCGCCTTGGCCTCGTCGAAGAAGCGGCGGGCCGCGAGCGAGCCATCCGCCGCCGCGGCGGGAAGCGCGGACATAGCGAGGAGACCAGCACAGATCAGGCTGGCCGTGACGATGGTGGGACCTCGAGCGGCCCGACGCGGTGCGGTGTCGCAGGACGATCCGCGAAGGGGATACCGACGCGCCATGGCGAGAACTCCTTGATGAGCGTCGCGCCGACCCGGACCCGGGCGAGACCGGTCGAGATCCGACCCACGGTCCTTGCCTGGCCTCCCGCGCGATGCCGCCGGAGCCTAGCGTTCGTGGGCGGACAGCGATCCGCCCCCACGAGGGCCGAAGGCGATGGCCAATCGGCGTAGGGCGGGTACCCGCCGATCCGTCCCGCCGGACCGGATCTCATCCTTTCGGAGGGGGAGATCACCCACGCCGCACGCACCGGCTACCGACAATGGCGGGTTTGTGGAGGTTACAAATCCCAATAGGTTAACAAAACCTTAACAGGAAAAACAAAGAAACGGTTGGGAAGTCAGCGCGCCATTTGTAGCGGGCTTTTCTATAGCCTTGAGGAGCCGGAAATTGGCGACCAAAGATCTCATCTATACATCGATTGGCACGTGCCGGATCGCGGAGCCCCTGGGGGCTACAGTACAGTTGCGCGGTCTTCGGAGGAATAGTTCGAACATCTATGGTTTCGTCCATACCGCTCCGGAGGCCTTGCAGCAGATCGACTACCTCGAAGGACGTGAGTTTCCTGCCGAACTCGCCCGCTTCCTGACGCCGGACGGTGTCCTGGTCCGCAGCCAGCGCCAGGCGACCGATGTGTTCGTGGTCGAGATCTCCACGGTCAAGGAGATCGTCTTCGACGCCTGGTACCTGCAGATCAATTACCTCGAGCGTACCTTCCGCGATCGGGGTGGCCTCCTCGAAGCCTTCTTCGGCCTGAAGGGCGAACGCGATCCGGAGGTGCGCCGCCGGCATTTCGAGGCCCTCCCGGGCTTCGCCGAGACCGATGCACTGGAGCGCCGCGTCCTCATCGAGGGCTACATCCGCAGCACCACCCGCGACGAACTCGAGGCGCATATGGCCGAGATCGTCCGGCGCCTGCCGGCCCCGGTGGTCTTCGTGAACCACATCAACGTGCCGAACACCGCCGGCGACCTCATCGCCTCGCGCAACCGCCTCTGCGGCTGGATCGGCGAGATCTGCGCCATGCGCGGCTACCGTCACTTCGACCCCTCGCCGCACGTGTCCACCTACGGTGTGTCCGAGGCCATGGCCGAGGAGGGCCGCGATCTCAACCACTACGCCAACCCGTTCAAGCCGATCATCGGCAGCATCCTGTTCGACGGCGTCCTCGGCCGCATTGCGGCGACCGGCGAGGTCGAGCCCGCTCCGGCCGTGCTCGAAGTGACGGCGGCCACCGAGGCCGAGCCCGCGCCGCCGCCGCGCCCGCCGGCACGGCCGGCCCTGGTCCATGCCTCGATCCAGGCGGCCCTGAACGAGGCCAAGCGGCGCATCGCCGACGGCGACCTCGACGAGGCCGAGACCATCCTGCACGGCCTCTCGGCCGAGGATGGGCGCCAGGCGGGGGTCCACACGCTGCTGGGCACCGTCGCGTTCCATCGCGGGGACACCACGGCGGCGGCAGCCGAGTTCCGCGAGGCGGTGGACATCGACCCGGCCGCGCTGGAGCCGCGCCTGATGCTGGTCAAGACCGCCCTGCGGGTCGGCAAGCTGGAGGAGGCCTGCGCCATCGCGGGCGACCTCGTCCGGCGTGCGCCGGACGACCTGCGCATCCTGCTGGTGGCGGCCAAGGCCATGATGCGGGCCAAGCAATACGCCAGCGCCACCGCCATCTGGCAGCGGGTCTCGATCATGCGGCCGGAACTCGTGCTGCCGCTCATCGAGATGGCGCGTTGCGAGATGAAGGTCCGCAACTACGAGGCGGCCCTCACCGCCGCAAACGCGGCCCTGCGGCGCGACCCCCGCGAGGCCGGCGCCCTAGTGATCAAGAGCGACGCGCTCCTGAAGCTCAAGCGCATGCGCGAACTGGCGGCGGTCTCCCTCGAACTCGCCGCCATCGAGCCCAAGGCCGCCATGGCGGCGGTGCCGGCCCTGATCTCGTCCTTGCATCCGGAGGAGGCGGCCAGCATCGTGGCCACCGCGCGCGAGACCGGCGAGGTCGACATCGACGCGGTGATGCGCGCCGCCCTGATCCGCACCCTGGAACGGCGCGGCAAGGTCGCCAACGAGCGCGGCGACACCCCTGCCGCCGCCGCCGCCTGGAAATCGATCCTGCTGATCGAACCCGACAGCGCCCGCGCTGCAGCCGGCCTGCGCCGGTTGTTCACCCCCCTCGTCATCGCGGCCCGCGCTCGGGCGGCCGAGAACGACGTGCCGGGCGCGGTGGCGGCCTACGAGGCGGCCCTGGCGATCCAGGACGACGGGGCGCGGATCCTGCGCGAACTCAGCCTTCTCCACGAGAAGGCCGGCGATTGGCTCAAGGCGAACCAGAGCTGGGCCCGCCTCGCGCGGATCTCCGAGGACGGACAGCCGTTCAAGCGCAAGGCCGCGCGGGCGGCCATGCGGGCCGAGCGCTACGACAGCGCGGTGCGGGTCTACCACGAACTCGAATGCGCCGGGGACGAGCAGGCGGCCCGCAACCTCACCTCGGCCCTGCGCCGCCTGGTGCGGAGCATGCGCGAGGACTTCGCGGCGGGCCACCTGGAACTGGCCGCGACCAAGGCCGACGTCGTGCTCGAGGTCGACCCCGACAGCGAGGCGGCCCAGCGCACCTTCCGCAAGGTGATGCAGACCTACTCGAAGCGCCTTCGCGAGGCGGTGAGCACCGAGGACGTGGCGCTGCAGGAGGAGATCGGCCTCAAGATGCTGGAGCTGGAGCCGGCCCGGCCCGATGCCCTCAAGGTCCTGTCCCGGCTCTACCGCATGGCCAAGCGCCATCGCGACGGTATCGCGGTGCTCCAGCGCCTCACCGAGATCGAGCCCGAGGATACCGGCCACTGGGTCAAGCTCGCCCGGTCCTGCCGGGCCATCCGGCTCTACGACCGGGGCGTGCCCGCCGCCCTCAAGGCCCTGGAGATCGAGCCGGGCAACGTCGCCACCGTGAACCTGCTCAGCGACATGCTGAACCGACAGGCCGCCCCCTGAGGCAACCCCTCCGCCGACCTTCGACGGCCCCCGCCCCGGATCGCGTCCGGGGCGGGTCCGGAAAGCCGCGCCCTCGCGCCCAGGGCCGCTCCCCCGCCCGACCACCATCCGTTCCCGGAGACAGCGTCCATGCTCGGTTCTGGCGGCTCGTGCCCGCGCCCCGCATCGAACGAGGCCCTCGCCGGCCTGTTCATGCTGCAGGGCGACCCCCTGGGGGACGACGACTTCCGGGCGGCTTTCCGGGTCCGCGCCGCCCTGGCGGGCGGCGGGGGCGGGGCGGGCATCGTGTCCCACGATACCGCGATCCTCGTCGGAGGCGCCAGCTCGCCCGCCCCGGCGCGGGCGCCGGAACGCTTCGCCGCGATCCTGGCGGGCGGCTTTTCCAATGCGGGTGCCCTGCGCGCCGAACTCCGGGCCCTCGGCGTGCCCGGCCCGATCGAGACGGATACCGACGTCCTGCGCGAGGCCGTGCGGGCCTGGGGCGAGGCCGCCGCCGCCCGCTTCACGGGGGCCTACGCCTTCGCGATCCACGACGCCGAGACGAAGACGCTGCTGTGCGGTCGGGACCGCTTCGGCATCCAGCCCTTCCACTACGTCCACCTGCGCGACCGCCTCGTCTTCGCCTCCGACCTCGCGGCGGTCACCCACTGGCCCGGCGTGCGGCGCCATGCCGACCACGATGCCCTGACCCACTACCTCGCCTTCGGGTTCTGCCCGGCCGACCACGCGCCCTTGAGCGGCGTACAGCGCCTGAGCCCGGCCCACGTCCTGCGGGCGGAGCGCCTGCGCGGGGTGCGGACAGCCCGGGTCTGGACCCTTCCGAGCCCGGCGTCTCGCCCACCCGCGGAGGCCCCGACCCCGGACGAGGCCCGGGCCGAACTGCGCCGCCGTGTCGATGCCGCCGTCCCAGGCGACGGTCCGATCGGTGTGCTGCGGACCGGCGACGCCCCGTCCGACGCCCTGGCCGAGGCGGCGATCCGTGCCGCGCATCGGGGCGACGGGCCGGAGGTGCACGACTTTGCCATCCATCTGGAGGGCGCGGCCGTCCCGGCCGTCGCTTCGCCGCGGTGCCGGTCACACGCCGTGCGGCTCGACGCGGCGAGCGCGGTCTCGGCGCTGCGCCTCATCCCGCGGCGCGGCGAGCCCCTGGCGACCCCGGGCGCCCTCGTCGAGCACGCCCTGCTCACCGCCGCATCCGCCGAGGTCCCGGTCTGCCTGACGGCGGCGGGAGGCCCCGAACTCCTCCTCGACCGGCCGCACTACACCGCCTTCGGCACCGCGCTCGCCCGCCACCGCGACACCCGTATCCAGGCGAGCCCGCGCCAGGGCTTCCACGCCACGATGCCCTTCGTGCGCGACCTCTACGGCGACTGCGTCTGCATCTCCTCCGACCCGCAGCGCCTCGCCCTGTCGGGTCCCGCCCTGATCGGGTCCCTGCTGCTCTCGCCCATCGACGGGCTCGGCACCTCCCTGGAACGGGCCGATGCGGGCACCGCCTTCGACCTCCTGGCCCGCATCGACGTCGCGCACGGCGCCCCCCGGATGCTGGCACCCCTCGACATCGCCCGGCACGGGGCCGGCCCCACCCTGCTGGCGCCTTTCCTCGAGACCGATCTCGGCGCGTGGTGCGCCGGCCTGCCCCAGGCCCTGCGCCTTGTCGGCCCCGACGGGACGGCCTGCCCTGGCGGCCTCGTGCGAACCGCCCTCGACCAGCCGGCCAGCCCCCGGCCGGAGGTCGGCCATGCCCTCGACCTCTGGCTGCGCACGAGCCTTCGCGAACGCCTCGAAGACACGGTGGCGAGCGCCGCCTTCCGCAATCGCGACCTCTTCCGCACCGCCTGGATCGACCGGCTCGTGCGCGATCACCGCGAGGGCACCCGCGCCAACGGCACGCTGCTCTGGGCTCTGCTCTGCTTGGAGACTTGGTTCCTCGGCTTCGTCGACCGTGCGCCCGAGATCGGCACGGCGGACCTCCCGAACGCATTCGCCGCGACCGACGTCGCCGAGACTGGGGTTGCCGCATGAGCGCCCTGGAGAGCCGTCGATCCGCGCCCCGCCGGGCCGCGAACCCGAAGCCGAAGGGACATCCGGTTTCCGAGGGAAAGCCGGCGTCGCGCGCTCCCGCAGCGGCGGCCCCCGCTGGCGCGCCTTCCTCCGCCAAGGCGGTCGATGCCGTCGCCCTCCGGGCCATCGCCCTGGAGAGCGCGGGCGACCGGCACCGCGCCCACCTGCTCTGGCTCGAGGTGGCCGCCACGGCGAGCCCCGAGCGGCTGCGCCGTTACCGGGTGTTCCGGCGCCTGGCCAAGGAGATGGCGGCACGGGGCTGGCACGCGGAGGCCGTCGATTCCCTGGAGCGGCACCTCACCCTGAGCCCGCGTGACGCCGACGCCATCGACCGCCTGCTCCAGGCCCGGCTCGCCACGGCGCCCCCGGCCGAACAGCCCGGCCTCTACGCCGCACATGCCCGGCGTTTCGGCGAGAGCGCCGGCGCGCTGATCCTGCGCGCCACCCGGATCGAGGCCCCGCGCGATCCCGGCGCGGCCCTGGCCACCCTTGAGCGCGTCGCGGCGCTGGCGGCGAAGGCCGACCAGGGCCCCCTGCGCCTGCGCCTCGCTCGGGCCTACGAGCAGATCGGCGACGGCGCCCGTGCGCTGGCGCTCCTCGACAGCCTCACGGGCCCGGAGGCGCAGGCCCCCCAGGCGGCCAAGGCGCGCCTGCGCCTGATGCAGGGGGCGGGATCCAGCAAGGAGCACAGCGTCGCGGTGGCCCGCGGCCTGATCGAGGCCGAGCCGAACGCCGCCGCGCACCGGGCCCTGCTCGGGCGCACCCTGAAGCGCTTCAACGACTGGGCCGGCGCGGCGGCGGCCTACGAGGCCGCCCTGGAGCGCGACCGGGGCGAGGTCTCGCACTGGGAGGGTGCGCTGCGGGCCTACGGCGCCCTGGAGCGCGACGAGCGCATCGCCGAACTCGTTCATCAGGCCCGCCAGCTCTTTGCCCACGAAGGTGCCGAGGGCTTCCTTGCCATCGCGCGGGTCGAGCTCGCCGCCGGAGACGCGCCGCAGGCCATCGCGGCCGCCCGGCGCGCCATGGCCAACCCGATCCTGCGCCGTCGCGTCCGGCCCGTGCTCGCCGAGGCTCTTATGGAGGTCGGCGCCTACGCGGAGGCCTGGACGCACCTGGCGGCCGCCCTCCAGGACCCGAACGTCGAGCCCGACCTGCAGCGTGCCGCCGCCCGCTGCCGCGCCGCCTTCGCGGTGGCGACGCCGGGGCGGGACCACGTGCCGGTCTTCCCCGGCGCCCTGTTCCTGCGGGTCTTCGAGGCGCCGCCCACCCGCACGATCCTTCCGCCCACCGACACGGTGATCCTCTGCACCTCGTCCCTGGGCGCGGGCGGCGCCGAGCGTCAGGTCGCGCTCACGGCGGCCGGCGTCTCGCGGGCCCGCGCGGGGCGGGGCCGCACCGTGCTCGCCGGCCTCGATCTCACCCCGGCACGGGGTCGCGCGATGATGCGCAACCTCGCCGAGACGGAGCACCTCGTCATCGAGGATCTCGCCTCCGTCAACGAGACCCAGGTGCTGCGCGTGCTCGCGGCCGAGGACCCGGCCCTGCACGAGGCCTTGCGCCTGATGACGGCCTTCCCGCCCAACCTCGCTCGCGACATCCTCAAGCTCTACGACTGCTTCCGGCGCCATCGCCCCTCCTGCGTCCATCTCTGGCAGGACGGCGTCATCTCGACGGGCTCTGTGGCGGCGTTCCTCGCGGGCGTGCCCACCATCGTCTGCTCCATGCGCAACGTGGTGGCGGGCGAGAACGACCGCCGGCGCTACCGGGCCTATCTCGCCACCATGTACCGGGCCCTGTCCGAGCGCCCCGAGGTGCGGTTCACGGCCAATTCCGCCGCCGGCGCCCAGGATTACGAGGCCTGGCTCGGCTTCGAGCCGGGGCGCATCCGGGTCCTGCGCAACGGCGTCGACGTGGACAGCATCCGCGCCCGTGCGCCGGAGTCGGAGCGCCGCGCCGTGCGCGAGCGCCTCAAGCTTCCGCCCGATGCCCTCCTGGTCGGCGGCGTCTTCCGCCTCGCCCCCGCCAAGCGCCCGCATCTCTGGCTCGACGTGGTGGCACGGGTGGCCGAGGGCGATCCCCGCACCCACGGCGTCATCGTGGGCGACGGTGCCATGCGGGCCGAGATCGCGGACGCCATCGCGGCGCGGGGCCTGGCCGACCGGATCACGCTGGCGGGTCGCCAGAGCCCGGTCGAGCCCTGGATGGCCGCCATGGACGTGCTGCTCCTGGCCTCGGAGGTCGAGGGCCTGCCCAACGTGCTGCTGGAGGCGGAATCCCTCGGCGTGCCCGTGGTGACCACCCGCGCTGGCGGCTCGGGCGAGGCGCTGCTCGACGGCGTCACCGGGCGCCTCGTGGAGGACGACGCGCCGGCCAACCTCGCCGCAGCCCTCACCGGCGTGATCCGCTCACGCGGCCTACGCCACCGCGCCCGCGTCGGCGCGCCTGTCTTCATCGAGCAGCGCTTCGGGATCGAGCGGATGATCCGCGAGACCCTCGCTGTCTTCGGCGAAACCGATCCACTTAAGATGGGAATGGCATCATGAAGATCGCGGTCATCGGTTCCGGGTACGTGGGTCTCGTCTCCGGGACGTGTCTGGCAGATTTCGGGCACAGCGTTGTGTGCGTCGACAAGGATCCGGCCAAGATCGCGGCGCTGCAGGCCGGGCGCATGCCGATCTACGAGCCGGGGCTCGACGCCCTGGTGGCGGAGAACGTGCGCCAGGAGCGGCTGAGCTTCGCCACCGATCTCGCTCCGGCGGTGGCGGAGGCCGAGGCGGTGTTCATCGCGGTGGGCACGCCCTCGCGCCGCGGCGACGGCTTTGCCGACCTTAGCTACGTCTTCGCCGCCGCCCGCGAGATCGCCGCGGCCCTGACCGGCTTCACCGTGGTGGTGACCAAGTCCACCGTGCCGGTGGGCACGGGCGACGAGGTCGAGCGCATCATCCGCGAGACCAACCCGGGGGCCGAGGTGGCGGTGGTGTCCAACCCCG
>NZ_BPQL01000124.1 GCF_022179225.1 Methylobacterium goesingense
CCCGGTCGGTGAGGAGGGCCAGGGTCGCCAGCACCCCGGCGCCCACCAGCGCCGCGACCCCGATCAGGGGATGGAACAGGAAGCAGATCGCGAGATAGACCGGCATCCAGGGCAGATCGAAGAAGGCGCCGGGTCCGGTGCCGCCGAGGAAGGCGCGTAAGGAATCGAGGTCGCGCAAGGGCAGCAGGCCGTCGCTGGGCGCCGCGCCCTTGAGGGGCGCCCGCACCACGATGTCGAAGACGCGCCCGCTCAGCGACTCGTCGAGGGCCGCGCCGACCCGGGCGAGCACCCGGGCGCGCAGGGTCTCGAGCATCCCTTGGAAGCCGTAGAGCACCAGGGCGAGCACGCACAAGCCCACGAGGGTGGGCACGGAGCGGCTCGGGATGACGCGGTCGTAGACCTCGAGCATGAAGAACGAGCCCGTGAGGTAGAGCACGTTCACGAGCCCGCTCATCAGCGCCACCCCGATGAACGCTGTGCGACAATGCGCGATGGCGCCCTTCAGCTCTTCCGAACCTTTGAGACTCGTCACGCTCCAATCCTATCTGTTCTTGAAACGAAGCGGCGCCGACGAAGCATCGTCGGCGCCGCTTTTCATCTGAGATGTGGTGCTACGCGAAGTGGAAGTCGCTCGCGTAGAGGGTCTTCAGCTGAGTGTTCTGTAGCGTCACGCTGTGGTCGAGATCCGCCGTGATCACCACGTCGGCGCCTACCTGAACGGCGTGGCTCTTCAGATCGGCGAAGTTCGCGAAGGTGCCGTGATCGAACTGGATCTGATCGATCACCGGCTGGAAGTCTGTCACCATCGCCTTGCCGAAGTTCTTCATGAACACGAAGGTGTCCGATCCGCTGCCGCCGGTGAGCTTATCGACACCGGTACCGGCGATGAGCACGTCGTCAGCTTTGCCGCCAGTCAGCGTGTCGTTGCCATTGCCGGCATTGAGCACCATGGCATTGTCGCGCCCGAAGAGACGACCCACTACCGAGGTGTCGGGCGTTGCCGTCAGAGTATCATTGCCGTCACTACCCTGCACGTAGACCTGCGAGGCGGAGGTCGTCACCATATTGAGCTGGCTTGTGCTGGTGCCACCTTTGCCGTCGCTGGTTGTGTAGGTGAAGCTGTCAATCGGAATGATGCCCGGCGGCACCTTCTGGGCGACGAGCCCCCAGACATTCGGGTCGTAGCTGTAGCTGCCGTCGGTTTTGATGGTCAGGGTACCGTAATCGCCCCCGATGCTTGTGCCCTTGGTCGAGGTGACCGCCGCGGTGGCGACGCCGTTGCTGATCGTCGACACCGTCAGGCCGTTGCCGTCGACGTCGGAGTCGTTGGCTAGCACCCCGTGGGCGGCGTCCACACTCGTGTAGCCCAGCAAGGCCTTCACACTGGCGATGTCGGCCATGACCGTTGGAGCGTCGTTAGTGCCCATGATCGACACCGTCACCGCCTGGTTAACCAAGCCACCGTGATGATCGTCGACTTGGACGGTCGAGACCAACGTGACGCGCTCGTTAGCGCCCAGGAAGTCAAGGGCGTTGTCAGCCAAGCTGAAGCTCCACCCGACCTGACCGTTATTCGTAGCGGCCGGATCCGCGGTCAGGCTGAACGCGCCCTTGATCGCGTTTGCCTGGTCCGCCGTCAGGGCGTGGAAGGCGCCGAAGGCATCTGTGGAGCCGATAGTCTGGGCGACGACCGAGGCAGTTGGACGATCCGAGAAGTCGATGTCGGCGAAGGCGATCTTACCAGCGGCGGTATCGAGGATCGTACTGCCGGTCCGGCCCGCCAGTTCGCTCACCGAACCCGTGGTGACCGAGCGGGAGATGTCGATCACGGGCGCGTCGTTGGCGCCCAGGATCGTGAAGCTCACCTGCTGCTTGGAGGCCGCCCCATAGGCATCGGCGACGCTCACGTCGTAGGTGGCCGTGAGAGTCTCGCCGACCGCCAGGAAGTCCGCGAGCTTATCGGCGAGCGTGAAGGCCACGCCGATCGTTCCCGCGCCCTTGCCGGTGCTGTCGGCGAGGGTGGTGACGGCTGCGGCCGCCAACGTCACGCCGAGCCCCGTTGGGAGTGTGCTACCGGCCGACCAGACCGCCTTGTTGAGGGCCACAGAAGCGGTATGGGTGTCGGTGAGATCGACATCGGTAAAGGCAAGGCTCGCCGAGGAGGACAGGATCGCGGGTCCGTTCGTCACCCCCGCAGCCTCACCCACCCGATGCGTGCCTGTGTCTTGGCTCAGGATCGGCGCATCGTTGGTACCCGTGATTGTCACGTCGATCTGCTTGGAGACGACCCCGCCCTGGCTGTCGTTGAGAACGACGGTGAAGCTCTCGACCTTGGTCTGGCCCTTGGCAAGGTATTCCACCTTGGCGTCGTCGACGCTGTAGCTCCAGGCGATTACGCCACCCATGCCGGTGCCGGTCGTGTCGGCGGACTTCACCGCCGTGAGCGTGCCCAGCGTGGTGCCGATGGCGGAGGCCGAGGCGCCGTGCACGTCCGTCAGGTCGACGTCGGTGAAGGCGATCGTGCCGCTGTCGGTGAGCGCGCTGCCGGGCGAGACCTGCTCGGTCACGGCGCCCACCAGCTTGGCGGCACCGATTACCGGGGCGTCGTTGGTGCCTGTGACCGTGACGTCGATCTGGCGCGTGACCACACCGCCCTGACCGTCACTGAGCGAGACCGTGAAGCTCTCGACCTTGGTCTGGCCCTTGGCGAGGTACTCCACCTTGGCGTCGTCGACGCTGTAGCTCCAGGCGATCACGCCACCCGTGCCGGTGCCGGTCGTGTCGGCGGACTTTACCGCCGTGAGCGTGCCCAGCGTGGTGCCGATGGCGGAGGCCGAGACGCCGTGCACGTCCGTCAGGTCGACGTCGGTGAAGGCGATCGTGCCGCTGTCGGTGAGCGCGTTGCCGGGCGAGACCTGCTC
>NZ_BPQL01000125.1 GCF_022179225.1 Methylobacterium goesingense
CTGCGGCACCGCTCTGCGGCCTGAGGTCCGCAGAGCGGTGCCGCAGAGCGGTCGTCAGGCCGCCAATTGGGCCTCAAGCCGCCAAGCGGGCGGCGTCCCGGTGGATGCGCTCGGCCATGGAGCGCACGCCGTTTGAGCGCTTGGAGGTGAGGTGGGCGCCGAGGCCGATCTCCTTGAAGACCTTGAACACGTCGACCCGGCCGATCTCCTCCGGCGTCTTCCCGTCGTGCAGGGCCATCACCAGGGCGATCAGCCCCTTGGTGATCACGGAATCGCTGGTTCCGCGCAGGTGGAGGCGGGGCGGCGCCTCGGCCGGGTCGAGGCGCGATTCCACCCAGACCTGGCTCTCGCAGCCATGGACCCGGTTTTCCTCGGTGAGCAAGTCGTCGGGAAAGGGCGGCAGAGCCCGGCCGAGCTCGATCAGGTACTCGTAGCGGTCGGGCCCCTCGTCGAGGATGCTGAAATTGTCGATGATCGTCGCGATGGGTGGGAGCATGATCGGCCGGCGGACTCGGTGCGCGTCTGGGGTTCCCCGCATATAGGATATGCGGGGCGCGTTGCGATCCTCAGGCGGACGACTGCACCAGAACCTCGGGCAGTTGCAGCTCCAGGGGCTGGTCCATCGTGCCGACGCCGCGCACGGCGATCTCGGCCTGGGAGGCGTAGGCCGCGATGAGGCGGGGCCCGAGATTGGGCACCTCCAGCTTGCTGGGCGCGCCCCCCTCCCCCGCCCCTGAGACGATGGTGAGCCGCACGGGCCCGCCGGCCTGCGCGTCGATCTGGATATCGATGGCGCAGGCCACGGTCTCGGCCGTGGTGTCGAGGCATTCCGACACCACCTCGGCCACGATCATGCCGAGCGCGTTGGCGGTGCGCGGCTCGACGAGGCTGGTGCCGAGGCCGCCCACGGCGACGCCGATGCGGCCGGCCCGGCGCAGTTGCCCCAGGCCCGAGGCCAGGCGGTGCAGGTAGTCGCGCAGGTCGATCGAGGCGATGTGGGGCGCTTCGTGCAGGTGCTGCTGCACCAGCGCGATGGCGCGCACGCGCTGCCCGAGCGCCTCGAAGCTGCCCCGGCAGGGCGCCGGCGCGGCGCGGCCATAGAGCCCGATCAGGCTGACCATGACCTGGAGGTTGTTGCGGACGCGGTGATAGACCTCCGCCAGCAGCGCCTCCTTCTCCACCAGGGCGCGCTCCGAATGCTCCTCGGCGTGCTTGCGGTCGGTGATGTCGAAGCAGGTCCCGAGGAAGCCGACGAAGTCGCCGTTCTCGCGCAGCGGCTTGGCGGTGTCGAGGAGCCAGCGATAGGCCCCGTCGTGCCGGCGCAGACGGAATTCGGACGTGAAGGGCTCCTGGGCCTCGAAAGCCTTGGCCACGATGGCGGCGTGCCGCTCGAGATCGTCCGGGTGCAGGCCGCGGCGCCAGCCATGGCCGCTCTCCTCCTCGGGGGAGCGGCCCGTGAAGGCGAGCCAGGTCTCGTTGTGATGGACTGCGGCACCCTGCGTATCGGCGCGCCACATCATCAGGGGCACGAAATCGGCGAACCGCCGGAACTCCCCGCACCCCATCCCACTCACCGATGCCGCTTCGGTCGACGGCGTGTCCGCGGCCATGATACTCCGATCCACCCGTTCAAAGCGCCAGCCCCGCCCCAGGGCTTGCGCCGGACAACGTGCCGGGGGTGGCCCCGTTCCGATCCTACGTTGTGAAGACGGTGCATACCCTCGATGCGGTGGGCGGGGCGCTTCAGAGCATGGTGGGGAGGATGCGGTCGGGCGGCCGGTGTCCATCCATGAAGGTCTTGATGTTGATGATGACCTTCTCGCCCATGTCGACGCGGCTCTCGTGGGTGGCCGAGCCCATGTGCGGCAGGAGCACGACCTTGCCGGCGCGGGCCAGCTTGACGAGGCGCGGGCTCACCGCCGGCTCCTGCTCGAACACGTCGAGGCCGGCGCCGGAGATGTCGCCCGCCTCGAGCAGGCGGGCGAGCGCGGTCTCGTCGATGACCTCGCCGCGGGCGGTGTTCACCACCACGGCCTCGGGCTTGAGGAGCTTGAGGCGGCGGGCCGAGAGCAGGTGGTAGGTGGCCGGCGTGTGCGGGCAGTTCACCGACACGATGTCGACGCGGGCCAGCATCTGGTCGAGGGATTCCCAGTAGGTCGCGTCGAGGTCGCGCTCGATCTGGGCCGGCACCCGGCGGCGGTTGTGGTAGTGGATCGAGAGGCCGAAGGCCTTGGCGCGGCGGGCCAGGGCCTGCCCGATGCGGCCCATGCCGACGATGCCGAGGCGCTTGCCGGTGATACGGCGGCCGAGCATCCAGGTCGGCGACCAGCCCGTGGTCCAGGCGTCCTCGGGGATGATCCGGGCGCCCTCGGTGACGCGGCGGGCGACCGCCAGGATCAGCGCCATGGTCATGTCGGCGGTGTCCTCCGTGAGGACGCCGGGGGTGTTGGTGACGGTGATGCCGCGCTCCAGCGCCGCAGCCACGTCGATGTGATCGACGCCGTTGCCGAAATTGGCGATCAACCGCAGGTTGGGGCCGGCCTGGGCAAGCAGGCCCGAGTCGATCTCGTCGGTCACGGTCGGCACGAGCACGTCCGCCTCGCGCATGGCCGCCATCAGGGCCTCGGACGACATCGGGGCGTCGTCGGCGTTGAGGCGGATCTCGAAGAGTTCGCGCATGCGCGCCTCGACGACCTCGGGCAGACGCCGCGTGACGACCACGAGCGGCTTGCGCTTCAACGACGACATGCACCCTCCCCGCGAGCTCTCGCCGCGATCGCGGCCCGCCGCGCCAGAATCCGGACCGGCCGGTTTCGGCTTGATGCCCGGGGCGCGGACGACACCGCAAGCTTACCGCGCGTTAACCACGCGCCCGTCAAGACAGTCGGAACGACCGGGCCGGCAGCCGGATGGCTTAGCGCGACCCCGAGGCCTTTCCGGCCCCAGGCCTTCTCGACCTCATGTGGCCTCTCTAGCAGAGAGGCCGCGGAACACAATGGATGCCGGGGTCCGCCGCCGCGCTTCGGGCGCGGTCCCCGACCAGCGAAGGATACCGGACGATGCGCGCGCTTGCCCTGCTGCTGACCGCCCTTCTGGGCACCGTGCCCGCCCTGGCCGCTCCGGCGCCGAGCGCCGGGCCCGACGTCGCCCTGGGGCCGGTGACGAAGCTGCCGCTGCCGCGCTACGCCAGCCTGAAGACCGACCGGGTGAACCTGCGCGAGGGCCCCTCCAAGGACCACCGCACCCTCTGGGTGTTCCAGCGGGCGGGGCTCCCCATCGAGATCGTGGCCGAGTTCGAGACCTGGCGCCGCATCCGCGACTCGGAGGGTACCGAGGGCTGGGTGCTGCACTCGCTCCTCTCGGGCAGGCGGACCGCCATCGTCACCGCCCCCCGGGCGACCGACAAGGGCGCGGACAAGGTCGCGGTGCCGCTCTACGCCAAGGCGGACGAGGCGGCGGGCGAGGAGGCGCGCCTCCAGGCCGGCGTCATCGGCAGCGTCAAGGCCTGCACGGGCGCCTGGTGCCGGGTCGTCGTCTCCCTGCCGCAGAAGCGCGGCGACGTCGACGGCTACATCCGCCAGAACCGCCTCTGGGGCGTCTACCCGGACGAGAAGGTCGAGTAGCGCGGCGCCCGCCGGTCTCGGGACCGGTCTATTCAGGACTGGCGCTGCGGGACTGGCGCATGAACGTGTCGGGCGTGCCCGTCCCGTCGTGGACGAAGCGGATGTCCCGAGGCTCGCGCCGGGGCGTGTCGACGGAGAGGAAGACCATCGGCTCCTCCAGGATCTCCGGCACCGAGTGGACCACCCCCCGCTTGAAGAACACGAGCTTGCCCGGACCGACCTCCACGGGCGCCTCGTCGCCGAACTTCATCCGGCAGCGGCCCGAGAGGACGTAGAGATACTCGTCGCACGAGGCGTGGCTGTGCGGCGGCGTCGGGCTGTAGACCCGGAACACCCGGGCGCTGGCCGCCGGGTCGTCGGTGAAGCGGTGGTCCGCCACCATGGTGTCCGAGGTCTCGGGCAGGCGCGCGGCGTGCTCCGCGACGTCGAACACGCCGTGCGCCGTCAGGGTGTCATCGCTCATCCTCGATCCTCGCTCCTCTCCGGGCCGGCCCGGACTTCAACGTGCCTCACGACACTTAGCGCAGATCCGCGCCGGCCGCCTCCAGGCCGAATCCCTGCTCCGCCCCCCTCCACGCCCGCGCGGCATTTCGGCGACAGGCCCGCGCTTTTCCCGCCCGAGGCGGATTACGGCGCGCGCGGGCACGTGTCGCGGCCTTGGGCGAACAACGCAGTTCTATGTTGGAATAAGTAAAAAACATACGCCTTGCATGCGTATAATGAATCCTGCCAAGACATTACTCGGCCCGGGTAAGTTGATCACATCACGATCCTGCGAAGCCGCTGGTGCGTTCCCACGAATGGTCTTGGCTGTGTCCTGCTTTATGCTGCCCCTTTCCTCACGTCGCGTCGGTAACATCGTGCAGCGCGGACTGATGCTGACGCTTTTGTCCGGCGTCGCCTGGACCGGCGGCCCCTCGGGCCCCGTCCAAGCCCAGGATGCCAGCCAGACGGTGACCCTCGACACCCTCTCGGTGGAGGGCACCGGCAACGGCCGCAACGCGGCCGGCAACCAGCCCGGCGGCGCGGTCGGCCCGGTGCGCGGCTACGTGGCCACCGAGAGCCGGGTGGCCACCAAGACCGACACGCCGATCGTCGAGACCGCCCAGTCGATCTCGGTGATCGGCCGCAAGCAGATCGAAGACCAGAACGCGCTCACTCTCAACCAGGCCCTGCGCTACTCGCCCGGCGTTACCACCGAGCAGCGCGGCGGCGCCGGCGCGACCCGCCTCGACCAGTTCTACATCCGCGGCTTCGCTGCCCCGCTCTTCCTCGACGGCCTGCCGCTGCCCGGCAGCCGTGATGCCACGCCGTCTGTCGACCCCTACCGGGTGGAGCGCGTCGACATCATCAAGGGTCCGGCCTCGGTGCTCTACGGGCAGTCCGGCCCCGGCGGCATCGTCAACCTCGTCTCCAAGGTGCCGCGCTTCACGCAGCACGGCGAGATCTTCGTGCAGGGCGGCGGCTTCAGCGAAGTGCGCGGCGGCTTCGATGTCGGCGGCCCGATCCCGGCCGAGGCGGGCCCTCTCGCGGACCAGTTCGCCTATCGCGTGGTGGGCCTCGGCTGGAAGGGCGACGGCCCGGCGGTGACCACGCAGGTCGAGCGCTTCTTCATCAACCCCAGCCTCACCTGGCGGCCCTCGACCGACACCTCGCTCACCATCATCGGCAACTACCAGCGCGATCCGTTCTCGGGCTTCTACGGAGGCGTTCCGGCGGTGGGCTCGCTGTTCCCGCGCAATTTCGGCAATGGCAGTATCGGCCGTCTGCCGGTCGATTTCTACGATGGCGACCGCAACATCGAGCGCTCGGACCGCACGCAGGCCTCGATCAGCTACATCTTCGACCACCGCGTGAACGAGAACCTGCGCTTCCACTCCGCCGGCCGCTACCTGCGCACGGAGGGCAATTACCGGAGCGTCTATTCGAGCTTCGACGAAGTCTCGAACGGCCCGTTCACCAGCGGTCCGACGCTGGGACGGTTCGTCG
Organism: Methylobacterium goesingense; assembly: GCF_022179225.1. Taxonomy (GTDB): domain Bacteria; phylum Pseudomonadota; class Alphaproteobacteria; order Rhizobiales; family Beijerinckiaceae; genus Methylobacterium; species Methylobacterium goesingense. The sequence goes on from NZ_BPQL01000125.1 coordinate 5,613, forward strand.
GCGGAACGCGTGTGGGAATCGACGCCTACACCATCGACAGCAACGCAGTCGCGACGTTCGACACGGGGATCTTCGCTCACACGGCCCTCGTCGGCGTCGATCACCGGACGTTCGAGACCCGGACCCTGTCGGGGCCGTTCGTACCGGCGCCCAGCCTGAACCTGCTGAACCCGAACTACGAGATGAACATCGCCTTCCCGGCCTTCACGGCGGATGCGCGCATCACCTCCGAGCAGACCGGCGTCTACTTCCAAGACCAGATCAAGTTCGACCGCCTCGTGCTGACGCTGGGCGGCCGCTACGACGTCGCCCGCCAGTCCGGCCCCACCCGGACCCTCGCCACGGGCGCCATCGCCAACCAGAACGTCCCGTCCGACGCCTTCACGGGCCGGGCGAGCCTGCTCTACCTGTTCGACAACGGCTTTGCCCCGTATGTCTCCTACAGCGAGGCCTTCGAGCCGATCGTCAACGGCCGGATCTTCGACACCGCCTTCGGGACCGCCGGGCGCGTTCCCGACCCCGTCACCAGCGACCAGTTCGAGGCCGGCATCAAGTACCAGCCGCCCGGCACCGACATCCTGCTCACCGCCGCGGCCTTCGACATCCGCCGCTCCAACGCGACCCAGACGGACCCGACCCCCGGCCGTGGCGCGTTCGTGGTGCAGACCGGCGCGGTCGGCGTGCAGGGCGTCGAGTTCGAGGCGCGGGCGAACCTCAGCGAGAACCTGACGCTGATCGGCGGCGTCTCGCTCCTCGACATCCGCAACGTCGCGGACATCACCAACACCCGCAACGCGCTCACCGGCCAGAACGTGCCGCTTCTCGGCCGGAGCCCGGTGCAGGTGCCGGACACCACCATCTCGATGTTCGCGGATTACCGCTTCCTCGACGGCCCGCTGATCGGCCTCGGGCTCGGCGGCGGCGTGCGCTACCTCGGCTCGTCCTGGGGCGATCCGGCCAACACCTTCAAGGTTCCGGAGAGCGTCCTGGTCGACGCCCTCGCCACCTACGACCTGAAATACATCGATCCGACGCTGCAGGGCTTTACCATGCAGGTGAACGTGCAGAACCTCCTCGACGAGCAGTACGTCACCGGCTGCTTCGGGTATTCCGGCTGCTATTACGGCCTGCCCCGCACCGTCTACGCCACCCTGCGCTACCGCTGGTAAGCGCCGTCGCGCGACCACCACCATCTCCCGGAGGACGCGATGGGGACGACCTTCCGCCAGGCCATGGCCTGGCTCCACACCTGGTCCGGCCTCATCGTCGGCTGGATTCTGCTGGCGGTCTTCGTCACCGGCACGGCGAGCTACTACCGGGCCGACATCTCGCGCTGGATGCGGCCCGAGATCGGCCGGATCGCGCCACTCTCGCCCGACGCCATGGCGCGGGCGGCCACGCTCGGCGTCGCGCATCTCCAGCAGCATGCGGGCGGGGCACGGAGCTGGTTCATCGGCCTGCCGCAGCCGGACAGCCCGGTCGTCGACCTGTTCTGGCGGACGAAGCCCGGCACCCCGCCCGGACAGGCCCGCCTCGATCCGGACACGGGCGCGCCGGCCGCGATCCGCGAGACGAAGGGCGGCGATTTCCTCTACCGCTTCCACTTCGAGCTCCACATGCCCCCGCTCTGGGGCCGCTGGATCGTCGGCATCTGCGCCATGATCATGCTGGTGGCGCTGATCTCCGGCATCGTCACGCACCGGCGCATCTTCGCGGACTTCTTCACGCTGCGGCGGGACAAGGCGCCCCAGCGCGGCTGGCTCGACGCCCACAACGTCACCGGCGTGCTGGCGCTGCCCTTCCACCTCATGATCACCTACACGGGCATCGTCACCTTGAGCGTGATGTACATGCCCTGGGGCATCACCACGGCCTACAAGGGCGAGGCCCCGACGTTCTTCGCCGAGAGCGGCCAGATCCCGGCGCCGCGCGCCGCCGCCGGACAGCCCGGCACGCTGGCGCCCATCGGCCCGATGGTGCGCGCCGCCATGGCGACGGTCTCCGAGCCCCTCGAGCGCCTCGCGATCGTCAACCCGCGGGACGCGAACGCCGTGGTGACGGCGGTGTTCGAGGAGCCGCACGGGCTCTCGCACGAGCACCCGCAGATCGCCTTCGACGGGGTGACGGGGACGGTGCGCGAGGTCCGGCAGGGGGGCCTCAAGCCGGCGACCCGGACCTTCACCACGATGGTCGGCCTGCACGAGGCGCACTTCGCCGGGCCGGCCGTGCGGGGGCTGTTCTTCCTGTGCGGCCTGATGGGCTCGGCCATGGTGGCGACCGGGCTCGTGCTCTGGTCGGTGGCGCGCCTGCCGAAACCCGGCGCGCGGGCCCATCTCGGCCTGCGCCTCGTCCAGGCCCTCAACATCGGCAGCGTGGCGGGCCTGCCGGCGGGAATCGCGGTCTACTTCCTCGCCAACCGGCTGCTGCCGCCGGACCTGCCGGGGCGGGCGGACGGGGAAATCGCGGCCTTCTTCGCCGCCTGGGGGCTCGTGACCGTGGCGGCCCTCGCCGACCCGCAGCGCCGGGCGTGGCGGCTGGCGCTCGCGGCCACCGCCGGCCTCTACGGCGCGGTGGTCGCCGTCGACGTCGCCCTCGTGGATCACAACTGGGCCGGGCTCCTCGCCGGCGAGGCGCGCTTCGCGGGGTTCGACGCGACCCTCCTCGCCCTCGCGGGCCTGTTCGGCTTGGCGGCCCGCAAGGTCGCCCGCTACGCCGGCCCCCGGCGGGCGAGCCGGGCCGCCGAGGCACCGGCCCGGACGGCGCCGGCCCCTGCGGCGCGCGCGCCGCGCAGGACGGAGGCGCTCAGCGAGGCCTGACGTCGGCGTCCCGGCGACAAGGCCGGAGGCTCAGGCCTTCCGCGCCGTCCCGGAAGAACCGAGGCCATCGTCCTGCGAACCGCACCCGAGGGCCATGGCCGCGTGGGCGACACGGCGGGCCGCCAACGCGTACCAGAGCGGGCGGCGGATCTCGGTCGCGGGCTCTTGGACGTGGAGGCTCTTCGGGCGGTCTCGCGGCCTCGGGCGTTGACCGGTCAAGGGGGACGAACTCTGACGAATGGAGCCCGCGTCCTGGATCCGCTGTCGACCCTTCACAGACCTCTGGAGGTCCGCTTCACGGCAGCTTGGCGGAGGATGACCAAAATCCAGGTTGGGTGGAAAATGGTGTTTCAATGAACACGTAACGAACGCCCGGTTTCGTGCCGAAGTGGGAAATCCAGCCGCTCGTTAAGTCCCCGATGGTATGGATCAGAACTCGACCGAGTCACTTGGGTGGAGGACACGCTCCTTCAGGGCGTCCGACATCGGGAAGTTCAGGTTGTCGCCGTTGGGTGGGATCGGACTTTCGAACCACTTGGCGTAGAGCTTGGTGAAGGCGCCTGACGCCATCAGGCCCTTCAGGACGCCGTCCGCAAGCTCTTTGAACTCTGCGTCGCCCTTGGGCAGCATCAGTCCATAGGGCACCAAGGCATAAGTCTCGGGCAGGAAGGCGAACGCGGTCGGATCGGACGTGCGGGCCTTGAGGCTGGCAAGCAGGATGTCGTCTTCCATGAAGGCCGCCGCGCGCCCGCTCTGGAGCGTCAACATCGACTCGCCGTGGTCCTTGCCCTGGATAATGTTGAACGTGCCTCCCTTGGCCTTGATGCCGAACGCGAAGTTGGTGGCGTTCGAGCCCTGCGTGACCACGACGGCCTTGCCGTCGAGCCCCTTCACGTCCTGGATGCCCGACGAGACCTTGGTCAGCCACCGCGCGGAGGAGACAAAGATCGCGACCGTGAAGGAGACCTGCTTGAGCCGGGCGGCGCTGCTCGAAGTCGCCCCGCACTCCATATCGATGGTTCCGTTCTGGATGAGCGGAATGCGATTGGAGGAGTCCACCGGCTGAAGTTTGACGTCGAGCTTATCGAGCTTGAGATCGGCCTTGATCTTATCGACGACCACCGAGCACAGATCGAGGGAGAAGCCGGTCGGCTTCTGGTCCTTGCCAAGGTACGAAAACGGGATCGAAGCCTCGCGATAGCCGAGCGTCACGCTACCGGTCTGCTTGATTTTGGTCAGCGTCGGGCTCTCAGCGGATGCCGCACTCGCGGCGAGGCTGAGGGCGAGCGCGCAGGACACTCGTGTGGAAACGCGACCTGAGAACACGGCTTTGCTCCTCTCGATGAAATTGAACCCTTCCGGGCGGCGTTCTGGGATTGGGGGAGAAGCTGTTCGGCTGGTTAGCCGAGCTTCGACAGCACAGCGGTGCGAGCTTGCGGCATCCCTGGCGCATTCCTGGCGCGGATGGCGTCGACCAACCGGTCGATGTCGGCCGTGTTGTTGAACATGCCGAGGGACACCCGGATGCCGTCCCGCTCGGGCGAAACCCGGATGCCGGTGCTGGTGAAGTAGTCGAGCCAGTCCGCTGCCGGCAGCGCGATGACATAGATGTGCGGCGCGCGGTGCTCGCGGTTGCGGGGTCCGACCAAGCCGACATCGAGCTCGTCTAGACGCTCGATCAGGTAGTCGCCGAGATCAAAGCAGTGGTTCTGGATGTTCTCGATCCCCACCTTTCCGATGAGGTCGAGCGCCGCACCAAGCCCTTGGATGGCCGGCAGGTTGAAGTTGCCGAGTTCGAACCGCCCGGCGGTCGCCGGCAGGGCCATATTGTCCGCTCGCGCGATGAAATCCGCTGGCGGATTGGCGAGGCTGGCTGCCGCCATGTAGGCCGGTTCCAGTTCGATCCGTGCCGCGTCCCAATAGAGTAGGCCGAGCCCCTGAGGCACCAGCAGGCCCTTGTGCGTACCCGAGCCGATGAAGGTGGCCTTCATCGCCTTGGCGTCGATCGGCACGACGCCGATGCCCTGCATGACGTCCACGACGAAGTAGAGATCGCGCTGCGCGCACAGATCGCCGACGCTTTCCACGTCGAAACGGTGACCCGCGTGGAAGGTGACGTGCGACATGGAAATCGCCCGCGTCCGCTCGTCGATGTAGGGCTGGAAGCTCTCCGCGTTCACCACTTCGGTCATCGGGATGAAGACGATCTCGACGCCTTTTTTTTGCAAGTTGAGGAAGGCGTAAGCGTTGTTGGGATGATCACCATCGATCATCAGAACCTTGTCGCCAGCGTGCAGCGGGAGCGCATTGGCGGCGATGTTCATGCTTTCCGAGGTGTTCTTCGTGAAGGCAATTTCCTGGGGCTTGGCGCCCAGCAGGGTGGCGACCTTGACGCGAGTCTCCTCCAACCGACTGAGCCAGATCTGCTTCGGACCGGCGGTCTCAAAACCCTCCTGGAGAAAACGCTCGTAAGCTTCCTTCACGGGGCGAGAGAGCGGGGTCTGGAAGCCGCTGTCGAGATAGACCACGTGCTCGACAGCCGGAAACGCCTGACGAACGGCGGCGACGTCGTAGTGCTGGCTCATGATCCCTCCGGCGGCGCGGACGCGACGAGGCATTGCGCCGGGGCTTCCCGGCGCAATGCCTCGTC